>DASTSX010000168.1:0-7637 GCA_035760455.1 Gemmatimonadaceae bacterium | reverse complement strand
CGCGGCGATGGCGTTCTACGATCTCTACGCCACGGACGGTCAGCTCGACGTCGCGCGCGAGACGCTCCGCCTGCTCCAGGACATCGAGCGCACCGCGCAGGCGATGTACCGCGTCGGCGAGGGGCGGCAGGCCGACGTGCTGCGCGCGCAGGTCGAGATCGCGCGCATGGTCGAGGATACGCTGCGCATGCACGCGATGCGCGCGACGATGGTCGCGAAGCTCAACGCGCTCCTCGACCGTGGCGCGGAGCGCGATGTCGGACGCGCCACGCTGCCGCGCTTCCCCGACGAGCTGCCGACGCGGGACGCGCTCGACTCGCTCGCGGCCACCGGCCGGCCGATGATCCGCGCCGGCCTGGACGAGGTGCGCGCCGCGGAGGCGTCGCAGCGGCTCGCGCGCAAGGAGATCTGGCCCGACCTCCAGGTCGGCGTGCAGTACGCGCAGCGCGGCAGCGAGATGGGCACCGAGCGGATGGGCAGCCTGATGCTCGGCGCCTCGCTCCCCGTGTTCGCGCGCGACCGGCAACTGCGCATGCGCGAGGAAGCCGCGGCGATGACGCGCATGGCGGAGGCCGACGTCGCCGCGATGCGCGCCGAAACGCGCGGCCGGATCGGCGAGGCATACGCGAGCCTCACGCGCGCGCGCACCCTCGCCAAGCTCTATCGCACCACGGTGCTGCCGCAAGCCGAGGCCACCGTCGCGTCCGCGATGGCTGCATACCGTGTGGGAGGCGTGGACTTCATGACGCTGCTCGACGACCGCATGACGGTGAACGAATACCGGCAGGCGCTCCACACGCTCGAGGCCGACGAGGGAAAGGCGTGGGCCGAGCTCGAGATGCTGATCGGCCGCGAGCTGTTCGATCCGAACCGGGCTCCGGCGACCGCGGCCGGAGCGGGAGGTACCCGATGAACGTCCGCATCCTGCGTCTCGCCGCGTATCCGACCGTGCTGCTCGCCGCGATCGGCATCGTGTACCTCGCCACACGCGACGACGACGCCACGACCTCGGCGTCCGCCGCGCACGACCACGCCGCCGCCGGTGCGACCACCGGCGTCAAGGCCATCACGCTCACCGACGCCGACGCGCGCCGGATCGGCGTCACCTTCGCCACGGCGACGCGCGACGCGATCAGCCGGGAGGTGCGCACCGTCGGGCAGATCACCTTCGACGAGTCGCGCGTGCACGCGATCGCGCCGAAGATCGACGGCTGGGTGGAGCGTCTGTACGTGAACACCACCGGGCAGCCGGTCGCGCAGGGTCAGCCGCTGCTCACGATCTACTCGCCGATGCTCGTGTCGGCCCAGGAGGAGCTGCTGCTCGCGCAGCGGCTGCAGGGCGACGTGACCGGCGCCGACGCGGGCACGGCGCAGCGCGCGGCCGACCTCGTCGCGTCGGCGCGGCGGCGCCTCGCGTACTGGGATATCCCGGCAAGCGAGATTGCGGCGATCGAGCGCACCGGGGCGGTGCGCAAGACCCTCACGCTGCGCTCGCCGGTGAGCGGTCACGTTCTGGAGAAGAACGTCCTCGTCGGCCAGAAGATCATGGCGGGCGACGCGTTGTACCGCGTGGCGGACCTCCGCGCCGTGTGGGTGGAGGGAGAGGTGTACGAGCAGGACCTCGCCAGCGTGCGCGTCGGCCAGACGGTGCGCGCGGAGTTCCAGGCGCTGCCGGGCGAGCGTCGCACGGGACGCATCTCGTACGTCTACCCGACGTTGAACCCCGAGACGCGAACGGTGCGCGTGCGCGTCGTGCTGCCGAACCGGGATCTTCGGCTCAAGCCGGGGATGTACGCGACCATCCGCATCACGGGCGGCGCGCGCGTGGCGCTCACCGTGCCGCGGTCCGCGGTGCTCTCCACCGGCGAGCGCAGCATCGTGTTCGTCCGCAACGCGAGCGGCTCGCTCGGCCCACGCGAGGTCTCGCTCGGCGCGTCGTACGAGGACCGCATCGAGATCCTGCGCGGCGTGTCCGCGGGAGAGACGGTCGTCGCGTCGGCGACCTTCCTCGTGGACGCCGAGTCGAACCTCGGCACCGCGCTCGGCGGGATGGGCGACATGCCCGGCATGGAGCTGACGACGCCCCCGAAGCCGCTCGACGTCGCGCCCAAGGAGGATCATTCGGCGCACGGCGTGCCGGCCAAGCCGTGAGGGCCCAGCCATGCTGAAGCGCATCATCGAGGCGTCGGTCCGCAACAAGCTGCTCGTCCTGCTGTTCACCGCCGCGGCCGTGATCGGGGGCGTGCTCGCCATCCAGCGCACTCCGCTCGAGGCGCTGCCCGATCTGTCCGACGTGCAGGTGATCGTGCAGGCGGACTACAACGAGCAGGCCCCGCGCATCGTCGAGGACCAGGTCACCTATCCGATCGCCGCCGAGATGCTGAAGGTGCCCGGTGCGCGGACCGTGCGCGGCTACTCCTTCTTCGGCGTCTCGTTCGTCTACGTGATCTTCGAGGACGGGACGGACCTCTACTGGGCGCGCACGCGCGTGCTCGAGTACCTGAGCGGGATCAAGGGGCGGCTGCCCGCGTCCGTCTCGCCCACCCTCGGCCCCGACGCGACGGGGCTGGGCTGGGTCTATCAGTACGCCCTCGAGGACACCACCGGACGGCTCGATCTCGCGCAGCTCCGAGGCGTCCAGGACTGGTACCTCCGCTACGCGCTCACGGCCGTCCCCGGCGTGGCGGAGGTAGCGAGCGTCGGCGGGTTCGAGAAGCAGTACCAGGTGGACCTCGACCCGGCCCGCCTGCTGGCCTACGGCGTGTCGATCACGCAGGTGATGGGGGCGATCCAGAACGCGAACAGCGACGTCGGCGCCATGGTCATGGAGCTGGCCGAGCGCGAGTACATGGTCCGCGGGCTCGGCTACCTGAAGAGCATCGCGGACATCGAGAACGTCGTCGTCGCGGCGACGGCCGCCGGCACCCCGGTGCGCGTCGCCGAGCTGGGGCGCGTGACCATCGGACCGGCCGTCCGGCGCGGCATCACGGATCTCGACGGTCGGGGCGATGCGGTCGGCGGCATCGTCGTGATGCGCTTCGGCGAGAACGCGCGGGCGACCATCGAGCGCGTCAAGACACAGCTCGTCGCCGTCCGGAGCGGGCTCCCGCCCGGCGTCGTCGTCCGCCCGACGTACGACCGGAGCGATCTGATCGACCGCTCGATCGCGACCGTGCGCGTGACGTTGGTGCAGGAGGCGGTGATCGTCGCCCTGATCTGCATCGTGTTCCTCCTGCACGCCCGCTCCGCGCTCGTCGCCGTGGTCACGCTCCCGATCAGCGTGCTGATCGCGTTCATCACGCTCCGCGCCATGGGCATCAGCGCCGACATCATGTCGCTCGGCGGCATCGCCATCGCGATCGGCGAGATGATCGACGCGGCGATCGTGATGGTGGAGAACATGCACAAGCACCTCGAGCGCCGAGCACCGCCGGAGGCGCGTTTCGTGGACACGTCGACGTTGAGCGCGCGCGAACGATGGGAGGTGGTCGCCGCGTCAGCGAAGGAGGTGGGGCCGGCGCTCTTCTACTCGCTGCTCATCATCACGGTCTCGTTCATCCCCGTCTTCACCCTCGAGGGACAGGAGGGGCGGTTGTTCAAGCCGCTGGCGCTCACGAAGACGTTCGCGATGGCCGCGGCCAGCCTGCTCAGCCTCACGCTCGTCCCCGTGCTCATGGGGTTCTTCATTCGCGGCCGGATCTACAAGGAGCGCGCGAACCCGCTGAGCCGAGCGATGATCCGCGTCTACCGTCCCGTGCTCGGCTGGGTGCTCGGGCACCGGTGGCCGGTGATCACCGCCTCGGCGGTGGCGCTCATTCTCACCTGGATCCCGTTCCAGCGGATCGGCAGCGAGTTCATGCCCCCGCTCGAGGAGGGGACGATCCTCTACATGCCCACCACCCTGCCGGGGATCAGCGTCGCGCGCGCGCGTGAGCTGCTTCGGCAGCAGGACGCCATCCTCGCGTCGTTCCCCGAGGTGGCGAGCGTCTGGGGAAAGGCGGGACGCGCGAACACCGCGACCGATCCGGCGGGGCTCGACATGGCGGAGACGACCATCGTGTTGAAGCCGAAGTCCGAGTGGCGGCCGGGGATGACGTACGAGCGGCTCGTCGCCGCGATGGACTCGGCGGTGCGCCTGCCCGGTGTGACGAACGCGTGGACGATGCCGATCAAGGGGCGCATCGACATGCTCGCCACCGGGATCCGGACCGCGGTGGGTATCAAGATCTTCGGGCCGGACCTCGCGGAGCTCGAGCGGATCGGCAAGGAGGTCGAGCGTTCGGTGCAGATGGTGCCCGGGACCCGCAGCGCATTCGCCGAGCGTGCCGTGAGCGGCTACTACCTGGACATCGACATCGATCGCGCGTCGGCGGCGCGCCACGGGCTCAATGTCGGCGACATCCAGACGGTCATCGCGACGGCCATCGGCGGCATGACGATCACGCAGACCGTCGAAGGGCGCGAGCGCTACGGCGTGCGCGTGCGGTATCCGCAGGAGCTGCGCGACACGCCCGAGCGCCTGGCGTCGGTGCTCCTCCCGATGAGCCACGAGGTGACAGGCGGAGGCGCGACCGCCGGCATGGGGGGCATGGGCGCCGAGCGGACCGCGGCGTCGTCCGCGCTCTCGAGCGGCGCAGGGCAGGTGCCGCTCGGCCAGGTCGCGACCATCCGCCAGGTGGCCGGCCCCATGGTAGTGCGGACCGAGGATGCGCAGCCGACCGCGTGGGTGTACGTCGACCCCGGTGAGCGGGACGTCGGGCGGTACGTCGCCGACGCGCGGGCGATGGTGGAGCGCGAGGTGACGCTGCCGCCCGGATACACCCTGCAGTGGAGCGGGCAGTACGAGTACATGGAGCGCGCGAAGGCGAAGATGCAGATCGTCGTGCCGGCGACGCTCGCGCTCGTGTTCATCCTGCTGTACTTCAACTTCAAGAGCGTGGTGGAGACGCTGATCGTCATGCTCTCCATCCCGTTCACGCTCGTCGGCGGGATCTGGTTCATTTGGGCACTCGGCTACAACTGGTCGGTCGCCGTGACGATCGGCTTCCTCGCCCTCGCCGGCGTCGCCGCCGAGACGGGAGTCGTGATGCTCGTGTATCTCGATCAGGCGTGGGCCGAGGCACGCGCGGGGGACCGCGTGCCGACGCTGCAGGAGCTGTACGAATCCGTCATGCGTGGCGCGGTCGAGCGCGTGCGACCCATGATGATGACCGTGGCGTCCACGATCATCGGGCTGCTCCCCATCCTCTGGGGTGGCGGAACCGGCGCCAGCGTGATGAAGCGCATCGGCGCGCCGATGATCGGCGGGATGGTCACGAGCACGATGCTCACCCTGCTCGTGATCCCGGCCGTGTACTCGCTCTGGAAGGAACGGGGTGTGCGCGTGGGGAGCGCACGGCGCGGGGCGAACCAGGTCTCTCCGGGAGCGGCTCCGCGCGCACCGGTGCCTCTTCTACAGCCGTCGCTCAGAACCGCCGCTCGACCGTGACGCGCAATTGCGTCGGCTCGACCGGATGCGCGTGCACCCCTGCCACGCCGACTTCCTCACCCGGGAGCCGCGACGCGTACCAGTACTCGATGTCGTTCGCCGCGGCGTTGGCGACGTTGAGCACCGCGAGCTGGAGGCGCGTGCCTCTGCCCAACCGGTAGCCGGCGTCGGCGGAGAGCAGCGTCGAGGGGCGCGCGCGCACGCCGCCGTCCTCGGTGAGCGCATAGGCGCCGAAGTGCCGGACGCGGACGCCACCGAACGCGCCGTCCCATGCGCGTCGGAGCTCACCCGGGGCGGCGCTCCACGACGCACCCGCCGCGACGACCCGCTCGAGCGCGCCCGGGATGCGCGACGCGCGCGGCTCGACGCCGGTGAACCGCGCCCGCGCCAACGACACGTCGCCGTCCAGCCCGAGCCGCGCGGACGGTCGCCAGAAGCTCGCGAGCGTGACACCGTGCCGGCGCGTCGCCGCCGACGCTTCGGTGCCCCCCGCGTCGCCGACGAACACCAGCTCGCTCGCCAGGGCGAGCGTCCACACCGAGAGCGTCGTGCGTGCGCCCGCCGTCGGCGACAGTCGCAGGCCGAGCTCGGCGCCGCGCGAGCGCACGAGCGGATCGGCCGGCGCGACCGGCGCTCCCTTCGCGGGATCGATGCGGATCACCGTCCCGCGCGCGTCGTTGCTGTGGAAGCCGAACCCACCGCTCGCATAGAGCTCGGTCGATGCGCTCGGTGCGAAGGCGACCGACGCCTTGGGGCTCACGATCCCCGCGGCGCGGCGCCCCGAGTTCTCGGCGCGGTCGCTCGCGACGTCGAAGGAGTACGCGTCGCCGCGCACGCCGACGACGCTGCGCCACTGTGGCGTCCATCGCGACTCGGCTTCCACGAACAGCCCGGTACCGCTCTGCCGCACGCGGTCCTCGCGCACCGTGGCGAGCCGCCGCCGGCGCTCGGTGCGGTACAGCCCGAGGTCGTCGATCAGGTCGACGCGCGACTCCGCTCCGATCATGAGCGCATGCTCGACGCCGAACGCCCTCGCCGCCTGCCGATGCGTCGCGCCGCCGCCGATCACGGTGCGCCGGTCGACCTGCTCGAACTGATCGCCCCGGATCGGATCGTCGAGGAAGTAGGTGAAGTTCGAGTGGAGCCGCAGGTCGGAGCGGATGCCGAACAGCTGGAGACGCTGCACCGAGCGATCACCCACGTGGCTCCACGTGCCGGAGAAACTGTAGCGTCGCGCGGCGCCGCCGGCCGTCGAGTCGAGCTGCCCGAATCGCGACAGCGCGCCCGCGTCGACGGCGCGCAGCGCGATCTGGTCGGTGGCGTTCCACCGGTTGCGATACGCCAGACCGAGCACGCTGAACCGCGAGGCACCGCGCGACCACGAGTATCGCGCCAGACCGCTCGCCTTGCGCAGCGCCTGCGCGCGCAGCCACGGCCCGTCGTACATCTTCGTCTCGCCGCCGACGAGCAGGTCGCCCGCCGCGACGCGCCGCGCTCCCGCACCCGCCACGCGCGCCAGCCCGTGCCCGCCACCGCTCAGCGACACGAACGGACGATCGAGCGTGCGCACGAGATGGATGTCGGCGCCGCCCGCGCTCGCGAAGTCGCCGAGCGCGGCGTGATGGACGCCGAGCCGGTACTCCAGATGGTCGACCAGCTCCGGGACGAGGAAGCCCAGATCGGTGTAGCCCTGTCCATGTCCGTGCGTCGGCATGTTCACGGGCATCCCCTCGACGCTCGTGCGGAAGTCTGTTCCGTGATCGAGGTTGAAGCCGCGGACGAAGTACTGGTTGGCCTTCCCCTCGCCCGAGTGCTGGGTGACGATCACCCCCGGCACTGTCTCGAGCACCTCTCCCTCGCGCGCGAGCGGCCGCCGACGAAGCTCCGCGGCCCCGATCCGCCCCTCGGACGCCGACGCCGCGGAGCCGATCAGGTCGTCGATCCGTCCGACGACATGTACGGTATCGAGCGCGCGGCGTGACGTGTCGGCGCTCTGCGCCCGCGCGCCCGGCGCGAGCACGAGAACGAGCGCGAGACCCAGGAGGGGACGGCCGGCGAGGGGCATGATGCCCGATCTACGCCGCGCAGCGGCGATCGGATCTGCGTAGCCGTCGCGGGGTCCCTCTGCCGAGACGCGCTGACGATCAAC
>DASTSX010000167.1:0-7910 GCA_035760455.1 Gemmatimonadaceae bacterium | reverse complement strand
GGTTCCGGCGAACGCGCGGGCCAGCGCGCAGGTACCGACCTCGTTGAGCGCGAACGCCTGCGCGCTCGCGGCGGCGGGCAATGCGAGCAGGCCGATGGCGAGAGCAAGCCGTGAGACACCGTGAAGTGTCATCTGCAACCTCCCAGGGAGCGTGGAGGCGCTGAGGGCGAGCAGCGCCGGAGTCGATCTGGCGGGAGCTGGTCGCGTCGTCAGGGCAGCTTCCGGCAGGGCGATAATATACGAGGCGCCACATGAGCCCTCGCTAGAGCGCACACCGCCCGCAGACGGCGGGCCATGCGCGCTCAGGGACGCAGCGCGAGGCTCACGTAATAGCGCCACTTCCCGCGCACGGGCTCGTCCTGCGCGCGTGCGAATCCCGTGACGACGTTCACTTCCGGCGTGCCAAGCGCGGCGATGGCGGGCACACGCTCTCGCAGCTCGATCCCGTAGCTCCGGAGCTGCGACTGGAAGAAGTCGGTGGTAACGCCGGAGTAGAACGCTTCGAACGGATCGAACGGAATGCCGAGCCGGTAGCTCGCGAAGGTCGTCCCCAGCGAGCTCCCGAGCGGATACGCGGGAGCCTCGACACGCCGAGCATCGTAGATGGGATCGATGAGTGGCGATCTGAAGCCACCCACGACGTAGCGCTCGCGCAGCGCACCCTCTCCCTCGCCGACCGTGCCATAGGCCAAGCGTGCCGTGAGGAGCGACCGATCCGCTCTCGCGGTGCCGAAGAGGAGCGCGCTGCGCTGTCGTGCGTAGCGACCCTCGTCGGTCATGCCGTACTCGCCCAGTCCATCGAGCGCCATGACGTAGCGAACGTCCTCGTCCATCTGCCGAAGCGTGGCCCCGAACGTGGCGACCGCCGATCGGCGGATGACCTCTTCGAACGACGTGGGGCGCTGCACCTCGCCGAGAATGGCGAGGGAGCCGGTGAGCTCTCCGTTGGCGCGGGTGCGACGCCGATCGAGTCGCAGCGCGCCGCCACCGCGCACGAGGTCGAGCCCCGCATCGAGCGCGGCCGAAAGCTCCCTGGACGGCGCCTCGCGAGAGTACCATCCGCTCACGTTGACGGCGGTGCGCCGCGCACGCGACGTGATGGTGATGGCGCCGCCCGCGGGAAGCGCCGCGGTGCCCGCCGCGCCGAGGAGTTGCACGCCGAGCCGACCCACCGGGTCGGAGCGAACGATCGCCAGCGTCGTCGTGGTGCCACCGAACCCGCTGGTGGCGCTCGGCACGTAGCGAAACCGCGTGGGACCGAAGAAGTAGCGCCCTTCCGCGCGCGCCGTGGCCGCTGAGGGCACCGTCGCGGCGGTGTCCACTCGCGCACGCCGGCGCGGCGGGAGCACGCTCGAGAGCGTATCGCCGACGACGACGCTCGGCAACGGCGTGTCGATGCGCACGCTGTCCGGGTGGACGCGGCGCAAGTCGTAGCCGGACGCCTGGAGATTGAGGAACCACACCGCGCCATCGGGTGCGATGTCCGCGGCGACCGCCGCGCCCGTGACGCGGGTCAGCGCGATGGGGGCACCTCCGTCGGACGGGAGGCGTTCCAGGTTGACGAACCCGTCGCGTTCGGCCGTCGTCACGATGGTGACGCCGTCGGCCTCGTAGGTCGCGTCGTAGCGATTGGCGCCGTCGTCGGGATCCGCGTACTGGAGGTCGCCGGCGGCGGACACGCGCGCGATGCGCCACCGGTCGCCCAACTGCTCGGCGACGACGATCTCGCCCGTCTTCTTCGAGATGCGGGGGCGATAGTAGTTGCGAGTGACGCTGCCGGCGCGCAACACGCGCACCTCGCGCGTGGCGAGATCGACGCGGACCAGATCGCACCAACCGCGCTCGCAGCGCACGGCGGCGGCCCAGCGTCCGTCGCTCGACGGATCCGCGTCACGCAGGGCGGCGCGCCGGGTGATGCGCTGGAGACTCCCGTCCTCCGCGCTCCACACGAAGAGGTCGGGGCGGAAGGTGCCGTCGGGTGCCGGCATGTTGCGCGACACGAGCAGCCGGCGATTGTCGGCGAACCACCGGGGCGTCTCGTACGGATAGCCGTCGCTCGCGACGAGCGTCGCGACGATCTTCCTGGGCGGTGGATAGAACGATCGGTCGGGGACGTCGTCCGGATCGCGACGCCGCTGGCTGGCGCGCCGCGCGTCGGCGAGCGTGTCGGGCTCGGGCTCGGTCCTCCACACCACGAGCGCGCTGGGCGCCTTCTCCTTGCGGATGGTCAGCGCGACGAAGCGACCGTCGGGCGCGATCGCCGGATCACCGGTGGAGCGGACGAGCCGCTGCACGAGCGCACCCTCCGTGAGCTGCTGGCGACGGAGCGTTCGCGCGATCTCGACCGCATCCGCGGTGAGCTCGACGACGAACTTTCCGTAGAGCTCCGACGGCGGTCCTCCATAGAGCCCGGCGAACGCGGACTCGAACGAGCGGTCCGTCTTCGACGTCAGGCGCCGCCAGAGCGCGACGACGCTCGAGTCGCCCTCGCGGCGTGCGAGCCACTCGATGAACGCGGACCCCGCCAGATACGCGAACTCACCGGACTTCCAGCCGCTGGTGGAGTTGAGCTGACCGTACGACGGCAGTCGTCCCTCGAGCGCGAACTGGCGCAGGATCGCGGCGCGCCAGGCGTGATTGGGACGCCCGGAGCCGCTCACGCGCCCTTCGACGTAGGTCGCGTATCCCTCGAGCGCCCACCGCGGCGCCTTCGTGGCGATCGGTCCGAGCGGAACGGGCGAGAGTCGGCGGATCAGACGCTGCCATCGGTTGCGTGATGGTCGCGTGAGGTGTGCCACGTGCGCGAACTCGTGCGTGGCCAGCAGCTCCTGCCACACCGTGTAGTCGCCGATCTCCGAGCGCGGATCCGGGGACACGGGCCACAGCACGATGGTCGGGGCATCGAGCGTGGTGAACGCGTAGCCGTTCGGATCGTTGATCGGATCGTCGACGACGACGTGGACTCGCCCGGGCGGCGCGTAGCCGACGACAGCCGCCACCTGATCGCGCAGCGACTCCATCCGACCGGCGAGCGCATGGGTCCACTCGCGATACGCCGACGGATAGTGAAACACGAAGTGCTCCGTCTGCGTCGTCCGCCAGTCCAGCCAGGGGCGCGGCGCGGGCCCCTGCGCCGTCGCCGTGGCGCTCACCGTGAAGGTGAGCGCGGCCGCGAGGCGGCGGATGCCACGTCGCACTACAAAAGGAAGGGACGCGAGCCGGCGGCGCGCGTCCCCTGATTCGAATGGAGCTGCCTTCCGTGCTGCCAGTTCAGCCACGCACGGGAGCCTTGCCCTTCACCTTGTCCATGAGCCAGGTGGCCGGGACGATGAACAGCGGCGTCAGGACGAAGCCGAGGAGGGTGTTGATCCAGACGAGCGCAATGTAGAAAGCGCAGAGTCCGAGACCGACCCAGAGGGTGCCGAGGGGGCCGTGAGTTTCCAAGCGAGTCTCCAGGCAGCGTGAGTGCGGATGCGGCGCGAAGAAGATAGCCCCTGGCGCCAAGTCGATCCAGAGGGAGCGCATTTGTCGGGCGCGAGGCCGGCAGTATACTGATACGATGCGATGCCAGACGGAGCCCGACGTGGTCGAGCGCGCGCGCGAGGGCGCGCTCGGCGCCGATCGGCCGTTGGTCCTCGCGGTCTCGGGAGGGCTCGATTCGATGGTCCTCCTGGACGCGATGGCCATCGCAGCGCCGGATCGGATCGCCGCCGTCGCCACCTTCGATCATGCCACGGGGCCGCACTCGGCGCGAGCGGCGGCGCTCGTGCGGCGCGAGGGCCGACGACGCGGTCTGCGCGTCGTGACCGGCCACATGCCGACGGGAGGCGACCGGTCCAACGGGCTGGAGGCGATGTGGCGCGCGGCGCGTCATGGCTTCCTTCGCCGGGTGGCCGCGTCGCACGGTGCGCGCATCGTCACCGCGCACACGCGGGACGATCAGATCGAAACCGTGCTCCTGCGGGTCATGCGTGGCGCCGGTGCTCGGGGGCTGGCGGGGCTGGCGGCGCCGGGACCGATCCTGCGCCCGCTCCTGGACGTCGGCCGGGCCGCGCTCCAGCGGTACGCGGACGCGAGCGGGCTCGCGTGGGTGGACGATCCGAGTAATGCGCAGCTCGAGTTCATGCGCAACCGAGTTCGACTGGAGCTGCTTCCGGCCTTGCGCGCGGTGGATTCGTCGATCGACGACGCGCTGTGGTCGATCGGCGAGCGGGCGGCGCGTTGGCGCGCCGAGCTCGAGGCGCTGGTGGACGTCGCGGTTCCGCACCGACGCGTAGCCGATCAGACGCTTGTCGTTGCCGCATCGGAACTTGCGGACTATGATCGGAGTTCATTGGCAGCGCTGTGGGGTGCGCTGGCGGGACGAGTCGGGCTCGCACTGGACCGACGCGGAACTACCCGCTGCGCGACGTTTACAATGAAGAGGCCGCACGGCGGCGCGATCCCGCTGTCGGGCGGGTGGCGGCTCGAGGCGGTGCGTGACGAGCTGGTGCTGGGCCGGTTGCACACACGTCCCGTCGAGGATGCGACGCTTCCGGACGCCGGGGCGTTCGAGTGGGGTGGCTTCCGATTCACAGTGGACCAAGAGTCGGCGCCGAACGACGAGTGGAGCGCCGAGCTGGCGGGTCCGTCGCCGGTCGTTCGCCGCTGGCGGGCGGGCGATCGATTGGCTCCCTCGCGGGGGCAGGGGCGACGGCGGGTGACGCGGTATCTCTCGGACGCGCGGATCGCCGGGAGCGTTCGGGAGGACTGGCCCGTAGTCGTGCAGGGGGGCGAAGTCGTCTGGATTCCAGGAGTGCGCCGCAGCGACGCGGCAACCGCACGGTCCGGGCGACCGACTCGACGCTACGTTTGTGAGCGCGCCCACGGCTGATCCGCGGCTCGAGGGACGAACGCTGCGCCGCGTCGTCTATGATGCGGCGGAGATCGCGACGCGGGTGCGCGAGCTCGGCGCGGAGATCACGGCGGCGTATCCCGACGGCGATCTGCTGGTGCTGGGGCTGTTGAAGGGGAGCTTCATCTTTCTGAGCGATCTGGTGCGGCAGATCAACCGGCCGCTGCACGTAGACTTCCTGGTGGCGTCGAGCTACGGCGACGCGACCGTCTCGAGCGGGAACGTCCGACTGGTGTACGATCCGGAAACCAAGCTCGAGGGAAAGCACATCCTGCTGGTGGAAGACATCGTCGACACCGGCAGGACTTTGAATCGGTTAATGGACCTTTTACGGGCACGGAACCCGCGTTCGCTGGAGATCTGCGCCCTGTTGCACAAGCACATCGCCGAAGAGCTCAAGTACGATACGAAGTTCGTGGGGTTCGACGCACCGCACGAGTTTTTGGTCGGATACGGGCTGGATCACGCCGAGAGCTTTCGGCACATCCCATACATCGCGAGCCTGCTGTAGATGCCAGTGCCAATGTCGCCGAAGAACGGCAACAAGAACAACAACAAGGGCTTCAACTGGGGGCGCTTCTCCAAGACGCTCTCGTTCTGGGTGTTCATCCTGTTGATTCCCGTCGTGCTGATCCAGCTGGCCGGTCCACGGTCGGAGGCGACGACGGACATCAACTACACGGAGTATCGCGCCCAGCTGCAGGCCAACAACATCAAGGACGTCACCGTGTCGGCGGGGAAGAACATCACCGGCACGTTCAAGCAGGCCACGGTGATCGGCCAGAAGACCGCCAAGCGGTTCAGCCTCCAGCTGCCGGTGGCGAACTCGCAGGCGGAGATCGACCAGCTCACGGCGCGCGGCGTGACGATCACCGGCACGGACGCGAAGCCGAACCTCCTGAGCGTGGTCGTGAGCTTCCTGCCGTGGCTGCTGCTGATCGGCTTCTACCTGTTCCTCTTCCGGCAGATGCAGTCGGGAGGCGCGAAAGCGTTCTCGTTCGGCAAGTCGAAGGCGAAGCTGCTGACCGGGGACACGCCGAAGGTGACGTTCGCCGACGTGGCGGGCGCGGACGAGGCGAAGCAGGAGCTGCAGGAGATCATCGAGTTCCTGAAGGATCCACAGAAGTTCACGAAGCTCGGCGGCCGTCTGCCGAAGGGCTGCCTGCTGGTCGGCCCGCCGGGCACGGGCAAAACGCTGCTCGCGCGCGCCGTGGCCGGTGAGGCGGGTCGTCCGTTCTTCTCGATGTCGGGCTCGGACTTCGTCGAGATGTTCGTCGGCGTCGGGGCGAGCCGCGTGCGCGACCTGTTCGAGCAGGGCAAGGCACACGCGCCGTGCATCATCTTCATCGACGAGATCGATGCCGTCGGGCGGCATCGCGGCGCCGGTCTTGGCGGCGGGCACGACGAGCGCGAGCAGACGCTCAATCAGCTGCTCGTGGAGATGGACGGCTTCGAGAGCAACGAGGGCGTGATCCTGATCGCCGCGACGAACCGTCCGGACGTGCTCGATCCCGCGCTGCTGCGGCCCGGCCGCTTCGACCGGCAGATCGTCGTCGACGCGCCCGACCTGCGCGGCCGCGAGGGGATCCTCAAGGTCCACCTGCGCAACAAGCCGGTGGGCGAGGACGTGAACATCACCACGCTGGCGCGCGGCACCCCCGGGATGGCGGGCGCCGACCTCGCCAACCTCGTGAACGAGGCCGCGCTGCTCGCCGTGCGGCGCGAGCACGACAAGCTGTACATGATGGACCTCGAGGACGCCAAGGACAAAGTCATGCTCGGCGCCGAGCGGAAGTCCATGGTGATGAAGGAGGAGGAGCGGCGTCTCACGGCCTATCACGAGGCCGGCCACGCGCTGTGCGCGATGAAGGTCGCGGGGAACGATCCGCTGCATAAGGTCACGATCGTGCCGCGCGGACGCGCGCTCGGACTGGCGTTCACGCTCCCCGAGGACGACCGCGTGTCGATCACCCGCCTGCAGCTCGAGGCGATGCTGGTGATGACGTACGGTGGCCGCACGGCGGAGGAGCTGGTGTTCGGCTACGACCGCGTGACGACGGGCGCATCGAGCGACATCCAGAAGGCGACCAGCATCGCGCGGCGCTACGTCACGCAGTGGGGGCTGTCCGACGCGATCGGACCGATCCTCGTCGGGGACAACGAGCAGGAGCTCTTCCTCGGTCGGGAGATCCAGCATCGCCGCGAGGTGTCGGAGCAGACGGCGCAGCTCGTGGACGCCGAGGTGAAGCGCGTGATCACCAATGCGTACGAGAAGGCGAAGACCGTGCTCTCCGAGAACCTCGAGCTGCTCCACACGATGGCGCAGGCGCTGCTCGAGCGCGAGACGCTGTCGGCCGAGGACATCAAGATCATGGCGCGCGGCGAGAAGCTGCCGCCGCTGTCGCGCGGCGGGTCGTCGTTGACGCCGCCTGCGCCGCCGGTGATCCCGAACCCGGTGCACGAGCCGCGACGGAACCCGCCGCTGCTCGGCGGGCCGGAGCCCTCGCCAGCTTGACCAGCGCGTGAGTCGGTCCGAACGGCGGTGAGTTGGTGAGTTGGATGGTGAGCTCGTTGGTCGGTTGATTGGTGCGTTGAACCGCGGAGGGCCACGAACCAGCCTGGAAGCCCCGGTGAGGGGTCTCTAGGCTGGTTCGTGGCGATGGCAGGTCAACACACGCAAGCACCGACTCACGATCCCACGATCCAACTCACCAACTCACCAACTCACCGTCTCATTATCTTCCCGCCATGACCTCCACGTGGCGCGTGCGCGGCCGACTGCTGTCGATCGAACGGCCGCTCGTGATGGGCATCGTCAACGTGACGCCGGACAGCTTCAGCGACGGCGGCGCGCTGCGGACCGTCGACGCGGCCGTCGCGCGCGCCGAAGCGATGCTCGCGGAGGGGGCCGACCTGCTGGACGTCGGCGGCGAATCGACGCGACCGCGGGCCGAGGGCGTCACGGCCGACGAGGAAGCGCGTCGTGCCGTGCCCGTGGTCCGTGCGCTCGCGCGGC
>DASTSX010000166.1:0-12414 GCA_035760455.1 Gemmatimonadaceae bacterium | reverse complement strand
GCAGAACGCGCCGGCGGCGGCGAAGCCGAGATCCACGCCCCGAAGCCAGCCCGCTCCCGCCGGGGGACACGTCCACCCGCAGTGATCGCGTTGTGCGTCGGCATCTACAGAGGTGTCGGCGCAATGCGACAGGTGCGACGCCTCGACGTGACCGCGCATCGCATCGTGTGGTCTCGACAATGCGCGCGGCAAAATGCGTCGGCAGGCCGAGGCATCGTGACAGGTCCCGGCTAACTCGTCTCGCCGCAATGAAATGCACGTATCGGCGCGGCGCGGGCCGATGTGTTGCGCGCGTGCAGCGCGTGCAGTGGCGTCGCGCGACCCCGCGCGCGACGGTGTGGCCTCGGACACGCATAGGGGGCCGGCGTGCGACACCCCGACCGACGTCCCGCATACCCGCGAGCCGCCCTGCTCTTCATCGCGCTTCTCAGCGCGGTGCTGCTCGGCGGCTTTCAGGACATGGCGTGCGAGACGCACGGCCTGGGCACCATGCGCTCGCGCACCGTGGATGCCGGCGCTCCCGCCGGTCGGACCGGCGACGCGATGCCGGGGATGTCTCACGACGCCGGCGACCAATCCAGCGACGAGGGCGAGAACGGGTGTAGCTGCACCTGCCTCGGCGACTGTACGCTGGCGGCTCCGTTGGCCGTTCCGCCGGCGGTGTCCACGCTGCGTGTCGCCATCGTCGACGCGCAGCCGCGCCATCCGGTCGACACCGCGCCGGACTACACGCCCTCGCGCGAGCCCGACCGGCTCCTCCCCTTCGCGAATGGCCCGCCCGCGCGCACCCCGGCGCTGAGCTAGCGCGCTCGCCCCGTCCCGCCACGCGCGGGTCCCCACGGGGCACAAGTTTCAGACATCCCCGGACCGTACGCCGACCAGCACCGTCGCTGGCCGGCGAGCATCGTGAGGCTGGTACCACCACGGTACCCGCCCCTCGGCACGGTCAATCCTCCGGATCCCCTCCGATCTCCCATGCGCTATCTCGTCCTCTCCGCTGGGGTCGTCGCGCTGTTCGCGCGCGATGTCCAGGCTCAGGATACCCGACTCAAGAAGGACACCGTTCAGACGCTCCGCGCCGTCAACGTCACCGCGGAGGTCGAGGACCGGTCCGCCGTGAAGCCGATTCAGCAGCTCACCCTCCCGGTCACCGTCAGCATCACCCAGCGGCGCGCCGAGGAGACGGTCAACCTCGTGGACGCCCAGGACGCGGTGAAGTACCTGCCGAGCGTGTTTCTGCGGAAGCGGAACAACGGCGACACGCAGGCCACGCTCGCGACGCGCGTCTGGGGCACCAGCTCGAGCGCGCGCAGCCTCATCTTCGCCGACGGCGTGCCGCTCACCGCGCTCGTCGCCAACAACAACACCGTCGGCGGACCACGCTGGGGACTCGTCGCCCCACCCGAGGTCGAGCGCATCGACATGATGATGGGGCCCTTCTCCGCCGCGTACGCCGGCAACTCGATGGGCGCCGTCATGGAGATCACCACGCGGCTGCCGCGGAAGTTCGAGGCGCAGATCCAGCAGACGCAGGCGCTCCAGAACTTCGACCTCTATGGGACGAAGCGGAACTTCATGACGTCGCAGACCGGCGCCAGCGTCGGCGACCGGTTCGGCAAGCTCGCGATCTGGGCGAGCGGCAACTACCAGAAGAGCAACAGCCAGCCGCTGACCTACATCACGAGCGCGTCGATCCCGTCCGGGACGACCGGTGCGTACCCCGAGAAGAACAAGCTCGATGCGGCCGCGAACGTGCTCGGCGCGAGCGGCCTGCTGAACACGCACATGACGAACGGCAAGATCAAGGCGGCGTACGACATCACGCGGACTCTGCGTGCGTCGTACACGCTCGGCCTCTGGCGCAACGACGGGAACAGCGGCGTGCAGCCGTACATCAACGCCTCCGGCCAGCCCACGTTCGCCGGTCAGGCCGGCTTCGCCACCGGGTTCTACGACATCGACCAGCGGCACACGGCGCAGGCGTTCACGCTCCGCACCGATCGCCGGAAGACCTGGGACCTCGAGGTCGTCGGCTCGACCTATCGCTTCGACTTCGATCAGCAGCGCATGCCGGCCAGCGCCTCGGCGAACGGCACCGACTTCGGCCAGAACGGCCGCGCCACGGTGAACGACGGTACGGGCTGGGCGACGCTCGACCTGAAGGGCACGTGGAAGCCGGGCGGGCAGATCTCGCGGCACATCGTGAGCTCGGGGCTGCACTGGGAGCACTACGCGCTCAAGAGCACGACCTTCAACACCTCCAACTGGCGCGACGGGAGCAGCCGGACCGGCGTGTTCACCCAGGGTGACGGCCAGACCGAGACGAAGGCGGCCTGGGTGCAGGACGTCTGGTACATCACCCCCGACCTCAAGCTCACCGTCGGCGGACGGTACGAGGATTGGCGCGGCTACGAGGGACTGAACGCCAGCGGCAACACCCGCGTCGCGCAGCCCACCGTCGAGCGGCAGAAGTTCTCGCCCAAAGGGCTGCTCACCTGGAACGCGTCCGAGCGGTGGACCTACACCGCGGCGCTGGGCAAGGCGTACCGCTTCGCCACGCCCGCCGAGCTGTACCAGCTCGTCGCCACCGGGCCGACCTTCACCTCGCCCAATCCCGACCTCGAGCCGGACAACGTGACGTCGGCCGAGCTTCGGGTCGAGCGCAAGTTCGAGCGTGCGAGCCTGCAGCTCTCCCTGTTCCAGGACGACGTGCGCGATGCGATCATCGCCCAGTTCAACACGCTCGCGCCGGGCTCGACGCAGCTCTACCAGTTCCTCTCCAACATCGATCACGTGCGGGCGCGTGGCGCCGAGCTCGCGTTCGGCACCAACGACGTCCTGATCCAGGGGCTCGCCTTCTCCGGCAACGTGACGGTCGTGGACCCGAAGACCCTCGCCATGACGGGGCGCGCGAGCGCCACCGCCGCGCCCGGCGCGGCGATCGGGAAGCAGCTGCCCAACATCCCGAAGTTCCGCAGCACGGCGACCGCGATGTACCGCCCCAACGAGCGTCTCACCTACACCCTCGCCGCACGCTACAGCTCGAAGCTCTACACCACGCTCGACAACGTCGACGTTCGCTACAACACGTACCAGGGCTTCTCGGACTGGTTCGTGATGGATACGAAGCTGAACTATCGCGTGAACGGCAGCTGGAGCACGTCCCTCGGCGTGGACAATCTGCTCGACCGGAAGTACTTCCTGTTCCATCCCTTCCCGCAGCGCACCTTCCTTGCGTCGCTGAAGTACGACTACCGGTGAGCCGCAGTTGATCCATCGATCGTTCTGGCGCCCGGCGCGGCGCCGCACCCTGCTCCTCGGAGCAGTGGTCGGGGCGCTCGCGTCGACGCACGCCACCGCCGCGCACGCGACGCCGGCCGCGCCTCGCTTCCACGCCACGCTCCTCTCGTCGGAGCCGGCCAAGGGCAGCACGGTCGCGTCGTCGCCGGCGCGGATCTACCTCGTGTTCAGCGAGGAGGTCGAGCCGTCGCTCGGCGCGATCCGGCTCGTCGGACCGGGCGGCCGCGTCGTGCAGCTCAAGACCACGGGCGACCCGCGCAACGTGTCGGCCCTCCTCGCGCCGGTGCCGGCTCCGCTCGCGGCGGGCATCTGGCGCGTCGAGTGGCGCATCGTCTCAGAGGACGGCCATCCGATCGACGGGGACTTCACGTTCACGGTCGGGGAGGCCGGAAGCGGTAGTGCCGCGCTCGCGCCGCCGGCGGCGGCGGTCGGTCCCGAGCACGACTCCCTCGCGACAGGCCCCCGGCCGGTGGTCGTCGCCGAGCACGAGGAGACCGCGATGGAGCAGGTCCCCAAGCTCCCCGCGGCGCTGCGTGGGCTCGCCGTCGGCCTGCTCACCGCGCTCGTCGGACTCCTCTGGCTGCTCGAGACGCGGCGCGACCGCGCGCGTCAGCCGCGCGCCGAGCGGCTGGCGGCGCGCCTCTCGATCGGCACGGCGCTGCTGTTCGCGGCGCATCTCGTCGTCTGGGCGCTCGCCGTCTCACCCGACCGGTCGCTCGGCGGGGATCAGATGGTCGCGATGCTGGTCAGCCGCGTCGGGCAGGTCGAGGTCGCGCGCACGGTGTTCGCCGTGCTCGCCTGCTGGGCGCTCGTCCTCGCGCGCCGCGAGCGCATCGCCCTCGTCCTCGCCGTGGTCGCGATGCTCGTGAGCTCGGCGACGGGGCATTCCGCGGCGATCCACCCCGTCTGGACCGTGCCGGCGCGCGCACTCCACCTCCTCGCCGTCGCGGTGTGGTTCGGCGGGCTGCTCTGGCTGCTGACCCTCGAGCGATCGAGCGCCGCCGTCGTCGCCGCGGAGGCGGCGCGGGTCTCGTCGCTCGCGCTCGCCGGCGTGATCGTCGTCTCGATCACGGGGGTCGTGCAGACCAAGTTCTTCATCGGCGAATGGGGCGAGGTCGTTCGCTCCGCGTACGGCGCCGTCGTGATCCTGAAGGTCGTCGGGCTCGGCGTGCTCGCCCTGTTCGGAGCGCATCACAAGTTCCGCGTCCTGCCGCGGCTCGCCGAAGCCGGCGTCGCCGATGGTTTCTCGCGGACGCTGCGCATCGAAGTGCTCGTGCTCTCCCTCGTCATCCTCGTCGGTGGACTGCTCGCCTACGTTCCGCCTCCGCAGCACTGATCCCCGCCTCCCCTCCCCCCATGTCGACCCCAGTCTTCTCCGCCCCCTCGCGTCGCCGGGCCGCGCTGCGCCGCGCGCTCGTCGCGGCGTCGCTCGTCGGCACTGTCGGCGCGCTCCTGCCGGTCGCGGCGCACGCGCACGTCACCGTGTGGCCGCGCGCCGCCTCGCACGGCGCCTACGAGCGCTACGTCGTCCGCGTCCCCAACGAGAAGGACGTCGCCACGACGCGCGTCGAGATCCGGTTCCCCGCGGAGGTGCGCATCTCCTCGTTCCTCGACGTGCCCGGATGGAAGCTCGAGGTGGTCGCCGACTCGGCCGGCAAGATCACCGGCGCGGTGTGGACCGGAAACCTCCCGCCGAAGCGCTTCGTCGAGTTCCCCTTCGTGGCCGTGAACCCGAAGGAGGGGGCGCGCGTCGTGTGGCCCGCCTTCCAGACGTACGAAGGCAACCAGATCGTGGAGTGGACGGGGCCCGAGGGCTCGAAGACGCCGGCATCGGTGACGACGCTGAGCCCGCGCCCTGCCACGGGCGCGGCGGCAGATTCGGCGGCGCGCGCGAGCGCGAGCTCGAACGGCGGCGGCTCCTCGATGCCGCTCTACCTCTCACTCGCCGCGCTTGCGCTCGCGCTGGTGAGCCTGGGCCTGTCGCTCCGCCGACCCGAGCCCGCACGCGCCTGACTTGCCGCGCGGGGCCGTCGTCGCGCCGTCGAATCGAGCGACAGCGCTTCGGGCGGCCCCGCGCGTAACTTCAGGTCATGCGTTCGATCCATTCGCGTGGTGGCGCGCGGCTCGTCGCGCTCGCCGCCACGCTCGTCTCGGCGGCACCGCTCGCCGCGCAGGAGCCCTCGCGCGACACGTCGCGCACCACGCCGCCCGCCGCCGCGCTGCCGGCGGTGCGCGTCACCGCGACGCGCGAGGGCCCGCGCGCACCGGTCGAGCTGCCCTACGCCGTCACGCTCACCCGCCCCGACTCGCTCGCCGCGCTGCGCCGGCTCGGCGCCGACGAGCTGCTGTTCGCCGTCCCTGGCGTCGCGCTCGCGAACCGGCAGAACCCGGCGCAGGATCCGCGCATCAGCATCCGCGGCTTCGGCGCGCGCTCGGCGTTCGGCGTGCGCGGGGTGCGGGTGCTTCAGGACGGTGTGCCCCTGACGCTCCCCGACGGGCAGACGCCGGTGGACGTCGTGGACGTCGAGGGCGCCGAGCGGGTGGAGGTCGTGCGCGGCAGCGCGTCGTCGCTCTACGGCAACGCCGCCGGCGGCGTGATCGACGTGCGCAGCACGCCCCCCGCGCTCGTCGGCATCGCGCCGTATGCGCGTGTCGTCGGCGGCGACCGCGTGCCGACCGTCGGCGCCGTCGGCGCGGGGGGCACCGTCGGCCCGCTCGGCTACACGTCGTCGATCACGCGCGTGACAGGTCGCGGCTACCGCGAGTACTCCGACCAGCGGACGACGCGCGCCGCGCTCCGCCTCGCGCGCGAGCACGAGCGGGGCAGCCGCATCCCCGGGCTCACGCTCGCCGCGCGGCTCTCCGACGTCGATCTCGCGGAGAGCCCCGGTGCGCTGACGCGGGCGCAGATGGACAGCGCCCCGCGCATGGCCGACCCGCTCTCCGTTCGCAAGCGCGCCGGCAAGATCGTGCGGCAGGGCGATCTCGCGCTCAGCGTCGCGCAGCCGCTCGGCGAGCGTCTCGCGCTCGACGCCTCGGTGTACGGCAGCGTGCGCACGCTCGAGAATCCGCTGACCTTCGCCGTCGTGACCCTCGGCCGCTCGAGCGGCGGGGCCTCGGCGCGACTCAGCGGCGAGGGCACGCTCGGCTCGCGCGCCGTGCGGCTGGCCACCGGCGGCGATCTGCAGTGGCAGAACGACGACCGGCACGAGTACGAGTCGTGCATCGACGTCACCACGGCCTCGGCCGCGTGTCCGACGGCGCGAGCGCAGCGCGGCCGCGTGCGCCGGGATCAGCGCGAGCTCGTGTCGAGCGCGGGGCCGTTCGTGCGCGGCGAGATCGCGATCCTGCCGTCGCTCCTCGCGTCGGCCGGGGTGCGCGCCGACGCGGTGCGATTCCGCGTGCGCGACCGCCTCGTCACCGCGACGAACCCGGACGACTCCGGCGAGCGCACGCTCCACGCGGTGAGCCCGGCGTTCGGGCTCGTGTGGCGGGCCACGCCGCTGTCGTCGGTCTACGCGTCGGTCTCGTCGAGCTTCGAGACGCCGACCACGACCGAGCTCGGGAACAAGCCCGACGGCTCGGCGGGGATCAACCCCGAGCTCGACCCGCAGCGTGCGCTCTCGCTCGAGCTTGGCGCGAAGGGAGTGCTCGCGGGCAGCGCGCTGCGCTGGGAGATCGCGGCGTTCCAGACCGGCGCGCGCGACGAGCTCGTCCCGTTCGACATTCCCGGCGGCGCGGGGCGGCGTTACTTCCGCAACGCCGGCCGCACGCGGCGCATGGGCGCGGAGGCGGGGGCGGAGACCGGCCTCGGCCCGCTCTCGCTGCGCGCGGCATACAGCTATTCCCGGTTCCGGTACGTGAGCTACGTCGTCGGCACCACGTCCTTTGCCGGCAACCGGATTCCAGGCGTGCCCGAGCATGCGCTCGCGGCAACGGCGGCGGTGCACGCGGGGTCGTTCACGTTGTCGGGTACGGCAGACGTCGCCACCGCCGTCGACGTGGACGACGCGAACAGCACGCGGGCCGGCGGCCGGACGATTCTCGGACTCGCGGTGTCGAACACGGTGCGGGTGAGTGGGGTACGACTATCGCCGCTCGTCGCATTGCAGAACCTCGCCGACGTGCGCAGCGTAGGATCGGTGAGCGTCAACGCCACGGCGGGCAAGTACTTCGAGCCTGCCCCCGGGCGCACGCTCCTCGTTCGCATGGCGCTCGCACGAGACGCGAGCCATATCCCCTGAGTCGATTTCGGCGCCTGAGCGCACGGCGCCGGCAGCACCGCTTTCGCAGGTCTCTCTCCCGACCCGGCCGCTCGATGCGTCCCTCGCTGCTCCCACTCGGCTGCGTTGTCCTCGGCGCTCTGGCGTGCCATCGGCCGCCGAAGGAGCTCGGCAGCGGGCTGCCGATGGTGAGCGCCGCGGCGATCGTCGAGGGGCGCGCCGCGGGCACGGTGCCCACCGACACCGTGGACGCCACGTTGTCCATCGGGCTGCAGCGCGCGCGGTGGTCGCTCCGCTCGCAGCCGTCCGAGGGTCGTGACTTCTGGAGCGACGTCGCCCTGCTCGATACGCCCAGCGCCGAGCGCGCCGCGACGTCGATGGAGGAGCGAACCTTTGCCGCCGCGCTCCGCACCCTGATGGAGGGCGAGCCCGACGCGGCAGCGGTCGCGTTCGACATCCTGCACGGTTCGGCGAGCGATTCGCTGGTGCGGTCGCGCGCGCGCGTCGGGCTCACGATGGCGCTCTCCTACAACTCCGACTGGGCGGCGATGGCGCGGCTGCGCGAGCGGGCAGGCGGCAGCGACACCATGCCGGGCTCGCTCGCCCTGGCGGCGGGCGTGGAGCGGTGGGCGCGTGCGCTCAGCATCGTGCCGCCGCCCGTGTTCGAGATCCCCGGGGGCACGACCGTGTTGCCGATGCGGCGCAGCTTCCTCGGCACCCCCGTCGTCACGATCCGCATCAACGGCAAGCCGCACGACTTCTGGCTCGACACCGGCGCGAGCATGACCTTGCTCTCGACGGACGTCGCCGTCGCCGCTGGCGCGAAGCTCGCCGCGAACGACACCCTCGCGCTGGGCGTCGTCGGCGGGCACATCGAGGCCCGCGCGATCTACCTGGATTCGATGTCGATGGGACCGGTCGTCGTGCGCGGCCTCGGCGCCGCGCTCGTGAGCCCGGAGGCGCTGCGCTTCGACGAGCGGACGATCAACGGCGTCAAGCGCACGGTCCCGATCGACGGGATGATCGGCACCGACGTGCTCCGCCATCTGGACGTGGTGATCGACGCGCGCGCCGGAACGATCACCCTGAGCCGGCCGCGCAAGCGCAACGTCGCCACGCGCAACCTGTTCTGGGTCGGCTACCCCGTCGTGCGCCTCGTGACGCGCGACGGGCGCCCCGTGCTGTTCGGCCTCGACACCGGCGCCGAAGTCACCTACGTCACGACGACGCTGCTCCGGAAGCTGCCGCGCACGCCGGTCGCCGCACGGCGCAACTCGATCGTCGGCCTGGGCGGCAACACCCGCGCGTCGTCGTCGCCCAAGCGATCGTCCTGGGTCGCGCGCAACGTGCCGCTCAGCGACGGCAACTACGCGATCGCGCTGCGCAACGTACCCGTCATGCCGCCACAGCGGTGGACGTTCGTCGACTTCGACGGCGTCATCGGCAGCGACGTGGCACTGGCCACGCGCATGCACCTCGACTTCACCAACGGCGTGTTCGACATCCGTGCCAGCGAGGCGAATACCGCTCCGATGGCGGGAGCGCCGGACGTGAAGGTCGTCTACTGAACCGTGAGTTGGTGAGTTCGACAGCGAGTTGGTTGGTCGGTTGATTGGTGCGTTGAACCGCGAACGGCCGTTCGACTCACTCGGAAACCGACCAACGAGCCCACTATCCAACTCACCAACTCACCTGGTTCTGGGCAGCAGTTCGGGCATCTCCGCCAACACATACGCATAGACCGCGAACACCGCCACGCAGCGCGCCACGTCGCGGGGGTCGAGCTTGTCCGGGGTGTCGGCATTCGTATGGTGGTACCAGAAGTAGCGGGACGTCTCCACGTGCAGGCCCGCGCCCGGCACGCCGGCGGTGAGCAGCGGCTCGATGTCCGCTTCACCACCGCCCCGCGTCACCGAGTCGGCGCCGATGCGGGCGAGCAGCGGGGCGATGCGCCGTAGCATCGCCATCGCGGAGTCGGTGCCCACCACCTGGATGCCGTACGGCCGGAACACGCCGTTGTCCGACTCGAGCGCGAAGACGTGCTTCGCCACCTCGCCGGCGTGTGCCGCGGCGTACGCCTTGCCGCCGTCCACGCCGCCCTCCTCGTTCGTCCACCCGACCACGCGCACCGTGCGCCGCGGGCGCAGGCCGAGCGCCTTCATGAGGCGCACCGCCTCCCACGCCGCCACCACGCCCCCGGCGTCGTCCATCGCGCCCTGGCCCACGTCCCACGAGTCGATGTGCCCGCCGATGACCACGATCTCGTCGGGCTTCTCGCGGCCCCGCAGCTCGGCCACGACGTTGCGCGACGCCGCCCGCGGGAGCTCGCGCGCGCCCATCACGAGCTTGACGGTGAGCGGCTGTCCGCGCAGCTGCATGCGGTGCAGCAGCATCGCGTCCTCCACCGTGATCGCCGCCGCGGGGATGCGCGCCACCGTGCTGTCGTAGCGCATGCCCCCCGTGTGCGGCGTGTTCATCGAGAAGGACGCGACCGAGCGGAGGAGCATCGCCACGGCGCCGACCTTCGCCGCCGCGCTCGCCCCGCCCGTTCGGTAGACCCTCGTCGCCTCGTAGTCGGTGAACGGCACGTCGAACAGCACGATCTTCCCCTTCGCCTCCGCGGCGCGCGCCGTGAGCTCGTCGAAGCTCGACACCACGAGCACCGGCGCGGTGATCCCGCCGGGCCTGGTCCCGACGCTGCCACCGAGACCGAGCATCGCCAGCGACTTCCGCCGCGGCGTGATCAGCTCCGCCGACTCGGCGCCGCGCACCCAGTTGCGCACCATTGCGCGCTCGCCGCGCACGTTCTCCAGCCCGTCGGCGCGCATGCGCTCGAGCGTCCAGTCGATCGCCCGCTCGAGGGCCGCCGACCCGCTCACCCGCGGCCCGAAGGTGTCGGTGAGCTCGGCGATCTTCAGCCACGCGGCGCTGTCGCGCGTCGCCGCGTCGATCAGACGATCGGCCGCGGGCCGATAGGCGGCCGCGGGCTGCGCGGATGCGTGGCTGGACAGAACGGTGAGCGCCACGACGGCAACCGTGGCGGCACGATGGAGTCGTCGATGCATGGCGGGAGCGTTCCGAGGGCGGGAGGCGTGAACGTACGCTGCAAAGCTAGCCTCCCGCCATCACGCCCACTCGACTGGCTGCGCCGCGCCAGAAGCGCGTGGCGTTCTTCCTCGATTCGAGCCCTCGCCTCTCAAGTGGCGCCGAGCGGAACGCCGGGCGCCCGCCCGCGCTGCTCCACCTGCCGCCGCGCCATGCCGCGCAGCCGCGGATCGTCGCGATAGTGCCTGAGGCTCTCGTCGCGCCACAGATCGTCGGCGCGCGCGCCAAGTCGCAACGCCTGCTCCAGCCAGCGGACTGCCTGCCGGTCGTCGCCCATCCGCGCGTACGACCGTGCCACCCCACGCGTTCCGCGGTCGGTGACGCGCGCGTCCACCTGCACCGCGCGCAGGTACGCCGCGACCGCCTCGCGGGGCCGCTCCGCCTGCAGCAGCACGTCACCGAGCGCCAGCCAGTGCGCGGCCGACCGGTCGTCGATCAGCAGCGCGTCGCGCCACAGCTCGGCCGCCTCGTTCCACGCGCCATCGCGCGTGGCGCTCCGCGCGCGGCGCAGCGTCACCGCGTGCATCGAGTCCATCGCACGCGACTCCGCGCAGCGCGGACACGGCGTGACGCTCGGCGTCGCCGCCGCGGCGGGCTCGCACGTGGCGAGCCCGCACGCGAGCAGGAGCACCTGCGCCAGCATCGGCGCGCTCACGGGAAGGGCCGGGGACGCGGCCACGGCCACGGCCACGGGTTGAACGCGTTCTGCCCGGCCAGCCCGCGCACCGCCGCCTCGCGCACCTTCGGATCGCTCGACGACAGCAGCTCCGTGAACACCGCCTCCGAGCGGCCGCCCGACTTCGTGAGCGCACGCACCAGCGCGCGGCGCACCTCGGAGCTCTGCTCGATTCGCATCGCGTCGCGGATCGCGGGGACGGCCGAGGCGTCGCCGACGTTGCCGAGCGCCCACGCCGCCTTCTTGCGCACGTCCTCGCTCTCGTCGCGCAGCAGCCGCGCCAGCCCGGCGGGTGCGCTCCCGCGCCGAGCGTCCCCGAACTGGCCGATCGCCCACGCCGCCGTGCCGCGCACGCGGCTGCTCCGATCGCCCAGCGCCGCGTTCAGCGCCTCGAGCGACGCCGGGTCCTCGATCTGCGCCAGGGCCCACGCCGCCGTCTCGCGCACCGCGTCGTCGGCGTCCTCACGCAGCGCACGCTGCAACGCCGCCGTTCCCGCTCGCTGCTCGATCTCGCCGAGTGCCCATGCGGTCATCTCGCGCACGCGCGCGTCGCTGTCGCGCGCGAGCACCGTCGCCAGCGCCTGCGCGGACTCCTGCGATTCCAGGTGCCCGAGCGCCCACGCCGCCACGCGGCGCACCGACGCGACCTGATCCTCCCGCAGCACGCGGAGCAGCGCGGCCACTGCGGCCGTGGACTCGAGGCGTCCCACCGCGGCGACCGCCGCCTCGCGCACGAGGGGTGAGTCGTCGCGGAACATGCCGGTCAGCGGCGTCAGCGCCCGCCCGTTCTCGATCCGACCGAGCGCCCACGCGGCGTTCGCGCGCACCTCCACCGTCGCGTCCCGTAGCGCGCGGATCAGCGCATCCACGGCCTGCGGCGGCTCGGCCAGCCCGAGGCCGAACGCGGCCACGGCGCGCAGCGACGCGTCGCCCGATGCGAGCTTCGAGATGAGCGGCGCGGCGACACGCGTGTCCTCCTGATGCCCGACGAGCCGCACGCTCATCTCGCGAACGCACGCGTCGTCGGAGGCGAGCGCGTCGAGCAGCCGCGTCACGTCGGCGTCCGACAGATCGCGCATCCGCCCGCGGTCGTTCTCCAGCGGGCGCCCC
>DASTSX010000165.1:0-9506 GCA_035760455.1 Gemmatimonadaceae bacterium | reverse complement strand
GGCATAGTGCGAGCGCAGCGCGTCGGTGAGCTCGGTGTCGCTCGGTGTCCAACGATGATCGGTCATGAAGTACTCCTGATATTCTGCAGAAGCCGGCGAAGGGTCGCGCGAGCGTGGTGAAGATCGGAACGGGCCGTGCCTTCGGGGATCCCGAGTGAGCGCCCGATCTCACCATGGGTGAATCCTTCCACGTCGTGCAGGACGATCACGGCCCGCTGCCGGTGGGTGAGGCGCAGCAGCGCTTCCTGGAGCCGCTCGCGCAGCTCGCCCGACTCGGCCGGATCGCGAAAAGGGATCGCGATGTTGTCCGGCAGCTCGTCCGCATCTCGCACCTTCCGCCGGCGCACGAGATCCAGCGCGGCGTTCGCCATGATCCGGTACAACCACGCCCCGAATGGCTGATCGGGACGAAACCGGTCGAGCGCGCGGTAGGCATGAAGGAACCCTTCCTGCACCGCGTCTTCCGCGTCCTCGTGCGAGAGCACGATCGCGCGAACCACACTGTACGCCCGGCGCTGGTGCAGCCGAACGAGCGCCGAGAACGCGTCGTCCGACCCACGCTGTGCCGCGATCACGATGGCGCGCTCCGTCGACGCCCCGTCAATCGGTGCGTGCATTGACGGAGTCTCCGGCGTCCTGGTCGCGAGCATGGCCCTGGCTGAGTGACGTCATTGGTTCTACGGGGGGCTGGATCGGACTGTTGACCGATCAGCCGATGGCCGGCGCTCCGGCGAGGCCCAGCGATTCCGCCGAGCCGCGCATGGCACCGATGACGAAGTCGATGTGCTCATCGAGGTCCACCCCGAGGTCGGCCGCGCCGGCCACGACCTCGTCGCGATTGACGCCCCGGGCGAACGCCTTGTCCTTCATCTTCTTTCGGACGGAGCGCGCGTCGACCTCGTGCACGCTGCGCGATGGTCGCACGAGGGCCGTCGCGGTGATGAGCCCCGTGAGCTCGTCCACCGCGTACAGCGTCTTGGCGAGCCGGCTCACGCGCGGCACGCCGGTATAGGTCCCGTGGCCGAGGATGGCTTCGAGGATGTCCTCCGGCCAGCCGCGCGCCCGGAGGATGCGCACGCCCTCCGCGGGGTGCCCATCGATGGGCGAGTGCGCCTCGTTGGGAAAGCGCTCGTAGTCGAAGTCGTGCACGAGTCCCGTGAGGCCCCACCGCTCCGGATCCTCATCGAACCGCGTGGCATAGGCACGCATCGCCGACTCCACGGCGAGCATGTGCTTTCGAAGCGAGTCGCTGGCGGTGTATTCGTGGACGAGCGCGAGGGTATCCTCTCGGGTCGGGAGCATGGCGCGGTCGCGGGTGAAGGCACCCGCCGCATGGATTGCGGCGAGCGAGCAGATCTCAACAGGATTACACGTGCCGAAGCGAGCCGCGTCAACTGGCAATACACGATCCGATCGCGGGCCGCTTGGAACGGGGCCCTTCCTGCGCTCGGTCCAGCGCCGGGCGGGAGGGGACGAGGAGCGCTTCCCGTTCACCGTGCCCGCGATCCGCACGCTCCGGGCGCTGGACCTGACCGCGCCCGTCACCTTCTTCGTGGGCGAGAACGGGTCGGGCAAGTCCACCCTGATCGAGGCGATCGCGGCCGCGGCCGATCTGCCGGCGGTCGGGAGCGAGGACCTGGACGGGGACGGCACGCTCGCCGCCCAGCGGCTCCTGGCCGACGCGCTCCGCCTCGTCTGGAATCGCCGCACGCGACGGGGATTCTTCCTGCGCGCCGAAGACTTCTTCGGGTTCACGAAGCGGCTCGCCGTCATGCGCGCCGGGCTCCTGGAGCGCCTCGGTGAGATCGAAACCGAGTATGCCGACCGCTCCGAGTACGCCAAGGGACTCGCGGCGGGCCCGGTCCGGGCCTCACTGGGCGCGCTGGAATCGCGCTACGGCGTGGACCTCGACGCGAACTCGCACGGGCAGAGCTTCCTGCGGCTCTTCCAGTCGCGCTTCGTGCCGGGCGGGCTCTACCTCCTGGACGAGCCAGAGGCGCCGCTGAGTCCGCAGAGCCAGCTCGGCCTCATCGCGATGATGGCCGGCATGGTGGCGCAGGACGCCCAATTCATCATCGCCACCCACTCACCGATCCTCATGGCGTATCCGGGGGCGACGATCGTGTCGTTCGACCACGCGCCGGTGGAGCGGGTGCAGTACGAGGAGCTGGAGAGCGTCCGAATGGTCCGGGACTTCCTCGTGGACCCGCAGCGCTACCTGCGGCACCTCGATGGCCGGTGAACCATCGAGGCCGCTCGCCGGCGGCCCCGCTCCTAGTGCGCGGCCGCGGGCGCCCCGGCGGCCGCCGGGGCCGCCGCCGCGCCGTGGCCCTCGAACCGGGTATTGGTCCAGCGCACGATGCCGAACATGATCACGAACAGCGCGATGGCGCCGAGGATCAGGCCGGCGAAGCCGGCCGACTTGTCGCCGGGTTGCGGGGCGCTCATGCGACGCGCACCGTGGTCATGACGTCGTTCTTGCGGATCTGCTTCATGACATCCAGGCCGCCGGTGATCTTGCCGAACACGGTGTGAACTCCGTTGAGGTGGCGGGTGTTCTGCTCGGAGAGCACCATGAAGAACTGGCTGCCGCCGGTGTCCTTGCCGGCGTGGGCCATGGAGAGCGCCCCGACCTCGTGCTTGCGCGGGTTGCCCGCGGTCTCGCACTTGATCTTGTAGCCCGGGCCCCCCGAGCCGACGCGGGGATCGCCCTCGGGAAGGTCGCGCGAGTACGGATCGCCGCCCTGCACGACGAAGTCCGGGATGACCCGATGGAACTTCACGCCGTCGTAGAATCCGGCGTTGGCCAGCTTCTCGAAGTTCTCGACGGTCTTCGGGGCGTCCTGGTCGTACAGCTCCGCGGTGATGGTGCCGCGGTTGGTTTCGAACGTGGCTGTCTTCAACGGGCGTCTCCACACGAGTGAGTCGCCAAAGATAGTTGCGCCGAGGTGTGGCGTGCCACCGGGCCGTGGGGGTCCTCGTCAGATGCGATCGATGTGGCGTACCGCCGCGCTGTTCGGACTGCTCGCCTGCGGAGGCGACGGCGGGCCGTCCACCCAGCCGGTCGAGCCGACCGGGCCGGTGGTGACGACGATCGTCATCACCGCGCCGATCGGTGCGCTCCAGATCGGCGCGACGTTCGCGCTCTCGGCCGAGGTGCGGGATCAGCGGGGCGCGGCGATGAGCGACAAGACGGTCGCGTGGTCCTCCTCGAACTCGGACGTCGCGACGGTGTCGAGCGCCGGGGTGCTGACGGGGGTCGGGCCGGGCACGGCGGCGGTGAGCGCCAGCGTCGACGGGAAGACCAGTTCCGTCAACGTGACGGTCGCGCAGGCGCCGGTGTTCGCGGTGACCATCATCCCCTTCGCCGTGCCGGTCGTGGCGGGACAGGCCTCGACCCTCGTGGTGGTGGTGACCGACCGGAACGGCAACGCGCTCACCGGACGCCGTCTGACCTACATCTCGTCCGCGCCGCTGGTGGCGACGGTCGACGCGTCGGGGCGGCTGTCGGCGTTGAGCCCCGGGGTCACGACGATCACCGCGGTGAGCGAGGGGGTCTCGGGGTCGCTCCCGATCACGGTCACCCCCGCCGAGGGGTCGGTGGCGCCGACCATCGCCGCGATCGATCCCGCGACGCTGTCACCCGGGGCGGCGGCGACGATCCGCGGCACGGGGTTCCTCAGTGCCGCGAGCACCGCGGTGACGATCGCCGGCGTTCCCGCCGCCGTCCTGAGCACGACGCCGACCGAGCTCACGATCGCGGTGCCCGCGAACGGACTGCCCTGCCAGAGCACGCAACCGGTGCCGTTGACGATCGCCACGGTCGGCGGCGCCGCGACGGCGAGCCATCCACTCGCAGTGGCGCGCGCGCGCATGCTGGCGGTGGGAGAGAGCTTCGTCACGGGCGCCGCGGGCGACATCGGCTGCAACGAGCTCCCCGCCGGCGGCAGCTATCTCGTCAGCGTTTTCAACGGCAGCCCCACGGTCTCGGCCACGGTGCGGTTCGAGCTCCGGGGGAGCGCCGGCGGGGCGGCAACGGATCGGACGCCGAGCGCCGAGGCGCCACTGCTCGACGCGGCGCCCGCGCGGAGCATCGCGCGCCACGAGGCGTCGCCGGCGGAGCAGGCGCACCTCGACCGGCTGGACGGGGACCTCGCGATCCTGCGCCGGCTCGGCGCGCCTCGGCGGCGTGCCCTCGCGCCGTCGCTCTCGCGGGCGGGCGCCCCGCCGGTGCCCCTCACGGTCGGCGTCACCGTGCCGATGAAGTTCCACTACAGCAGCTGCACCGCCGCGGGGGTCACGCCGATCACCGCGCGGGTCGTCTGGGTGGGTGCACGGTCGGTGGTGCTGGAAGACGTCGCGGGCCCGCTCGCCGGCCGGATCGATGCCGACCTCGTGGCGCTGGCGGAGGAGTTCGAGAAGGTGTCGTTCCCGATCCTCCTCAACTTCGGCAACCCGCTGGCGCGCGACGCGAGCACGGACGTGAACGATCGCATCCTGATGCTCTTCACGCCGCGAGTGAACGCGATCAATGGGAACGTGCTCGGATTCGTCTCGGCGTGCGACCTCTATCCGGTATCGCAGGACGCCTCGGTCGCCGGCAGCAACGAGGCGGAGATCTTCTACGCGCGCACGGTCACCGACTCCACGATGGACCCGGAGACGCTCAACGGCCGGTCGCAGTGGCGGCGGCAGATGCCGGCGACGATGATCCACGAAGCGAAGCACATCGCGTCGTACGCGGAGCGGATGGCGCGTGGCGCGTCGCAGTTCGAGCACGTGTGGCTGGAGGAGGCGACGGCCCAGTTGGCGAGCGAGATGTTCGGCCGCGCGATCCGTGGGAACACGTGGCGCGGCGATGCGACCTATCGCGAGACGTTGTACTGCGAGTCGCGTCCGACGACGGCGGGATGCGCCGACGGGGTCATCGCGATGACGAACCACTTCAGCTTCCTCTCGAACTACCTGCAGAACTTCGAGTCGAAGTCTATCCTGAGCGGGGCGGAGGACAGCGACATCTACGGCAGCGCGTGGCTGTTCGCGCGCTGGCTGGTCGACACCTACGGCGGGAGCGACGAGGGCGCGTTCCTGCGGAAGCTGGTGCAGAGCGGCTCGCTCTCGGGCACGGCGAACGTGGAGGCGGCGAGCGGCCGCCCGTTCCCGGAGCTGCTCGCCGAGTTCACGCTGATGCTCGCCGCCGACAACCTGACGAACGCGCGCGCGCCGTTCCTCGAGCCAAGCTGGAACCTGCCCGACATGTTCGCGGGTTACGCGGAGGTCGGCTCACGCCCGCCGGCGCCGCTCACCATGCGCAAGAGCACGGGGGGCGTGGCCTCGATCTCGGGTCGGAACGTGAAGGGCGGCGGCGCGGTTCTGCTCCGGCTCGAGCCGGCGGGGGCAGGGCGGACGCAGATCCTGGAGCTCAAGTCCACGCCGACGGCGCCGCTGACGGCGACGTCCAGCGTGGGGCTGGGGGTGGTGAGGATCGAGTGAGACCCGCGGTGAGTTGGTGAGTTGGAGAGCGGGTTGGCTGGTCGGTTGATTGGTGCGTTGAACCGCCGTTGCCGTTCAACTCACGCAGCAACCGACCAACGAGCCCACGATCCACCTCACCAACTCACCGCACTCGGACACACATCCGCCAGCAGACACTCGACGCAGCGCGGCTTCTTCGCGTCGCACACCTGTCGGCCGTGCTCGATCAGCAGGTGCGACAGCATCGTCCACCGCTCCTGGGGGAACAAGGGGAGCAGCGCGCGCTCGATCTTCACCGCGTCGGTGCCGTTGGCCAGCGCGAGCCGATTGCTCAGCCGCGTGACGTGCGTGTCGACGACGATGCCGTCGTTGCGGCCGAAGGCATTGCCGAGGATCACGTTCGCCGTCTTGCGGCCGACGCCCGGGAGCACGACGAGCGACTCCATGTCGGCGGGCACCTCGCCGCCGTGGCGCTCGACGAGCGCGGTCGCCATGCCGATGAGGCTCTTCGCCTTGTTGCGGAAGAAGCCGGTGCTTTTGATCAGCTCCTCGACGTCCTCCTGACGCGCCGCGGCGAGCGCGTGCGCATTCGGGTAGCGCGCGAACAGAGCGGGGGTGACCATGTTCACCCGCTTGTCGGTGCACTGCGCGCTGAGGATGGTGGCGCAGAGCAGCTCGTAGGCGTCGCGGAAGTCGAGCGCGCAGTGCGCGTCGGGGTAGCGCGCGAGCAGGCGCTCGAGCAGGAGCGCCGCATGCGCGCGCAGCGCGGGCCCCCGCGGGCGCGGCCGCTTTCGCTTGCTCGCGGCCATCAGTCGCCTCCGCGGGCGCGGCGGGCGCGCGCGAACGCCAGCACGTCGTCCGCCGACCGCGCGTTCAGCACGTCGCCCGCGGCGAGCCCGCCCTTGCGGGCGATGCCGATCCCCGTCGTCATGTGATCCAACCCGCGCGTCGAGTGCGCGTCGGGGCCGATCGCGATCGGCACGCCGAGCGCGCGCGCCGCGGGGAGGTGCCGCCAGTCGAGATCGAGACGGTGGGGGTCGGCGTTGAGCTCCACTGCGGCGCCGACCGCCGCCGCCTTCTCGAGCACGGCCTCGACGTCGAGCGGGTAGCCCTCGCGCTCGAGCAGCAGCCGTCCCGTCGGGTGTCCGAGGATGGTGAGGTAGCCGCTGTCGAGCGCGCGCAGCACGCGCGCGGTCATCGCGGCGCGATCCATCGAGAAGCGCGAGTGCACCGACCCGATCACGTAGTCGAACCGATCGAGGAGCGCGTCGCCGTAGTCGAGCGAGCCGTCGGCCAGGATGTCCGCCTCGATGCCCTTGAGCACGCGCACGTCCGTGCGCGACGCGTTGAGCGCGTCGATCTCGTCGTGCTGCGCCTGCACGCGGTCGCGCGACATGCCGCTCGCGTAGAACGCCGCCTGCGAATGGTCGGTGATGCCGATGTAGCTCCAGCCGCGCTCGCGTGCGGCGTCGGCCATCTGCGCGATCGTCGCCTTGCCGTCGGACCAGGTGGAGTGGCAGTGGAGCACGCCGCGGATGTCTCCGGTCTCGAGCAGCGTCGGAATGCGGCCCGCCGCGGCGGCATCGATCTCGCCACGTCCCTCGCGGAGCTCGGCGGGCACGAAGGCGAGCCCGGCGTGCTCGTAGAGCGAGGCTTCGTCGGCGATGGGGACGACGCCATCGCGCCGATGGAGCAGCCGGTCGCCGTCGAGCGAGACGCCACGCTCGGCGAGACGAGCGACCACGGCGTGTACGTGCTCGGCGGAACCGGTCGCGCGCCAGAGCGCGACCGCGAACTGCTCCGGCGCGACGCAGTGGAGATCGATGCAGGTACCGTCCACGTACGTGATCGCGACCGAGCCCGGACCGGCGCCGCGCGCCGAGCGGACGCCCGGCGCGTTCGCGAACGACGTCGCCACCGCGTCGGGGCGCGAACGGCAGGCGGCGACGACGTCCACGTCGCCCACCGTCTCGCGCCGCCGGCGCAGCGAGCCCGCCAGCTCGGCCGCGAGGACGTCGGGATGCGACCGCACCATCGCGAGCAGCCGCGCGCCCTCCGTGGCGCCCTGCGGAAAGAGCCGATGCGAGCCGGCCGCGCGCAGGCGCTCGATCGCCCGAAGGAGCTTCTCGGCCGTCTTCGGCCCGTAGCGCGGCAGCTTGGCGACGCGGCCGTCGCGCACCGCCTGCTCGAGCGACTCGATCGAGTCGACGCCGAGCGCCTCGTGCAGCGTGTGGATCTTGGCGACGCCCAGCCCCGGGACGCGGAGCAGCTCGAGGAGACCGGGCGGCGTCGTCGCCCGCAGCTGCTCGAGGTACGACGACTCGCCCGTCTCGATGAGATCGCGCACGACCGACAGCGTGGCGGGGCCGAGCCCGCGCACCCGGGCGAGCTCGCCGCTGCGAAACGCGGGCGCGAGGTCGTCGGTGTCGACGCCGAGCAGCGCGCTGGCGGCCTGCTCGTACGCGCGCGTCTTGAAGGGGCTCTCGCCGCGCAGCTCGAGGTGCGCCGCGATCTGCCCGAGAACGTGCGCGGCGGTGCGGGGGTCCATGCCGAAAGATCGGCCGGGGCCCCGCGGGCGCGCTATCCCTCGATGCCCGCGAAGACCTTGAGCTTCTCGACGATCTCGTGGAGCTGCCGTTCGGTCAGCTCGATCTCCGCCGCCGCGCCGTCGGAGTCGAGCAGGCCGGCGCGCATCGAGATCGCGACCTGATTGAGGTAGCGGATCTTCTCGAGGATGTCCTCGGTGGCCTTGCGGAGCCCGGTGAAGCGGCGCTTCTCGGCGAGGGCGCGCCGGTAGCGCAGCATCAGCTCCTGCGGCGTGAGGCGCCGCGCGAGCGCGAGCGCCTCGTCGCGCGTGCGGCCGGGGAGCGAACCGCGATCGGGAACGCCGTTGTCGTCCCAGGCCTCGTCGGCGAACCAGAGATGGCCGACGTACTCGATGCCGTCGAACGAGATCCGACAGGTCACGTTGAAGCGACGGCCGTCGTACTCGAGGGTGGCGATGTGGGGTTGAACGCTTTCGTCGCGCACGGGCGTCAGGTGGCCGCGGGGTGGAGTGATCCGGTGTCGCGCAGGAAGGTGCGCAGGAGCGGAAAGAGCTGCGCCGGCTGTTCGACGTACGGGACGTGTCCGCTGTTCTCAATGACGATGCACGTCGTACCGAGGGCACGGGCCGCTGCCTCGGACGACGAGAGCGGGATCGGGTCCTGTCTGCCGTGCACGATCAAGGTCGGCACGCGCACGACCGCGAGCGCGTCGCGGAGATCGTAGTCGCCGAGCGATTGCCAGATCGACTGCTGGACGCGTCCGGTGACGCGGAACGGCGTGAGGTCGCGCGCACGCTCGGGATTCGCGAAGTAGCCGGCGACGCTGACCTCGAACGCGCGCTGCCGGTACGCCTCGGGATCACGCTCGCGAAGGCCGGACGCCTGGAGCTCCGCGCGCAGCGCGGCGACCTCGGGACCGGCCTGCCGTCGAGCGAACTCCTGCTCGAAGGCGATCCGCGCGGACCGTGTGATCGGCGCGGGGTCGATGAGGACGAGACGCTCGGGAGACGGTCCCGCGCGGCCGGCCGCCGCCTCGGTGGCGTACAGCATCGCGAGCAGCCCGCCCCACGAGTAGCCGACGATCGTGAGGGGCGTGACGTGGAGCTCCGCGGCGACGCGCGCGACGTCCTCGACCTGGTCGCGCCAGCCGATCTCGGCGCGATCGTCGTCGTGGCGCGATCGGCCGCCGCCGCGCTGATCGTACGTGACCAGCCGGTGCTCCTCGGCGAGCGCGAGCATCTGCGGCAGGAGATAGTCGTGGCTCGCGGCCGGACCACCGTGCAGGAGCAGCATCGGCGGGGCGTCCGCGTCGCCGTACTCGACCCAGTAGAGCGGCACGGGCGTCGTGCCGGTGGTGCCGTGCGCGCGCGGTGGGGGGATCGGTGGCATCGCGACGCAGTGTGGTGCGGCGCGAGGCGATAGGGAAGGGCCGTTCAAGGTGAGTTGGTGAGTTCGATAGCGAGTTGGTTGGTCGGTTGATTGGTG
>DASTSX010000164.1:0-6998 GCA_035760455.1 Gemmatimonadaceae bacterium | reverse complement strand
CAGCGTGCCGTCGATCACCGCCTTGATCCCCTCGCGCGTCGCGATCTCGCGCGCGAGGGCGAAGTCCACGTGCGAGTCGGCGGGTCGCTGCATGCGCCGCAGAACGTCCCGCACGGTCGTCGCTTGCACGACGTTCACGCTGCGCGACTGGCCGAGCGCGGTGCGGAAGGCGTCCGTCACGACGGGGCCGAGCGTGGTGTCGCTCGTCTGGCTCTGCAGGTCCGCGACGAGAATCTTCTCGTTCTCCTCGATCGCGCCCGCGGCGAGCAGGGAGCCCGCCGGCCTGATCCCCATCGCCCGCAGCGCCATGTACGCGCCGACGAGCACCACGAACGTGGTGACCGCCAACCCCCCGCCGATCGCCGCGCGCCGCCACGAGACGTGGGGGCTCGCCTTGATCGCCAGCTGCGCCATCGTGCCCTGGCCGAGGCTCGGCGTCCCGCCGGGCGTGTAGGTCGGGGTCGTGCCCACGACCTTGCGCATCGTACGGTGCACGTACGCAGTGAACAGGATCACCGGCAGGCCGAGCGCCATGACGACCAGCGCCCCCGGGAACACCCAATCGGGCAGCCCGACCGCGACGATGGCCGCCTTGGCCACGATCGCGACCACGACGAACGCCAGCGCGTACAACAGGAGCGCGCGCTTCCACACCCCGTGCCCGCTCGCGAGGATTCTCGGCATCGCCTCGTGCCCGGCGCTGCTCGTCACCGTCTCGAGCTGTCGTGCGATCTCGAGGGCCCGCTGTGGCCGCGCGTCCGCCTCCTTGGCCAGGCATCGCATCACGAGCTGCGCGAGCGCCGGCGGCACGTCGGGCCGTAGCGTCTCGATCGGCTGCGGCATCTCACCCATCTGCGCCGCGAGCAGCTTCTGCGGGGACTTCGCCGTGAAGGGTGGACGTCCCGCGATCAGCTCGTAGGCGAGACACCCGAACGAGTAGATGTCGGTCCGGTGGTCGGTCGCAGGATCGGCGGCGGCCTGCTCGGGCGACATGTAGGCCGGTGTGCCGATCGACGTCCCGATCTGCGTCAACGTCCCGCCGGGCGCATCGGTCCGCGCCGCGCTCAACGCCTTCGCGATGCCGAAGTCGGTGACCACGGCCGATCCGCCCGTCAACAGCACGTTGTCCGGCTTGATGTCGCGGTGCACGATGCCGCGCTCGTGCGCGTAGGCGAGCGCCTTCGCCACGTCGCGCAGGATGCCGATCGTGTCCGTCATCGGCAGCCAGCTGTCGCCGGTGAGCTTCGCGCGCAGTGACTGCCCGTCGACGAACGGCATCGTGTAGTACGGCACGCCGTTCATCTGCCCCGCCGTCAGGACGGGCACGATGTGCGGGTGCTGGAGGCGCGCCGCCAGCCGGATCTCGCGATCGAAGCGGTCGGCGCTCACCCCCGCCACCAGGTCCGGCGGTAACACCTTCACCACCACGTCGCGGTCGAGCTCCTCGTCCCGCGCCAGGAACACGCGCGACATGCCGCCCCCACCGAGCTCGCGCGTGATGCGGTACGTGGCGCCGAGCGTATCCTGGAGCTGATCGCGCAGTGACATCGTCCTACGGCCTCGCGTCGCTGCCGCGCGTCAACGCTGCCACGCGCTGCCGTGCGTCCGTCACCTGCGGCTGCAACGCCGCGTCCGCGTCCTTCCAGAGTGCCATGAACTGACGGTAGTGCGCGAGCGCCCGCTCCCGCTCGCCCTTCGCCTCGTAGAGCTCACCGAGCCGTTTGTGCACGCTGGGGAGGAACATGCCGTCGGGGTCGGTGCGCTCCAGCACCGGCGTCGTGACGAAGCGCTCGTAGGCCGCGATCGCCGAATCGGGCTTCCCGTCGAGGTCGAACGCACGCGCGAGCAGAGGTGCATTGCAGATGGAGCACCGCCGCTGATCGGCGGCGCGAAGCTGCGTCTGCGCTTCCCCGTACTGTCGCATCGCCAGCGCGATGACGCCCCGCATCATGTGCGCTCTCGCCGTATCGGCCATCGATGGCGACGTGCGCCGCCGCGCGTCCCACTCCGCCATCAGCATCTGGGCGCGTTCCGGATGCCCCGCCAGCGCGTACGTCGCAACCACGTAGCGATAGGGCGCTTCGCTGATCGCGAGCCGGTCGATGGGATCGCGCGCGAGCCCCTCGTCGAGCAGACGCGTCGCCCGCGGACCATCGCCGAGGAACCACGCGACGTCGAACGCCTCGGTCACGGCGCGGCCGAGTACCCCGCCGCGCAGCCCCGCCTGCGAGAGGAGTCGCCACCCGGCGTCAGCGTGGCGCTTGGACTCGGCGAGCTTTCCACGCAGCCGCGCGAGGTCCGCCTGCACGAAGGCCATGCCTGCACGCACGGACGGCTCGGTCACCCGCTCCCCGGCCGCGAGCATCACGGCCACCGAGTCGTACCGTCCGCGCCCCCACAGGTACTGCGTCCGCATCCCCTGGCACTGCACGTTCCGCGGATACCGCTCGATGCACGTCGCAATGGCCGCGGCGGCGGAATCCAGCTTCCCCTGCTCGACCTGGGCGCGCACGAGGTTGTCGTAATGCACCGGCGCGACCGGACCCACCCGGATCGCGCGCTGCAGCAGCGACTCGGCGCGCACCGGCTGGGACTCGAAGAGCAGCAGGCTCGCGAGGTTGTTCAGCGCCGTCGTGTGGTTCGGCTGCATCTCGAGCAGTTGCTCGTACGCCGCGCGCGCCTTGGCCGCGTCCTGGTTCTTGCCGAGCTGGTAGTAGCTGCCGAGCAGCAGCAGCCGCTCGGCATCGCTCAACCGGTCGCGGTGCGCGAACGCCTTCTCGTAGAACTCGCCTGCCTTCTCGGTCAGGTCGCGGTTCCCGTACTCGATGCCGAGCTTGCGCCAGGCCATCGCGAAGCCCGTGTCGATCGCCACCGCCTCCTGCAACAGGGCCGACCCGCGGGTGAAGTCCCCCTCCTCGTTGATCAGGCGGATCCCCTGCACGTACTTCTTCAGCGCGTCCAGCGAGGACGTCGTCACCTGCTCGAGCGGGGCCGCGCCCTGCACGCGCTTCAGCGACTCGCCGATCTTGGCGCGCACCTCCTTCGCGAGGCGGTCCACCGCCGGCAGCAGCTCGGACTGATTGTCCGCCGTCTCGCGGAACGTCGCCAGCTCGTCGCCCGACTGCGCCGACACGAGCCGCATCGCGATGACATAGCGACCGCCCACGCCGATCAGCGTGCCGTCGATCACGGCCTTGATCCCCTCGCGCGTGGCGATCTCGCGCGCCAGCGGGAAGTCCACGCGCGTCTTCGGGTCCCGTTGCATGCGCAGCAGGACGTCGCGGATCGTCGCCGGCTGCACGACCATCACGCTCTGCGACTGCCCGAGCGCCGTGCGGAACGCGTCCGTCACCACGGGGCCGAGCGTGGTGTCGCTTGCCGGGCTGGGCAGGTCCGCGACGAGAATCTTCTCGTTCTCCGCCAGCGTCCCCGCGGCGAGCAGGGAGCCCGCCGGCCCGATGCCCATGGCGCGCAGCGCCATGTACGCGCCGATGAGCATCACGAACGCCGTCACGGCGATCCCCCCGCCGATCGCCGCGCGCCGCCACGAGACGTGGGGGCTCGCCTTGATGGCCAGCTGCGCCATCGTGCCCTGGCCCAGGCTCGGCGTGCCGCCCGGCGTGTATGTCGGCGTCGTTCCCAGCACGCGCCGCGTCGTCCGATGCACGTACGCCGTGAACAGGATCACCGGCAGCCCGAGCGCCATGACGATCAGTGCCCCCGGGAATACCCAATCCGGCAGCCCGACCGCCACGATCGCCGCCTTGGCCACCACGGCGACGACGATGAACGCCAGCGCGTACAGGAGCAGGGCGCGCTTGAACATGCCGCGGCCGCTCGTCAGGATCAACGGCATCGCGTCGTGCGCCGCGCTGCTCGTCACCGTCTCGAGCACGCGCACGATGTCGCTCGCGCGCTGCGGCCGATCGTCGGCGTCCTTCGCCAGACACTTCATCACGAGCTGCGCGAGCGCGACGGGCACGTCCGCCCGCAGCTCGCTCACCGCCTGTGGCGCTTCGCCCATCTGCGCCGCGAGCAGCTTCTGCGGCGACTTGGCGACGAACGGCGGACGTCCCGCGATCAGCTCGTACGCGAGGCAGCCGAACGAGTAGATGTCGGCGCGATGATCGGTGGCCGGATCCGCCGCCGCCTGCTCGGGCGACATGTACGCCGGCGTGCCGATCGACGTCCCGATCTGCGTCAGCGTGCCCCCGGGCGCCACCGTGCGTGCGGCGCTCAGCGCCTTCGCGATCCCGAAGTCCGTCACCACCGCCGAGCCGCCCGAGATCAGCACGTTGTCCGGCTTGATGTCCCGGTGGACGATCCCGCGCTCGTGCGCGTACGCCAGCGCCTTCGCCACGTCGCGCAGGATGCCGATCACCTCGGTCATCGGAAGCACGCCGCCCGCGGCGAGCCGCCCGCGCAGAGACTCCCCGTCGACGAACGGCATCGTGTAGTACGGGACGCCGTTCATGTTGCCCGCCGTGAGCACCGGCACGATGTGCGGATGCTGCAGGCCTGCCGCGAGCTCGATCTCGCGGTCGAACCGCTCGGCGTTCACGCCGGCCAGCAGATCGGGGGGCAGCACCTTCACGACGACGTTCCGCCGAAGCGCCTCCTCGCGCGCGACGAACACGCGCGACATGCCGCCGCCGCCGAGCTCGCGCGTGATCGTGTACGACGAGCCGAGTGCGTCCTGCAGTTGGTCGCGGAGAGGCATCGGGGGGAAGGGGTTTTGCAGCGACCAAAGTAGGCCCTGCGACGCTCAGAGACTAGGTCTGCCGATGCACCGTTCACCGGACCGCTGATGAACACTTAAGTTGCACCCATGCCTCCCATCCCTGTCATCGGCGGCGGTCTCGCCGGCAGCGAGGCCGCTTGGCAGCTCGCCGAGCGAGGCCACGAGGTCGTCGTCCACGAGATGCGGCCTTCCGTCGGGACGGAAGCCCACAAGACCGACCGACTCGCAGAGCTCGTCTGCTCCAACACCTTCAAGAGCACCGAGACTTCCAACGCACACGGCCTCCTCAAGGCCGAGATGCGCCTCCTCGGCTCTATGATCCTCGAGTGCGCCGACGTGGCGCGCGTGCCCGGCGGCAGCGCCCTCACCGTGGATCGTGAGCTCTTCTCGGCGGCGGTGCACGAGCGCGTCACCTCGCATCCGCGAATCACCGTCGTTCGCGGCGAGGCGACCGAGCTGCCATCGCCGGGGATCGTCGCCACCGGCCCGCTCACCTCGAGCACGCTGGCCGAGACGATCCGGAACCGCCTCGGGGTCGAGGCTCTTGCGTTCTACGACGCCATCGCGCCGATCGTCGCCCACGACTCGATCGACTACGACGTCGTCTTCCGCGCGTCGCGCTACGGCAAGGAGACGATGGAGGGTGAGAGCGAGGGGGCGTACCTCAACTGCCCGATGTCGCGCGGGCAGTACGAGGCGTTTCTCGACGCGCTGATCGCGGCCGACCAGGCCACCGCGCACGAGTTCGATGCGGTGCCGTACTTCGAGGGCTGCATGCCCGCCGAGGAGATGGCGCGGCGAGGCCGCGAGACGCTGCGCTTCGGGCCGATGAAGCCGGTGGGGCTCGTCGATCCCCGCACGGGGCGCGAGGCGTACGCCGTGGTACAGCTCCGTATGGAGGATCGCGGCGGCCGCATGTGGAACCTCGTCGGCTTCCAGACGCGCCTGCGCTACCCGGAGCAGCAGCGGGTCTTCCGGATGATCCCCGGCCTCGAGAACGCCGAGTTCCTGCGGTTCGGCTCGATCCACCGGAACTCGTACCTCAACGCGCCCGCCGCGCTGCGCCCGCATCTGGCGCTGCGCGACGACCCGCGCGTGCTGTTCGCGGGGCAGCTCACCGGGGTCGAGGGCTACACGGAGAGCACCGCGACCGGTCTGCTCGCCGGCGTCAACCTCGCGCGCCTGCTCGCGGGGGAGGAGCCCGTCGTCCCGCCCCCGACCACGATGCTCGGCGCGCTCTACCGGTACATGCGAGAGGCCGACCCGCGGCACTTCCAGCCGATGAACGCGAACTTCGGCCTCGTCGACGAGCTCGGCGAGCGCGTGCGCGACAAGCGCGTCAAGAAGGAGCGGCTGGCCGAGCGCGCGCTCGGCGCGATGACCGAGTGGCGCGACGCGCATCTCATCGCCGCCGGCACCGGCGCGTGACGCCGCGGGCCGGAAAGAGCGCGGCTGAGGAGGCGGTCGATGCCGCCTCGGTGCCTCCCGACGTGGAGGAGTTCCTCCGCCATCTCGCCAAGGAGCGCGACGTCTCGCCGAACACCGTCCTCGCCTACCAGCGGGACCTCGTCGCCTTCGTCGCCTTCCTCGGCAGCTACTACGGCGCCGGCTCGTGGAGCTGGGAGGGCGTGGACCGCCTCGCGATGCGCGGGTTCCTCGCGCACCTCAGTCGCCGCGGCGTCGGCAAGCGTACGATCTCGCGCACGCTCTCCGGCGTGCGGAGCTTCTACCGCTGGATGCACCGCAACGAGATGGTCGAGTCGAACCCGGCCCGCGCCGTCGGCGCGCCAAAGCTCGACAAGTACCTCCCCGGCTACCTCGACCGCGCGCAGATCGATCTGCTGTTCCAGATGGCGGAGGCGCGCGCCATGGAGGGCGACTTCACCGCCGTCCGCAACCTCGCCATCCTCGAGCTGTTCTATTCCACCGGCATGCGGTTGTCGGAGCTGCAGGGGCTGAGCGTCGGCGACCTCGATCTGGTGAGCCAGCAGGTCAAGGTGCGCGGGAAGGGCAGGAAGGAGCGTATCGTGCCGGTGGGCGACCACGCCGTGCTCGCCCTCCGGAACTACGAGGCGAAGCGCGACGACCTGCTGCGCAACCGACGGGGACCCGGCGCCGAGCGCAGCGCCTACTTCCTCTCGCGCACGGGCAAGCGGATCAGCGGACGGATGCTGCAGAAGGTCGTGTCGGGATTCCTCTCGGAGATCGACGAGGACGCCGGCCTCTCCGTCCACTCGCTGCGCCACACCTTCGCCAC
>DASTSX010000163.1:0-11259 GCA_035760455.1 Gemmatimonadaceae bacterium | reverse complement strand
CGCGCCGGCCACAGCACGAGCAGCGTCACGGACGTGAGTAGGGCCCGCGGAGCTGAGCTCCGCGGGCCCTACTCATCCCTACCCACTCCCTGTCAGGCTGCCGAGCGACTCAGTCGCAATGGCCCGGGCCCGTCAGGCCGTTGTTGTACGCGTCGAGGATCGCCGCCACACCGGTGATGTCCGTCGCGCCACCCGTGCCTGCCCCGCCGCCGGCGAAGTACGCCGCCGCGGTGTTCAGCGCGGTCTGCACGTTTGCCGGGACGGCAGCACCGTTGGCGACGTTCATCAGAGCCGTCATGTACTGGTGCGCCAGCTGGATGTAGGCGTTACCACCCTTCGGCGGCGTGTTGTACAGGTCGATCCAGGAGAGCCACCCGTCGAAGACCGTGTTCGGCGAGAATCCGGCCGGCCACTGATCGGTGTGGTTCTTGTACCAGCCCTGCGTGAACGTGCAGCCGCCGATCGCGACGTTGGTGAACGTCGTCGTCGCGCCGTGGAACGCGTTCACGGCGATCGTGACACGGCGATTCGCCGCGTCGATCACGGCCGGTGCGGCGCCGCCGCTTGCGGAGATGCCCTGCAAACCGGTGGTCAGCGAAGCGCTCTCGGTGATCTGGATCGTCGCCGCCGGATCCGAGCTACCGCCCGGATAGGCGGAGCGAGTGAAGACCGTCGTGCAGGCCGGCTGCGCGGGGTCCGTGACGTTGATCGCCACCGGGGACGTGGCCTTCACGTCGGTGCCGTACGACGACCCGCCGAAGACGAGCGTGAAGTTGTACGTGCCCACCGGCCCGACCTTGCAAAGCTCGCCGGTTTGGGCGACCGAGACGACGACGTCGTTCGCAGGGCTGGTTGGGGCAGCGAACCGCGACGAGCCATCGGTTCCGCCCGCACACGCGGCGATGCCGACGACGGCGGCGGAAGCGAGCGCATAACACGAATGGAGCTTCAGATTCTTCATAGATGCTGGTCCTCGAAGAAAGGGGTAGGGTCGCGCTAGGCCCGTTTGCAAACGGAGGACCGCGTGCCAGTCGAGTCTCGAGCGCCCCGCGAGGGCCTCAAGCGCGTCCGAAGGGCTCCCGTGAACGCGGCGAGCGTTGCGCCGACCGCGCAACTTGCTGCGTCGACGCCGCATCACCAGCTATGGAAGGGCGCCGCTGCCGACGCGAGTCTACGTCAACCGTGGGCGCGACGGCGGAGCGCGACGATGGTGTCGCGCGCGCGCGCCACGTCGAGCGACTCCGCGACGGTGATCGGAGACGAACCCTGCCCCACGCATGCGAGGTGGAACCGGCGAACGAGCTCCCGCAGCCCCGGATAGGCCGACTCCCCGCGCGCCAGGCGGCCCGTCAGGTTCTGGAGGGCGGCCCCCAGCGTGAGCGCGGACGCAACGAACGGCCGCCCTACCTTGTCCATCCTCGACGGAGTGCCCCGCTCGATCGTGGCGTAGCCGTGAAACAGGTTGGCGCGGATCGTCCCCAGATCGCATCGGGCGACGAGCGAGTTCTCCGTCGGCCGGGCGCGCATGGACACCGCGAGCATCACCGACGTCGCGCCGGCATCGGCGGTCGCGCGAAGCTCTCCGGGTGGGCCGCCGCCGACCTGCCACGGGGCTTCAGCCAGCGTCGCTCCGAGGAGCCTCGCGGCCAGGGCCAGGCCGTGCGGCAGGATGTCGATCGCGACGGCCTCCCGACCCTGATCCGAAAACCCGTCGGCGCCCGCCGAGCAGGCGACCACCTCGAGGTGGCGGATGGCGCCGAGGCCGGACAGCGCCCGCTGGGCGCTCAGGATCCCCGGCTGAAAGAGGAACTGGTGGACCGGGCAGGCCAACACCCCGCGCGAACCGGCGAGCGCGTGGAGACGCTCGACGGCCGGCGCGTTAGCGGCGAGGGGCTTCTCGACGAGCACGTGCACTCCCGACTCGAGCGCCTGGGTCACGAGCGCTTCGTGGGTCTCGAGGGGTGTGCACACGTGCAGCACCTGGATCCCGTGCTCCCGCAGCGCTCGACCCAGGTCCGACTCGATGGCTGGACGCGACGGCAGCCGCCCGGCGAGCGCACGGGCCCGCGCCGCGTCCTGGTCCACCACCGCCACGACGCGTCCCCCGCAGCGGTGGACGGCGTCCGCATGCCACCGTCCCATCAACCCAGCGCCGACGACCGCCGCGCGGAGAGACGTCGGCGCGGTACTCACGTCAGACAGTCGCTTCGCGGAGGGCGCCCATGTGCATACCGGACAGCCCCTTCACCTCCTCGCTGTCGAGCTCGATCCGCCGGCCAGTCGTCGCCGAGTGGTACGCCGCTGCGATCACCTCGAGGACGTCGCGCCCGTCCTCGCCCGTCGCGGGGGGGAGAGTGCCGCGGGCGAACGCTTCGAGCGTCCGCTCGAAGACGTTGCGCGTGGCGATCATCCCCGGCTCCTTGGGATTCCGGCCGAGGGGCCGGCGCTGGTTGCCCGCCTCCTCCCATGCCATCCCGGAGACACCGTAGTCGACCCGCAGGTGCGGCTTCGTGCTGCGGTGGAGCCCCGCGGTGATGCGCGCGCGCCCGCCGAAGGACGCCCGCAGCGAGGCGTCGGCCGTCTCCGCACGGACCTCGAAATACTGCGTCTCGCCCTTGCAGAGCCGGTTCTGGATGATCTGCGCCAGCCGGCCGCTGCTGAACTCGAGGGTGCAGAGCGCCACGGCGTCGCTCTCGCTCTCCCGCACGCCGCAGGTCGAGACCGACGCCGTCACGGAGACGGGCCGCTCGCCGAACAACGCCAGCAGGAAATCGACGAGGTGCACGCCCGCCTCGTACAGCGTGCGCCGCAGCATCTGACCGCGCCAACCCGGCTCGGCCCAGGGGGGCAGATCCATCAGCTGCCAGACCTGCGCGAACACGACGTTGCGGCCATCGCGCACGGCGGCGTCTCGCAAGGCGCGGAAGATCGGCATCTCACGGAACTCGTGATTGAGCGCGACGCGGCGGTTGGCCGCGGCGGCGGCCTCGATCACCTGATTGGCCTCGTCGATGCTCGAGGTGAACGGCTTCTCGCAGATCACGTGAGCGCCCGCGGCGAAGCTGCGCAGGCAGTAGTCGAAGTGACTGTCCGGCGGCGTGCCGATGACGACGACGTTGGGCTTCGCCGCACGAAGCATCTCGTCGAAGTCGGCGAACACCGGGACCTTCCACGCCGTCGCCGCCCGCTCGCGCCGGCTGGCCTCGGGATCGACGGCACCGACGACGGTCGCGGACGTCATTCCGGCGAGCGCCGGCAGGTGGAGCGTATGTCCAGCGTTCCCGAGGCCGATGACGGCGACCCGGAAGTGCGAGCTGTCGGGCGGAAACAGCACCGCCGACGCGTCACCGCGCGACTGCAGCATTGGGCTCATGCGTGCACCTCGACGTGGCGCGAGGACGGGACGGCGAGCGTATCGACGATCATGGGCCAGGAAGTCGGTTGAGGAGCGAGGGAAAGCCGTGTCGGGACGCGCCCGAGGCCAGCCGCCGAGGAGAGACGCGAGAGCGGCGGATGGTGCAACACAACCTAGCGAGTGCCGTGCGTCGTCAGGACCCGCGGGCCGGAGGACGTACGGCGTCGAGCTGAAGCAGCGGAGCGCCCCAGCTGACGGCCCGACCGATCGCCGGCGCGCGGCGCGCGGCCTCGTACAAGGGCGCGATCCCAGCCAGCCGGCCGAGACGCGCGCGATCCGCCGCGAGCAGGGCCGCCGCACCGAGTCGCACGTCGCGCAGCCCGGAGTCGCGGGCGAATCGCCGCAGCTCGCGCGGCGAGAGCGGTCGATGATGCTCGTACCGCTGCCCGGAGCGCCAGTGCACGTAGGCATCGGCCCAGCGGCGCGGCACGAATCCGACGCCCCACACGCCGACGTGCGGCTCGGGGAGCAGGGAGAACCGGTTGACGGTGCGAAGGTGCAGCTGCCCGCCGGCTTCGAGCACGCGGGCCGCTTCGGAAACCATCGCATCCGCATCGAGGCAGTGCTCGAGCGTACCGAGCGACACGACGCGACCGAAGCGGGCGTCGGGAAAGGGGAGATGCTCCGCATTGCAGCAGACGAGCGGCGCAGCGACGCCGGCGCGTTGCAGCCGCCGACGCGCGACGACCAGCCACCGGAAGGCGATGTCGATACCGATCATGCGGTCACCGCGCCTGACGCCGGCGAGCACCATGTCGCCGGTGCCACAGCCGACGTCGAGCCACCACCCGCCCGACGAGTCGCTCGGCGCGACGCCAGCCAGCCACTCCGCGGCACGAGGCTCGGCCGAGAGGACGAACTGCGTGAAGCGATCCGCCTGCTCGCGCGGCGTGCCGGGGGTGCGTGCCCAGTACGCGCGCACCGTGGTCTCGAAATCGGCGTCCAGCGTCTCGGCTTCGAGGGCCATCCCCTTCTCGCGATCCGCCTCGAGACCGATCCACGGATCGGGAAGGAGGCGGAAGTCGGGAATTCCGATGACGACGGGATACGACCGCGTGCAGGCGCGGCATCGGTAGTGCTCGTCCGCGCCGGTGTGGTGCTCGAGCGCGGCGCGGCAGGCAGGACAGACGAACGGCGGAGCAGCGTCGCCGCTCACCGCTTCGCCGGGCTCGACGTCGGCGTGGGCTTGCTCGGGTTGCGCGGGACCGGTGGCCACGAGGAGAGGTTGAGCTCCGAGAGCGCCTCCGTGGACGCATCCGGTCGCGGCTCGCCCACCACCACGGCGACGAAGGCACCCCATGCCACCGACACCGCTGCCGTGAGGTAGTAGATCACGTGCAGCACGATGCCGCACAGCGCGAAGACCAATCCGCGCTTGCGGAAGAAGAACGCGTACAGCGGCAGACCGCGCAGCACGACGAGCAGCAGGCAGGCGCCGCCAAGCCCCGCGAGCAGATGATCCTTGGGCCGCATCGACATGGCGAGCAGCAGAAACGCGAGGCACACGAGGAAGGTGTTGGTCTTCTCCTTCGCCCGGAGACTGAGGCTCTTGGCCCTGGACGCGGCCGGCCCGAGCAGCGCCCGCTGCTCGGCGAGCAACCGGGCCCACGGAACGCCACGATCCATGAAATCCGCCTTGAGCATCCCGCGGAATGTCCAGCGCTTGAGGTGCGTGACCTGGATCTCCGGTTGAAGCAGGATGCGGTGGCCGTGCGCGGACATCCGGTAGCCCAGCTCGACGTCCTCGATCTGCGGGCGCGAGAAGCGCCATTCGTCGTACATGCCCACTGCGATGAACACGTCGCGGCGCACGCAGCCACAGCCAGCCCAGAAGGTCTGCGCCTCGCCAGGCTCCTGCGCATGGGTGTAGTGATGCAGAAGGTTCCGGTACTTCGACACGACGCCGGCCGCCTCCGGCTCGTCGCAGTACGCCCCGAAGAGGGCGGCGACGTCGGTCCGCGTCGACATGGTGGCGGCGATCCGGGAGAGCGTGTCGGGACGCACGACGACGTCGGCGTCGAGGAACACGACGCAATCACCCCGCGCGCGCTCGACGCCGCGGTTGCGCGCGTAGCCGGGACCGCGGGACGGCTCGGGCAGTCGAATGACGAGGTCCGCGTGCTCGCTGGCGATGGAGACCGTGTCGTCGCGGCTGCCGTCGTCGACGACGATCAGCTCCCAGCTCTCGCGTGGCAGCTCGCTCCGCTGCAGCGCGTCGAGCATGCGTGGCAGGACCGTATGCCCGTTCTTGACGGGCACGATCACGGAAAGGTATGGGCGCGCGGGCGTCATGCGCCGCCACTCCGCGCGAGCGACCGGCGCACCGAGCGCGCGCCGGCCAGGAGGCCCATTCGAACACGGAAGCGCGTGCTCCCCCACGACTCCAGCGCATCCGCTCGGCGGAAGTAGTAGCTGTCGAGCCTCGGCAGACGCGCCGCATCGTCGTCGGCGCCGAGCGTTGCGAGCCGCGTGGTGACCCCGTAGCGGAACTCGCGCGCGACCACGTCGCGCGCGGCGGCGTTCAGTCGTCCGTACGGATAGGCGAACGTCGTGGCCTCGATCCCGAGCTCGCGTGCGATGCGCGCCTTCGAGTCGACGATCTCCCGCTCGATCGCGCCGGCATCGAGGAGGTCGAGGCGCGGATGCGAGCAGGTGTGCGCGCCGACGGAGACGCCGCCCCGCGCGAGCTCGCCGAGCGCATCCCACCCGAGGAGCGAGACGACCGGGATCCCCGGATCGCCGCGACCACCCCAGACGTTGGTCGAGCCGACGGCGTCCGTGACGACGAACACGGTCGCGGGAAGCCCGTGGTCGCGCAGCAGTGGCGCAGCGATCCGCGAGCAGCTCTCCATGCCGTCGTCGAAGGTGATCGCGACCGAGTCGGCGTCGTCGGGTGCGGCCGCGAGCTCCTCGAGGGGAAGCACCCGCACGCGGCCCGTCGCCAGCCACGCGACGTGACGGCGGAACGTCGCTTCGGGGATCGAGATCACCGAGCCGCTCTCGTCGATCGAGTGGTACGTGAGGATCGCCTTCATGCGTGCTGCACCGGTGTGTTGGCTCTCGGCATGGAGGGCGCGACCGGCGCGCGTGGAAGCAGCCGCGACACGAGCGCGAGGTACGTCGGCACCACGGCCTCCTCACTGTAGAGCGTCCGGAAGCGATCGTACGCAGCGGATCCCATCGCCGCCTGACGCGCGGGCTCGGCGATCAGTCGCCGGAGCAGCTGCTGCAGCTCCGCGACATCGGCGAACGTCTCCCCTGCCCCGCTGCCTTCGACGAGCTCGAGAAACGAGCCCCGCCGACGCGCGAGCACGGGCACGCCTCGACTGTACGCCTCGATCACCGAGAGCCCGAAGGTCTCGTAGCCGCGCGAGGCGGCGATGACCGCCTGCGCGCCCAGATACAGGTTCACGAGTGCGTCGCCCGCCTGGAATCCGACGAAGCGAACTCGCGGGTTCCCGGCAGCGCGCGCCTCGAGCGCCGCGCGTTCGCTGCCTTCTCCGACGATCACGAGCTCGGCGCCCACGTCGGTCGCGAAGGCGTCGATCACGTCGTCGAGCCCCTTGAGCGACTCGAGGCGGCCGACGACGAGGAAGTACGGCCGCTCGCCGGTCGGCGCGCTCGCCACCGGTGGCCCGGGGTCGCGCATGAAGCCGGGGATGACCTCCATGTCGCGCGGGAAGCCGAACTCGCGATGCTTGTCGCGGCTAAAGCGGCTCAGCGCGATGAACGCGTCCACGTGGTCCAGGGCACCCGCGAGCAGGCCGGTATGGCGCCAGAGCTGAGGCGGCCGCCCGTACGTGAGCTGGCAGCGCAGGCACTCGCGGCTGGGGCACGGCTCGACGCGATGGCGCCAGAGGACGTGCGTGGGGCACACGAGCCAGTGCTCGTGCGCCGTGTAGAGCTTCAGGCCACGGCCGATCGCGAGCGCTCCCGGCCCGCCGACGAGGGAGAGATTGTGGTAATGAATGACATCGAAGCGCCCCTGATCCAGGATCCGGCGCAGCGTGCCACCGTGCACGACCGGGTGGCCGGTCTGCTGCGTGAGGCCGACGGCGACCGCGCCGAGACGGCTGGCCAGTCGATGCACGACGACGCCATCGTCCAGCTCCGGCGGCGCGTGATCGTCGTGGCCGGAGAGCGTGCGATATGCGTCGTCGTCGCAGACGACGGAAACGTGATGCCCGCGTCGCACGAGCGCCCGCGCGAGCGACTGCACCGCCACCGCGTCCCCGCCGAAGCTGCGCGGCGGATAGAAGGTCGTGACCAGGCAGAAGCGAAGGGACGTCATGAGACTGCCGGCACGGGCGAGGCACCACGGGCGAGCGCGACCACGTCGTGCAGGGCGGCGAGCGTGGCTCGCGCGCTCGTCCGCCAGGTGAGGCGGCTCGCGCGCTCGAGGGCGACGCGACCGAACCGCGCGCGTTCCTCCGCGTCGAGGAGCGTGCGCATCGCCACGACGAGCGCATCGACGTCGCCCGGTGCGACGAAGAAGCCGCCGCCCTCGAGCAACTGCGGCAGCGGGCTGGCCGTGGTCGCGACGACGGGAGCCCCGCAGGCGGCCGCCTCCACCGCGGGCAGACCGAACCCTTCGTTCTCCGAGGGCAGCACCAGCGCGCTGGTGCCGGTCAGGAGCAGCCGCAGCTCATCGTCGGGCATGTAGCCCGTCCATTTCACGAATTCACTCGTGCCACACTGCGAGATCGCCTCGTTGATCCCCGAGCCGACGCCGTGGAAGTTGTCCGCGCTCGTCGTGCCGACGAGCACGAGATGGGGGATCGGCGCCGCACGGGCGATCGCTTCGGCGACGAGCACCGCGTGCGCGCGCACGATGCGATCGACGTGCTTGTGCGGCGTGAAGCCGCCGACGTAGGTGAACCACGGCGCGCCCGGAGGCACGCCCGCGGCGCGCGCGGCCTCGCCCGCCTCCGCTGCCGTTCCGGGCGTGAAGATGGGCGCGGCCGCTTCTCCCGCGACGCGCAGCCGGTCGCGCGACACGCCGAGGACCGCCTCGATCTCGCGCGCGGCGAACTCGGACACGGTGAGCACGAGCGTGGCCTGCCACAGCGCCAGCTGGACCTTGGCCTTCCAGAAGAGCTGCGCGCGCTTCGACGGCATCGTGAGCTCGGGGAACCGCTCGGTGATCGTGTCGTGGATCGTGATCAACGAGGGCTGGCCGGGAGGCAGCGGAAAGTACGTGTACACCGACGGCGACCAGAACACGTCCGGGCGATCGCGCCACACGGCGCGCGTGAGCCGGAGCATGTCGGCGGGCGACCGATAGCCGTCCGCGGCGGCCGCGCGCGCCGGCGGGACGTTCTGCGCCACGTGCACGATCTGCACGTTCGGCGCGTCGAGCTGCACGGCCTCGCGCGACGCGCTGTCGGCGTAGAGGACGAACCGATGCTCACGCGCCGATTCCACGAGCGCGCCGAGCAGTTCGCGCGTGAAGCGCCCATAGCCACGCCCGTTCGCCAGACACGCCGCATCGACGCCGATTCGCATGCCCACGCTCATGCGGTGCCGCTGCGTGAAACGCTCCGCGCGACGGTCAGCATACGCGGCTCAGCGAGTCGGCGGGTCCAGCCCAATAGCCCACGATCTCGCCGGCGGTCCACGACGCGATGAACAGCACCAGCAGCGGGATGGACAGCAGGAGCTGCATGCGATAGCGGCGTTTCGCGAGCACGCGCGTCACGGTGCGATACATCAGGAGCGGTGGCAGCGCGAAGGCCGCTGCGCCGTAGCTCAACCGCCGGGCCAGCGGCATGCCCTTCACGCGCTCTCCGGCGTAGGAGCGTGCGTAGAGGAAGCGCTGCGAGAGATACTCACCAACAGTGTAATGCTTTTTGTGGCCGACGCCGATGTCGGGCCGCAGGATCATCGGGACCCCGTCCCGATGCATCGCGTCATGCAGATGATTCTCCCACTTGCCCGCGGCGATGGTGTCACGGTAGCGCTGCAGCAGCGAGCGGTCGTAGATCACGTTGTTCCCCGGCAGCGCGCTCGTCGGTCCGGCGGGTAGCGGGGTGATGCAGTGGCTGTACTCGCACAGGAACGCCGCCCAGTCCACGACCGACGAGCGTGCCGCGTTGTCGATCGAGCCGCCGACGACCGCGCCGGTCTCGCGGCGAGCGTCGAGCAGGGCGCGGGCCCAGCCGGGAGGCACGATGACGTGATCCTCGATCACCGCGACGGCGTCGCCCGTCGCGGCCTCGAACGCGAGCTCGCGCATGCGCGGGATGGTCGTGGCTCGCGGGACGGGCAGGATCCGCACCTTCGGAAACCGGCGAGCGACCTCGGCGCGCACCTCGTCGCCGAGCCGGTCGACGACGAGGATCTCCAGCTGGACGTCCGACTGGGCTTCGAGTGCCGTGAGACATCCGATCACGTCGCCGAGCGTATTGACCGCCGGAACGACGACCGACAGCTCAGCCGGCATCGACACCGCCGCCGGCTCGAGCTGGCCCCCGGATGTACCCGACGGCCTCGCCGACGGACCACGCCGTCACGAAGGCGAGCGTGACGGGGAGGGCCTTGAGGAACGCGCCCCAGCGCGTCGGGGCGGCGGCACGCGCGACCCGGGAGACGATGACGACGGGCAGCAGCGGCGTGATCGCGGTCAGGAGCCAACGGCGCGCGCCGGCTTCCTCCACCAGCCGGGTGCGCGCGTAGTCGCGACCATGCTCGTACCGGTCGCGGCAGAAATCCCAGAACTCGTACGTCTTGTTCTGGTAGACGGGCGCCGACTCGACGAAGTGCAGCGAGCTTCCGCGAGCCCGCAGGCGCTCGTGCGCGACGTTCTCCCACTCGCCGGCGCTCGCCCACGCGATCACGTCGCCCACGATGGAGCGGTGGTAGGCGACGTTGGCGCCCGTCAGCTGCATGCGGCCGTCGGTGTCGCTGCGCGTCGTCGCGAACAGACCGTACTCGGAGAAGTACGCCGCCCAGTCGACGGCACGCTCGCGCTGCGCGTTGTCCATCCCGCCGCCGGCGATCTCGGCGACGGTGTCGACGCCGAGGCACAGCTCCTCGACCCACCGGGGTCCGGGGACGCAGTGATCCTCGGTGAGCATGACGATGTCACCCGTGGCTTCGCGCATGCCGGTGCCGCGCAACTCCGGGATCGTCGCTCCACGCTTCGCCGCTACGACCCGAACGGAGGGATACGCCTCGGCGATGGCGAGCAGCCCCTCGTCGTCATCGTCGCGGGCGACAATCAGCTCGGCGCGCGCCCGCTCGCACTGGTCGAGCAGGGCGGCGAGGCAGTCGTCGAGCAGCGCGCGGGAACGGTTGGAGGCGACGACGACGGAGACGTGCGGCACGGCCGGCGAACGAAGCCGTCCCGTGCCGTCGGATGATCTTGGACTCGATACCGTCATGCTGCCCTCAGTGCTTCGCGCACTTCAGATCCTGCCGTGAGCCCACCGATCGCCTCGCCGGCTGCCCAGGCGGTGGCGAGCACGAGAAACGCGCCCAGCGACGAGACGAAGCCCGCCAGATGGCCTGGCGCGCGCGCGACCCGGCGACCGACGCGGACGAGCAGAACGAGCGGAACGAGCGGCGCGCCCAACACCATCTGCCATCGCGTCCGGATGCCCGACTGGACGCGAAAGGCCCCCGAATGCCGTCCGTGCGCGAACCGGCGGGCCGCCATCGTCCCGAGGGGAGTCTCGTCGGTGAACCACGCGGTGGCGCCAGGGTGGACGACGAGCGCCCGCCCCTGCTCCCGAAAACGCGCGTGCGCCTCGACTTCCCAGAATGGCCCCCCCGCCGAATCGCGAACCGCTCGAAGGGCGGCATGGTCGTAGCCCGCGTTATCGCCGGCAATTTCGTGCGCGGCG
>DASTSX010000162.1:0-11306 GCA_035760455.1 Gemmatimonadaceae bacterium | reverse complement strand
GAACGTCTGCGTCGGCTGCCGGCAGTGCAGCCTCGACTGTCCGTACGACGCGATCACGATGATCACGCGCGCGGGCGGCGGACGGTCGGCCGAGGTGGCGCGGGTGGATCCCGAGCTCTGCGTGAGCTGCGGCATCTGCGCCGGCTCGTGCGCGCCGATGGGCGTCGGACCGCCCGGTCGCACCGGCCGCGATCAGCTCACCGACGTGCGCGCGTTCGTCAGCGATTCGCCGATCCGCTCCGGCGAGCTGCTGGTCGTCTGCTGCGATCGCGGCGCGCGCGGCTGGCGCGGCCAGCTCGAGGCCGAAAGCGCCCGCGTGTACGAGGTGGACTGCGCAGGGAATCTCCACACGTCGGTGATCGAGCTGCTCGTGCGCGCGGGCGCCGCGGGGGTGCTGGTGATCGCCTGTCCGCCGCGCGACTGCTGGAACCGCGAGGGGCCGCGCTGGCTGGAGCAGCGCGTCTTCCACGATCGCGAGGCGGAGCTGCAGCCGCGCGTCGATCGCCGGCGCGTGCGCATCGCGCACGCGAGCGCCAGCGACGCGGCGCCGGCCCTCGCCGCCCTGCGCGCGTTCGTCGCCGACACCGCGCGCCTCGACGGCCCCCGCTCCGACGCCGACGGAGAGCTCGGTGCGGCGTGCGTGCCCGTTCCGGTGGACGACGAATGACGCGCGCGCTCCGCCTCCTCGTCGGTGCCGCGGTGGCACTGGCCGCCGCGCTCGGGCTTGCCGCGCTGTCGAACTTTCCGGTCCGCGTGCACGAGATGCCGGACGCGCGGCTGCGCGTCGCCTTCAGCGCCCGCCCCGAGCGCATCGAGACCTGCCGCCGGCCGAGCGCCGAGGAGGAGGCGAACGTGCCGGCGCACATGCGCCAGACGGAGATCTGCGAAGGCACCACCGCGCGCTACCGCCTGGAGGTCCGGCGCGACGACTCCCTTCTCGTCACGATGCTGGTGCGCGGTGGCGGCCTGCGGCACGACCGGCAGCTCTACGTGCTGCGCGACGTCGCCGTGCCGACCGGCCGCGCGACGGTGGACGTTCGACTGACCCGCCTCGACTCCTCCGCGGCGCGACGCACGCGCGCGGAGCGGTCCGACGACCCGGGCGAGGCGCACGAGAAGCGCGAGGGCGACGATGACGACGGCGACCGCGGCGACGCTCGCCGCCGGCGGATGGCCGACGAGGTGCCGCCGGTCCTGCACTTCCGCGATACGGTGGAGCTTCGGCCCCGTGAGGTGCTTCTCGTGACCTACGATCAGTCCCGACGCCTGCTGCGCGCGGCGCGAGGCGGTCCATGAGCACCAGCTCGATCGACTGGTCGCGCACGGCGCGCGACCGCTCCTCCGACACCCGCGCGGTCACGATCTGGCTCACGCTCTGGGCGGTGCTGGTGTTCGCCATCGTGCTCGTCGGCGGCGCGACCCGGCTCACCGAGAGTGGGCTGTCGATCACGGAGTGGAAGCCCGTGGCCGGCGTCGTCCCGCCGCACTCGCCGGCGCAGTGGACCGCCGAGTTCGAGAAGTATCAGCGCATCCCGCAGTACCAGCGGCTCAACGCGGGGATGTCGCTCGAGGCGTTCAAGGCGATCTACCTCTGGGAGTTCTGGCACCGCATCGTCGCGCGGCTCGCCGGTCTCGCCTTCGCCCTGCCCTTCGCCTGGTTCGTCGCGCGGCGGCGCCTGCCGGCCTTCGTCGTCCCGCGGCTCACCGTCCTGCTCGCGCTCCTCGGCGCGCAGGGCGCGATGGGCTGGTGGATGGTGTCGAGCGGCCTGAGCGTGCGCACCGAGGTGAGCCAGTATCGTCTCGCCGCGCACCTCGCCCTCGCGTTCGTGCTGCTCGGCATCACGGTCTGGACGATCGCCGATCTCCGCGACGGACGGCGGCTCGCGCGCGCCGCACACGGACTGCGAGGCCACGCGATCCCCTGCCTCGTCGCGCTCGTGGCACTCACCTCGGCGAGCGGTGCGCTCGTCGCCGGTCTGCGCGCGGGACGCGTCTTCAACACTTTTCCGCTCATGGCGGGCCGCGTCGTCCCGCCCGGTTACGGCCAGCTCTCCCCGTGGTGGCGGAACCTGTTCGAGAACCACGCCGCCGTGCAGTTCGACCACCGCGTGCTCGCCACGGCCACCGTCGCCGCCGTCGTCGCGACGTGGGCGGCCTGGCGTCGCTCCTCCCCGCCGCCACTCGCGCGACGACTCGATCTCGCGCTCGCCGCCGCGCTGCTCCAGGTCGCCCTCGGCATCGCGACGCTGCTGCTCGCGGTGCCCATCGCGCTCGGAGTCGCGCATCAGGGTGGCGCCGCGCTGCTGCTCGTCGCCGCGATCCTCGCCTGGCATGCCGACGCCCCGCCCGCGACGGAGTCGCCCGAGATCCAGCTCTCGCCCGCGCGCGACGCGCTGGACCTCGACGTCCCGTCGTGGGAGCGCTAGCGGGATGTCGTGGGGCTACCACCTCGTCGTCACGCTGCATGTCCTCGCCGCGCTCCTCTGGCTGGGCGGCATGTTCTTCCTCGGCGTCGTCGGCGCGCCCGTCCTGCGCGCCATCGACGACGCCGCGCTGCGGCAGCGTCTCTTCCACCTGCTCGGCGTCCGCTTCCGCACCGCCGGCTGGGTCGCGATCGCCGTGCTCGTCACGACGGGGACGATCATGCTCCGCGCACGCGGACTGCTGGCGTGGTCCGGCGTCCTCGGCTCCGCGGAGTTCTGGCGCACGCCACTCGGCGTCGCGCTCGCCTTCAAGCTCGCCACCGTGGTCACGATGATCGCCGTGAGCGCAGTGCACGACTTCCTCGTCGGCCCCGCGGCCAGCCGCGGCGTGGCCGGCTCCGTCGAAGCGGTCGCGCTGCGCCGGCGCGCCGCGCTGCTCGCGCGGGTCAACGCGCTCGTCGGGCTGATCCTCGTCGGCGCGGCCGTGCGCCTCGCGCGCGGCTGATCACCGTCACCTTCGTTGGCCTTGAGCGGAGCGTCTCTTCGGTCATCCCGAGCGAGCGAAGCGAGTCGAGGGATCTGCACCCGACGGCACGCACACCCTTCCCATCGCGAGCTGACGTCGCCGCCCAAGCGCGCCGCGCGGCTTGCGTCCGTCCGCAGGCCAGTTGATCATCCGGGTGTGACCCAGCCCTCCATCGACGACCGCGACGGGATCGCACCGCCGCCACGACCCTCCTTCGGCCGCAGCTATACCGACCTCGGCTTCGGGAGGGTCGTCGCGCAGCAGGTGCGCGGGCGGTTCCTCTCACACGATGGCGAGCCGACGAGCCGGAAGTACGGGCTTGGCGCGCAGCGCATCGAGCGCTTCTACCTGCGGGCCCTCGCCGCCCCGCTGCCCGTCTTCCTCGCGTGGGGGCTCGGCAGCCTCCTCCTCCTCAACGGCTTCTTCGCGCTCGCATATCTCGCCCTCGGCGAGGGCGCCCTGCGGGGCGGCGAGGCCATCGGCGTGAGCGACCCGTTCCTCCGCGCCTTCGGCTTCAGCGTCGGCATCTTCACGACGACGGGCACCGCGCCGCTCTACGTCGTCGGCGCCACCGCGCACTGGCTCGTCGTGCTGGAGTCGTTCATCGGCCCGTTCATCCTCGTCGCGATGGCGGGGCTCCTCATCGCGCGGCTCACGCGGCCGCGCATGCGGCTGCGCTTCAGCGAGTCGGCCGTCGTCGCGCCGTACGAGGGTGGGCGCGGCCTGATGTTCCGCATCGTCAACGTGCAGCCCGGCGAGCTCTCGGACGTCCAGGTGCGCGTCAGCATCACCATGTTCGAAGAATCGAACGGCCGTCGGGAGCGCAACTTCTATCCGCTCGCCCTCGAGCGCGCCTCCGTCGATCTGTTCACGCTCCACTGGACGATCGTGCACCCGATGACGGACGACAGCCCGCTGCGCCGCGCGACCCCCGACACGCTGCGCGAGGCGCAGGCCGAGCTGCTCGTGCTGGTGAACGCCCACGAGGAGACGTTCTCCACCCGCGTCACGGCGCGCGCTTCCTACTGGTGGGACGAGATCCGCTGGGACGCGAAGTTCGCGAGCATCTTCGCCAGCTCCGCCGAGGAAGTCCTCGCGATCGACGTCGAGCGGCTGGACCGGCTCGAGCGCCTCGAGCCCGGAACGACGAGCAAGGCGCCTCTGTGAGCTTCGGCATCGATCTGGTGAGTTGGTGAGTTGGATCGTGGCTATCCAACTCACCAACTCACCGCTCCTCCCCCGCCCCCACGCGCACCGCCTCCAGATCGAGCTCGTGCTCGAGCTCCCGCAGCACGTCGTCCGAGATCGCCCCCTCGTTCCGCAGCCGCACCAGCATCCGACGCTCCGCCCGAAGCATCTCGCCACGCAGCCGGCGGCGTCCCTCGGGCTCGCCCGCGTGGTGCTCGAGCAGGCGGATCCGGTCGCGCAGCTCGCCGCGCAGCCACTCGACGTCGCGCGCGTCCACCCAGGGCTCGCGCGCGAGATCGTCGAGCACCTCGGCGCCCCGCCGCGACGCCTCGAGACGGGCCACGCGCGCTTCGGCGTAATGCGAGTGCTCCGGCGTGAAGTCGAACGCCCGGATGATCGGCGCCAGCGTCAGCCCCTGCACCACCAGCGTCACGCCGATCACGCACACCGTGATCACGATGATCTCGCTGCGATACGGAAACGGCGCGCCGCTCGCCAGCGTCGCCGGCAGCGCCAGCGCGGTGGCGAGCGACACGATGCCGCGCATGCTCGTCCACGCCACGAGGAACACGGGCTTCCAGCGCGGCATCGGGTCGGTGCGTCGCACGCGACGGCTCATGAGTCGCGGCAGCAGCGTCGCGATCGGCACCCAGAGGAGTCGCACGGCGATCGCCACCAGCGCGATGAGCACCCCGTCGCGCAGCAGGGTCGGCAGGCCGCCGCGCGGCACGGCAGCGAGCAGCGCGCGGACCTGCATCCCCAGCATCAGGAAGATCGCCGCGTTGAGCACGAACACGACCAGATCCCACACCGATCGGTTGTTGAGTCGTGACAGCGGCGCCACGGCGCTGGAGAAATGCCGCCGCAGGTAGATGCCTCCCGCCACGCACGCCAGCACCGCCGACACGTGCAGCGTCTCCGCGGCGAGCCACGCCACGTACGGGGCCGCGAGCGTGAGCAGCGTCTCGGCGAGGCTGTCGCGCGAGAGGCGCAGCAGCCGCACCACGATCCACGCCACGAGGATTCCGACGAGCACTCCGACCGCGGCGTCGAGGAAGAAGCGCACGATCGATTCGCCCCAGCTGAACGTGCCCGTCACCGCGGCAGCGACCGCCGTACGGTACAGCACGAGCGCCGATGCGTCGTTGACCAGGCTCTCCCCCTCGAGGATCACCACCACGCGCCGCGGCACCGGCAGGCGCGACACGATCGCCGCCGCGGCCACCGCGTCCGGCGGCGACACGATCGCGCCCAGCGCGACCGCCACCGGCCACGGCATGTCGGGAAAGATCGTCCGCGCGGCGATCGCCACCGCCGCGGAGGTGGCGCACACCAGCCCGATCGCGAGCAGGCCGATCGGCCGGATGTTCGCGTTGAAGTCGCGGACCGACGTGAAGAACGCCGCCGCCCACAGCACCGGCGGCAGGAACACGAAGAACACGAGCTCCGCGTCGAGCTCGGGGATCGCGACACCCGGCACCAGCCCGACGAGGAACCCGGCCGCCACCTGAAGGATCGGCGGCGGCACGGGCAGACGGCGAGCGATCGCCGTCACCGCGACGACGACCGCGGCGAACGCGATGGCGAGGACGATCGGGGGAAATTGCGGCACGCGGCGCTCGGGCCTGGTCGGTCGAAGCGCCGGTCGTCAGCGGACGGCGGTCAGCGGCGGCTGGCGCGAAGGGGAGGAAGATAGACGCGCGGTGGTCGCGGCGCACCGAGTCCGGACGTGCGACGAATCACCGGGTGCGATGTCCAGTACGACGTGACCGCACCCGCGCACCCGCGCTACCTCGGCAGCTCCCAGATCTCCACGTGGTTCATCGCCACCACCGGCACCGCGACCCGGTTCCGCTTCGTGTCCACCGCGATGTCCGCCGGCGGGCCGAGCGTGCGGATCACCGGCCGCCCCGACGTGCCGCTGAAGATGTGCAGGCTCGTGTCGGCCTGGCTCGCGACGAGAATGCGTCCGCCCGACAGCACCTCCACCCCGTCGTACCGCGCGCCCGTGCTCATCCCGATGTCGGTCATCGTCGTCGCGCCCGGCGTCCACGCGCGAATCCCCTTGTGGCCGCCGAACGGCACGATGATGAACCGGTTGTTCGCCGCGTCCCACGTGATCCCGTTCGGCGAGCCGAGGATGCTGTCGGAGACGACGAGCGTCGGTCCCCCCGTCACCTTGTACAGCTTGTTCCGCCCCGTGTCCGTCACGTAGACGGTGCCCGACGCGTCGGCCGCCACGTCGTTGAGGAAACCGCGGTCGAGCACCGAGAAGTCCACGTTCGCCAGCTTCGCCCCCGTCTTCCGATGGAAGCCGCGCACCGCGTCCGCGTCCGCCACCCACAGCGTGTCGCCCACGATGACCATGCCGCGCGGCGCGTGCAGCACCACGCCGTCCGTTCCCCCCGCGATGAATCGGAGCGACTCGATCTGGCCGTCCGGCTTCATCCGGCTGATGTACCCGTTGTTGTCCGTCGCGCTCGCGCTTCCGGTCCCCCAGTTCCCGACGAAGTAGACGTCCTGATCGGGGTCGTAGCGGACCGCTTCGGGGGCGACGAAGCCGTCGCGCACGAACCACGGCTTCGCCGCCGTCGCGGCGCCCGCGGCGGTGCCGGCGGCCGGCGTGCTGGTGGTCGCGCATGCGGCGATCGCCGCCGGAAGGGTCGCTGCGACGACCGCGTGGCGAACGAGACGAGGCAGCATTGGAGGCGTGTCCTGAGTACGGGTGAGGAAGTGACGTCGTCCGCGCTCCGCTCGCAGCACGCTGCGTACCGCGGCGCCGCGCATCCCCTGTCATCCCGAGCGAGCCTAGCGAGTCGAGGGATCTGTACCCCCGAGCGCACGGTCTACGCCGGCGGGAGCCACAAGGTGAACGTGCTGCCCGCGCCCAGCGTGCTCTCGGCGCGCACGTCGCCCCCCATCCCGCGCGCCAGATCGCGGCTGATCGCCAGCCCCAGCCCCGTCCCCTCCGCGGTGCGCGACGGTCCCGTCGCCACCTGGACGAACGGCTCGAACACGTGCGCCAGCTGCTCGGCGGGGATGCCGATGCCCGTGTCGCTCACCTCGACGAGCACCATCTGCGCCGCCGCGTCGGTGAGCGTCCGCACCGTCACGCGGCCGCCACGCGGCGTGAACTTCACCGCGTTCGTCAACAGGTTGATCAGCACCTGCTGCGTCTTCTCCCGGTCCGCGCGCACCGCCAAGCCGTCGTCCACCGTCGACACGAGCGTCAGCTCCGCCATCGCGACCTGCGGCTCGACCATCGGCAGCACCGCCGCCATCAGCGTGCCGACCGTGACCGGCTCCAATCGATAGTCCACCCGGCCGGCCTCGATGCGCGCGAGGTTCAGCACGTCGTTGACGAGACGGAGGAGATGCCGCTGGCTGCGCGCGATGCGGTCGAGCGACTCCCGCTGCGATCCCGTGATCGGGCCCTGCACCTCCATCTCCATCAGCTGCACGTAGCCGGCGATCGCGTTCAGCGGCGTGCGCAGCTCGTGACTCATCGTCGAGAGAAACTGGCTCTTCGCGCGGTTCGCCTCGTCCGCCGCCACGCGCGCCGACTCCAGCTCGTCCCGGCGCGCCAGCAGCTGGTCGTACGCCGCCTGCAGCTCCTCCTGCTGCGCCTCGAGCTCCGCCGCCTGCTCCTGGCTGAACTGCGTCTGCAGCTCCAGCTCCAGCGCCTGCTCGCGCTCGCGCGCCAGCACCTCCTCCAGCGCGCGAGCGTGCGCCGCGAGCTCCGCATTCGCCACGTCGGCCGCCCGCCGCGCACGCAGCAGCTCCTCCTCGTACTTGCGGCGCTCGTGGACCTCCATCAGCACGCAGTCGATCACCGTCGCGCCGCCGCGCGTCGCGCGCGACGCGTTCGCCAGCGCGCCGACGTCCGCCCCCGACTTCGTCCGCAACAGGAGGAACACTTCCCGCACGCTGCCGTGCAGTCGCAGCATCGGGAAGAAGTGCGTCTGATAGAAGATCCGGCCGGCGACGGTCAGCATCTGCTCGACGTGCTTTCCTTCGAGCTCGCCGGCGTCGTAGCCGAGCAGGGTGCGCAGCGTGGCGTTCGTGTACACCACGCGCCCGGCGTCGTCGAACGACACGATGCCGCAGGGCAACGCATCGACGAGACTCCCGGCGTCGTACGTCACGCCCAGAGCGCCGTGGTCAGCCGCCATTCCGTCGCGAGAGGTACTCCCGCATCAGCGCGATCGTTTCGTCCGGCGCGCTCATGTGCGGGCAATGTCCGGTCGCCGTCATGTGCCGCAGCGTGCTCCGCTCGAGCGCACGGTGCACGTATGCTCCCACCTCGCGCGGCGCGATGATGTCGTCCGAGCACTGGAGGATCAGCGACGGCACGGTCACGCCGGCCAGGTCGGCCCGGTTGTCGGCGAAGAACGTCGCCTCGGCGAAGCGCCGCGCGATCACCGGATCCGTCGAGCAGAAGCTGTCGTTCAGCTCCTGGCTCAGCTCGGGACGGTCAGGGTTCGCCATGATCGCCGGCGCGAGGTAGTTCGCCCACCCGATGTAGTTCCGGTCCATCGTCTCGAGCAGCCCCTCGATGTCCGAGCGCTCGAAGCCGCCGACGTAGTCCGGCGCGTCGTTGAGGTACCGGGGCGATGGCCCGATCAGGACGAGCTCCGCGAACCGCTCCGGCGCCCGCTTCGCGGCCAGCACGCCGACCATCGCGCTCACCGAGTGCCCCACGAACACCACGTCGCGGAGGTCCAGCGCGCCGCACACGTCGAGCACGTCGTCCGCATAGCCGTCGAGGCTCGCGTATCGCTCGGCGTCGTACGCCGCGATGTCCGACCGACCGGCCCCCACGTAGTCGAACAGGACGATCCGGTAGTCGTCGGCGAACGCGGGCGCGACGAAGCGCCACATGTTCTGGTCGCAGCCGAAGCCGTGCGCGAACAGCATCGGCTGCGTGCCGCTTCCACTCACCTTCACGTTGTTGCGCCTCAGGACGTCCATGCCAGGCTCCACGGGCCGGCGGGAGCGCCGGCGCCTCGAAGGATACGTGGACGTTTGCCTGACGTGGGACCGCGGGACCGCGACGGCCCAGCCCGCCGGTCGTTCAGGCGGGCTGGTGCGCGACGTCCACCCACTCCTGCCGCTCGTTGCTCGACAGCACGGCCTCGACGATCCGCACCTCGGCGTCGCCATCCTCGAACGTCGGGAAGTCCGCCGGGTCCCGCCCCGGCTTCCTGCCCGCGGCGATGTACCGATAGAGGTTGCGGAACAGGTTGCGCGGGCCGTCCGGATAGCCCTCCGGATGCCCGCCGGGATAGTGGGCGTAGCCTCGCGCGTTCGCGTCCATCAGCGACGGATCCTTGATCAGGATCTCGTTCGGCTTGTCGCGGTGCCCGATCCACAGGTGGTTCGGATTCTCCTGGTCCCACGACAGCGCGCTCCGGCTGCCGTCCACCTCGATCCACTGCCGGTTCTTCCGCCCCGAGCTCACCTGCGACACGACGAGCGAGCCGCGCAGCCCACCGTCGAGCTCCACCAGGATGAATCCGCCGTCCTCGGTGTCGATCGACACGACGTCGTACTCCTGCGGCGCGCCGAGCTCCTTCCCCTTGTAGGTCTCGACCTCCTGCTTGGGCTTCTTGCGCTGCTCGTGCGCCCGGAACAGGTGCGCGAACACCCGCGTGATCTTCCGGCCGGTCACGTGCTGCACGAGATCGAACCAGTGCGACCCGATGTCGGCGATCGCGCGCGACGCGCCGCTCACCTTCGACTCGAGCCGCCAGTTGTAGTCGGTCTCGTGAAGCAGCCAGTCCTGCAGGTAGTGGCCGTGGACGAGGAACAGGTCGCCCAGCTCGCCGCGCGAGACCATGCCGCGCGCCTGCTGGATCAGCGGATAGCCGCGGTAGTTGAAGTTGATGGCCGTCACCACCCCCTTCGCCCGCGCCAGTCGCACCAGCTCCCCCGACTCGGCCGACGTCATCGTGAGCGGCTTCTCCGACAGCACGTGCTTCCCCCCCTCGAGAAACGCCTTGTTCACCTCGAAGTGCAGGTTGTTCGGCGTGCAGTTGTGCACCGCATGCACGTCGTCGCGGCCGAGGAGCGCCTTCCAGTCGTCGAAGACGTTCGTGATCCCGAACTGCTCGGCGAGCTCCTTCGCGCGCGGATAGTCGACCGAGGCGATCGCCACGACGTTGACGCCCGGCACTCGGCGCAGGGCATCGACGTGCGCGGCACCCATGAAACCCGAACCGATGACGGCGACGTTGACTGGGGACATGTGTGCTCGACGAATGAGAAGGCCTCGCTCGTCGGACGGTCGGCGAGCGGTTCGAGGGGAACGTAAGCGACGCCCCTTCACGTGCCCAGCCTCGGCGTGCCGTCGGCGAGGGCGGGCTTGCGTCGGACTCGGGCGCTTGCCACGTTGCGCCCGCGACATCTGGTAAAGAGCGTGTCAGCGCCCCCAGCCGCCGCCACCGTGGACGCGCCGGGCTCTCGACGCGATTCACCGCATAGCCGCGGAGTCCTCGGGGACATGGTTTCCGGTTCGAGCGATCGTCCTGTGCAGGACACTCTCGATGACGCTGCGCCCTCGTCGCGCTGGTCGCTCGAGCGCCGGCTGCCCGTGCTCCTCTTTCTCCTGCTGGCCTCCGTCGTCGGAGGGCTGAGCTTCGCGGCGTACCGGGAGGCTCGTGCCTCGGCGATTCGGCTCGCCACCGAGCGCCTCGAGCGAATGGGCCGCGAGCTCGCCGTCTCGGCGGCACAATCCAGCGTGACGCGCTCGGAGGCGCTGCGCGCCCTTGCCGGCGACAGCGTGATCCGGCGCGCGGTGGAGGCGCGGATCGCGCCGGCCGATGTCGCGGCGCGGATCGCCGCGTCCCGGCCGCCGTCCGACTCGACGTTGGAGGGATGGCAGATCGCGGGCGTTGCCGGCGAGCCGCGCTACGCGAGCTCCGTCGCATGGTCCGCCGCCGACTCGGCGACTCTCGCGTCGGCGGTGGCCGACGTCACACGCAGCGCCTCCGATCGGCGCTCCGTTCTGTATGCGGTCGGAGAGCGGGTCCACAGCTGGACCGTCGCTCCCGTGTTCGCCGGAGACCGAGTCGTCGGGACGATCGCCGAGCTGCGACGCGTGAGTGACAACCGGGCCGCCGAGGCGGCGATCCGGGGGTTGCTCGACGCCGACGCGCGGGTGCTTTTCA
>DASTSX010000161.1:0-4119 GCA_035760455.1 Gemmatimonadaceae bacterium | reverse complement strand
TCTTGCCCGCGATGCCGGTGAGCCGCGCCGCGTCGCGCGTGTCGGCCGTCGCCGCCGCGTCGGGGCCCACCAGCTCGGCGATCTCGGACTCCTGGATCCGCGTCAGCTCTTCCCGCGGATTCCAGTCGGCGCGGATCGTTCGTGCGGACACCTCGCCCGTCGGCGCATTCTCCGATCCGTCGGCGTAGTCACCGCCGAGGCGCACGTCGTTGATCGGGACCGGATAGCGCTCCCGGTCCACCCAGTAGGCCATGCGGCTGCGCTCCCCGAGGTCGAACTCGAACAGCGCGTGATCCCACTGCCCCTTGAGCACGGACGCGGGGGGCTTGTTGCCGATGCCGTGGACGTACACGATCGTCGTCGCGCCGGCCGACTCGGCGGCCTCCATCTTCTCTTCGAGCGTGGCATCCGCGGCGGCGACGCGTTTGGCGGACTTGGCGCTGGCGCGCTTCGCGGGCGCCGGGGTCGTCGCGACTTTTGCGGTCTTGCCGGCTTTCGCCGTCTTGGCGACTCCGGCGGGGCGCGTTCCCGCCTTGGCTCGCGCGGTCTTACGGGGGCGTTTCGGGGTCGCTCGCTTCCGGCTGGCCATCGTCGTGCTCCGTGCACTGTCGATTCGATGACGGCGATGCGCGGCGTCGCGGCATGGCCCGTGTGGCGTCGGTCGTTGTCGTCTGCCGTCTACCGTCCTTCGTCCATCGCGTACCCGCGCACCAGCACACCAGCGCACCAGCGCACCCGCGCATCGCCGACTACCGCGGCAGCGTCTTCAGGATCCGCTCCATCCGCGTCCGTACCTCGGCCACCTTCGGCTGCATGTCCGGATCGGCGCGCTCCCAGAGGCGCACGAACGCCGTGTAGTGCGACACCGCCTTCGCGTTGTCGCCCTTTGCCTCGTACAGCTCGCCGAGCCGCTTGTGCGCGGGCGCGCGCAGCCAGCGGTCGAGAAACACCCGCCCCGGCGACGGCGTGGACAGGTAGCGCTCGAGGTTGGCGATCGCGGAATCAGCCATGTTCGCGCGGTCGTAGGCCATGCCGACGGATGCGTGGGCGCAGAACGGGCAGCCCTCGGGGAGCCCATCGCCCGCGATCTCGGACCGCCGGTATGCGCGCACGGCGTCCTCGATCCGGTTCTCCGCCGAGGCGATGTCGCCCTCCAGGTTGGTCCGCTGGCTTTGCCGACGCCGCCGCTCGACCGAGTCGCGCACGGCGGCATCGCCCAGCTTCAACATCGCGCGCGCGCGGTCCGTCGCACCGAGAATCGCGAACGTGGATCCGAGATTGTAGAGGCTCGCCGCCGGCAGCGTCCCGGGGCCGGAACTCGCGCGGACGATCGAGTCCAGCCGCGCGATCGCCTGCTCCGTCTTCCCGCGGAACCAGCCATCGGTCATCGCGCCGGTGATCGCTTGAGCCAATCGGTCCGGCCGCTCGCCGCGCGCGGCGCTGCGCGCCGCGAGCTCGGCCGCGAGGCTGTCCGACTCCCGGAACCGGCCGCGCAACGCGACGATGTTGCGCACGAAGTCCATCGCCAGAGGCGCGATCGACGGATTCGCTCCGCGCATCGCCGCGCGCATGAGCGTCTCGGCCGAGTCGAACTGGCCGCGAAGGTAGAGCACGTCGCTCTCCCGCCGCGCCGTCGGGAACGGGATCTTCCGCGCCCGCATCTCGGCCAGGAGCGAATCCACGTCGTCGAGCTTCCCGGCTGCCACGAGCGCGCCCGCGAGGTTGCTGATGATGACACCATTCTCCGGCTCGTTGCGCACGGCGCGCCGCAGCAGCCGTTCGGCCCGGCCGTAGTCGCGCGCCGCTCCGTAGGTGAGGGCGAGCGAGTTGAGCACGTCGTTGTTGAACGAGTCGATGGCCACCGCGCGCTCGAACGCGGCGATCGCCTTCGGCCGGTCGTTCCCGACGTAGTACGCACCCTCGATGTTGTACCGCTCCCGCTCCGGGAGGCGATCGCGCAGCTGGAACGCCCGCGCCATGAGGGAGTCGCGCCGCGCCGGCTGGACCCGCGCGTTGCCGAGGCTGTAGGCGAGCTGGACGTACGCGGCGGCGAAGGTGCTGTCCCTGGCGATCGCGTCCTCGAACAGCGGGATCGCCTTCAGGTACTGCCCCTCCACATCGTTCGCCCGCAGCCCCGCGGCGAACGCCCGCAACGCATCGAGCGACGATGTCGTCACCTGCGCCAGCGCGGGCGCGTCGGCCACGCTCTTGAGCGACTCGCCGATCCGGCCGCGCAGCTGGCGCGTCAGCCGGTCCACCGTGGGGATGATGTCCGCCGCGTCCTTCGCCGTCTCGCGATAGACCGCCAGCTCGTCGCCCGACTCGGCGCTCACCAATCGCGTCGTGATGATGTAGCTGGTGCCGACGGGCGTCACCGTGCCCGCCACGACCGCCTTCATTCCCTCGCGCACCGCGAGCTCCCGCGCGAGCGCCAGGTCGACGCGGTCGGTCGGCTTGCGCTGCATGCGCTGGAGCGCGGCGACGAGGCTGCTCGTCGTCACGACCTGCACCGCACGCGACTGCGAGAGGTTCGTGCGCACGGCCTCGCTCACGACGTCGCCGAGCGCCGAGTCCCGGCCCACCGCGTCGAACGCGGCGACGACCACGCGGTCCTGCGCGCTGATCTTCCCCGCGGCGAGCAGCGAGCCCGCCGGCCCGATGCCCAACACGCGCAGCACGAGGAACCCGGCGACGGCGAGCGCGAACACGGTGAGCGCGGCGATCCCGCCGCGCGCCGTGCGCCGCCACGAGACGTGCGGGCTGGCCTTCACCGCGAGCTGCGCGAGCGTGCCGCTCGTGCCCGCGCGCACCATCGTACCGCGCGGCGTGAGCGTCGGCGTCGTCAGCGCGGCCTTGCGCGCGACGTACTGCGTGTAGCCCGTCAACAGCACCACGGGAAAGCCGAGCGCCATGACGACGAGCGCGCCGCCGAACACCCACTCGGGGAGCCCCTGCGTGTCGACGAGCAGCCGCGCGACGATCGCCACGAGGATGAACGCCGCGGCGTAGATCCCCATCGCGGGGAGGAAGAAGCTGCGCCCGTACGTGTGCGTGGCGAGCGCCGGCGCGCTGGAGAGCGACCCGGCCGAGTCGAGCTGCCGGAGCAGCTCGTCGGCGTTCGCCGGCCGACCGGAGGGGTTCTTCGCCAGACACTGCATCACCAGCGTCGCGAGCGGCGCGGGAACGTCGGGCCGCAGCTCGCGCAGGTCGCGCGGCAGCTCGTTCATGTGCGCGGCGACGAGCTTGTGCGGCGGCAGTCCATGGAAGGGCGGCTGGCCGGCGAGCAGCTCGTACGCCATGCAGCCGAACGCGTAGAGGTCGGCGCGGTGATCCGTGTCGGGATCGCCGGCGGCCTGCTCGGGCGCCATGTAGGCCGGCGTGCCGACCGCGGTGCCGAGCTGGGTCAGCGTGGCGCCGGCCGGCTTCTCCTGTGCGGCGACGATGGCTTTGGCGATACCGAAGTCGGCGACGACGGCCGTGCGCCCCGAGAGCAGGATGTTGTCCGGCTTGATGTCGCGATGGACGACGCCCCGCTCATGTGCGTAGGCGAGCGCCTTGCCGACGTCGCGCAGGATGTCCACCGCCTGCGCGAGCGGCACCGGTCCGCCGGCGAGGCGTGCTCGGAGGCTCTCCCCCTCCACGTACGGCATGGTGTAGAAGGGGATCCCCTCCATGTCGCCGGCGGAGATGACCGGGAGGATGTTGGCCTGCTGGAGGGAGGCGGCGAGCTGGATCTCGCGCTCGAACCGCTCGGCCGACATACCGGCCGCGAGCTCCGGTGCGAGGACCTTCACGACGACCTTGCGGCCGAGCCGGCGCTCGCTCGCCACGAACACGCGCGACATCCCGCCACCGCCCAGCTCGCGCTCGATCGTGTGCGTGCCGCTGAGCGATTCCTGGACGCGTTGGCGGAGTTCCATGCGTGAAGATGTGAGCCGCGGCGCGGGGGCACTAGGGTGAGCCATGAGCCATGAGCCATGAGCCATTGGCTCACCGCTCACAGCTCACGGCTCACCGCTCAAAAGCGCACTACTGGTACTGCACGTAGCTCAGCCGGGGCCGGAGCTGGACGAGCTCGGACGGCGTCAGCAGGGCGTCGCCCTTCTTCGTGTCGTTGTG
>DASTSX010000160.1:0-4649 GCA_035760455.1 Gemmatimonadaceae bacterium | reverse complement strand
GTGAGCATGAACTGCACCTGCTCCTTCGTCGCGCCGCCCGTGCCGACGACCGCCTTCTTGATCGCGGCCGGCGCGAGCTCGTTCACGGGCACGTTCGCCAGCTCGGCGGCGAGGAGTATCACGCCGCGCGCGTGTCCCAGCACGACGGTCGTCCGCACGTTGCGGGCGTAGAAGACGTCCTCCACCGAGAGCGCGTCGGGGCGATGTCTCCCGATCAACTCCTGTACACCAGAAAAGATCTCGCGCAGTCGCGCCGGCAGCGGGTCGCGCGCGCGCGTGCGGATGACGCCGCACTCGACGAGCACCGGGAACCCCGGACCTCCGCCGCGGACGACGCCATAGCCGGTGTTCGCCGTCCCCGGATCGATGCCGAGCACGAGCACGCGCGCCGCCTGCGTGAGGGTGAGTGGTGCGGTCAGCCTTCGAGCTTCGCCAGCTCGGCGTCGTCGATCTCGAAGTTCGCCCACACCTTCTGGACGTCGTCGAGGTCCTCGAGCGTCTCGATGAGCTTGAGGAGCGTCTCCACGTCGCCGCCGGCGACGGCCACGGTGCTCTTCGGCACCATCGCCAGCTCCGACTCGCTGGGCACGATCCCCTTCGCCTCGAGCGCGCTCTTCACGGCGTGGAACGCGGTCGGATCGGTCGTGACGACGTACTCGTCCTCGTCGCGGCGGAAGTCCTCCGCGCCCGCTTCGAGCGCGGCTTCGAGCGTCGCATCCTCGTCGGCGTACTTCGTCGCGTCGACCACGAGCTGGCCCTTCTTCTCGAACATGAATGCGACCGAGCCCGGCGTGCCGAGGTTCCCGCCGTTGCGCGACATCTTGTGCCGGATGTCGGCCACGGTGCGCGTCGGGTTGTCGGTCATCGCGTCGATGATCAGGGCCACGCCGCCGGGACCGTAGCCCTCGTACGTGACCTCCTGGATGTCCTCGCTCGCGAGCTCACCCGTGCCCTTCTTGATGGCGCGATCGATGTTCTCCTTCGGGAGCGACTTGGCCTTGGCGGCCTCGATCGCGACGCGCAGACGAGCGTTCCCGGCCGGATCGCCGCCGCCCATCTTGGCGGCCATCGTGATCTCGCGAATGAGCTTGGTGAACAACGCCCCGCGCTTGGCGTCGGTCGCCGCCTTGTAGTGCTTGATCTGCTTCCATTTACTGTGGCCAGCCATACATCGCTCGTCGTCGGAGTTCGCCGGGCGTCCGCTGACGCCGGTCCGGAAATATACGTCCCGGCCGATCGCGGCGGGATGCGCGACAGGTGCTGCCTCCAACCGACTGGACGCAAGGGGAGGGAGGGGTGCAGATCCCTCGACTCGCTGCGCTCGCTCGGGATGACGCCCGAGTGCAGATCCCTCGACCCCCTGCGCTCGCTCGGGATGACACCCCCTGTCATCCCGAGCGGAGCGCGCAGCGCGGAGTCGAGGGATCCGCACCGCCGTCACCGCAAGCGAAGTCAGGGCGAGACGCGCATCACGAGCCCGACCCGGAATCCGGTGAGATCGGCGCTCACGGCCCTCCCGTCGTCGTCCTGCGTCGCGAGCCGCCCGAGCACCGTGTAGCCCGCGCTCGGAAAGAGCGTCAGCCCCCAGGCGTGCGCGCGCGCACGCACCCCGACCGTCGCGAGACGGCTCGACTGCGTGCGCTCGATCTCCGCGTTCCCCTGACCCGGCGTGTCGAACACGTGCTGCCGCCAATGCCGCAGCTCGAGGCTCGGCTCGAGCACGGTGCCCAGCGTGTGGACACCGAGCGAGAGGAAGAGGTTCGCGATGTTCTCGCGTCCCGCGCGGTCGCCCGACGCGTACTCGCCCGGCGCGCGGAACAGGTTGTACGCGGCGATCGTGTAGTCGTGGCCGCCGACGAGCCCCGTGAGCGCGCCCTGCGTGATGACCCGGTCGCCCGTGTTGTACGCGGAGCCCCCCGCGTCCTCTCGTCCGAATGCGGCGTACGTGACGCCGAAGGCGATCCGTCCCGCCGCGATCGGCCGGTCGACGCCGATCCGCCCGCGCACCTCGTTCCCCGGTTGATAACGGAAGGTCTGTCCGGGCACGTCGAACGGCTCGTACGCCTTCGATCGTCGCACCGACACACCCGCGCCGACGTTCCACTGACCGAACGGGCGCGCCAGCGCCACGCCTCCCGTGGCGGCGAGTCCCGTGCCCATGTTCGAGACGGGAAAGGCGAGGAAGTCGTTGCCGATCCGCCCCGCCGCGAGAAGCTGTTCGAGGGTCACCGAGTGCTGACCCGTCGGCAGGCTCACCCCCGCGGTGAGTATGACGAGATCGCTGCCGAGGGTGTAGCTGCCGCGGATCTGCGTATCCGTGAGGCCGTTGATCTCGCTGCGCGTTACGCCCGAGGTCACCCGCGCGCGGGCGTACGCGGTGCCGACGTCGAAGCTGAGGCGCGATCCGGCGGGAATGCTGACGAACAGCGGGAGCGCGAGCTCGGCGATCGTCTCGTCGGCCGGCGTGTGAACCTGGTACCGCACGTACTGGGGCGCGAGCCGGAGCTCGGCGTCGAACAGCGATTGCGCCCCGGCGGGGTGCAGGGCGGTGGCGAGGGCGAGCGAGGCGGTGAAGGCCGGGCGAAGCAGTCCTGCCGATCGGATCATGGCGTCCGAGGTCGCGTGATCACGATCGTCACGCGACCGGACTTGCCAGGCTTGTCGGTGTTCGTGGCGGCGGAGACAGGATCCTTCTGCGGGGGCCCGTGCTCGCCGCTCTTTCCCGGTGCCGTCGCCGCGCCGGCCGAGGACGGATTGACGTCGTCCGCCGCCGCGCGAGCCGCCTCGGCCACGTCGGAGCCCTTACCGTTCGACGCGGACGCTCCCGGCCCGCCGGTGTGCTCGACGCCGAGCGCGATCGCGCGCGTGGACTGTCGCGCGGCCGCGCTCAGCTCCCGCGCCTCGCGATTCTTCTGCGACGCCGCGCTGAAGTCCGGATCGAGCCGCACGGCATCGCGGTAGAAGCGGCTCGCGTCGTCGTAGCGACCCTCGTCCTCGGCCGTGAGGCCGCGGCTGTATGCGAGGAACGCGGCGAGCGAGCGCGTGGGTCGCTGCTCGATCGCGTTCCGCTCGGCGACGGTCAGCGTGACACCGAGCCGGTCGAAGAGGTCGAGCGCGATCCGCTTCTCGAGGGCGAACAGCTCCTCCATCTGATCGGCGCCCTGCGCGACGCCGCGCACCTGTGCCGTCGGCACGTCCACCACCGCCGCGTCGACGCGAAGCTGCGATCCGTCGAGCTGGAGGATGGATCCCTGCACGACCTGGCCGGCGCGGAGCAGTCGGCCGGCGTGCACGTTGGTCGCGGAGTCGGTCTGACCGGAGCGCTGGAGGGCCAGCTCGTCGAGCACGGCCTGGATACGCGCGCGCTCGAGCACCGTGAGCTGGCTGGAGCGCGCGAGGTCGGTCGTGAGCAGCTCGGCGAGGCCGCGCTCGAGCGGACGGAGCGAGCTGTCGGGACCGCTGAAACGGAGCGGCAGCACGGCGACCGTGGTCGGTGCGCCCGGAGCGGCCGCGAGCTCGTGCTCCTGCGCTACCGCGCGCTTCGCCTCGGCGGCGAGCTCGCGTCGCGTGAGCGCGGCCAGCCGCCACTGGAGCTGCATCCGCACCCGGCTGGTGCGGCCCACCGCGAGGTAGGTGGAGTACGCTCGCTTCGCGGCGGCGAGATCCCCCAGCTCCTCGGCGGCGAGGCCGAGGTAGAGCGCGGTCGTGCCGTCCTTCGGCTCCCGGCTCGACGCCGTCTCGAGCGCGGCGCGTGCTTCCGCGTACCGGCCGGCCCTGTAGTAGCCGATGCCGAGCTCACGGTTCGCGGCGAACGAGCCCGGCTCGGCGCGCTGCGCCTGCTCGAGACGCGCGAGCGAGCGCCCCGACGTGCCCGACGCGCAGGCGCCGAGCGTGAGTGCGAACAGGATCGTGGCGAACGAGACGAACGGTCGCATGCGATGGCTCCTGCTAGCGGTCGGGATCGAGCATGTCCTCGAAGCGCATCCACTGCTCGTAGAAGTACAGGTCCACGTAACCCGTACCCCCGTTCCTGTTCTTCCGTACCAGCAATTCGGTGGCCCCTTCGATACCCCGGGCCCCGTCGTACATGCCCTCGCGGAACAGCGTCATCACCACGTCGGCCCGCTCCTTCACGGCCCCTCGGGCGCCGAAGTCGTCGAGCACCGGCCGGCGGTCGTCGCGCGGCGCCAGGTGTGGGAGCGGCGACGTCACCAGTACGGCGGTTCGGGCGTCGAGCGCGAGTCGTTTCAGCGCGCGGATCGTGGCCGCCTCCTCCTCCTCCGTCGCGTTGGTCCCCGGCAGCAGTGCGTCCAACCCGTCGATCACGACCAGCTCGATCGTGCGTAGCGCGGAGAGCTCATCGGCGATCGCCGCGACACCGCCGGCCGGTACTCTTTCGACGATCGGGAGCTCGTCGCGCAAGCGGATGGCCGCGGCGCCCACCCCGGCCCGGGTGGCCTCGTCGAGCGTGCCCCGGCGGAGATCGTCGATCCGGGTCCGCCCTTCGATGGCGAGGACGCGCTCGAGCACCCGCTCGACGTTCATCTCACCCGAATAAAAGACGGCAGATCGCCGCTCGCCCGCCACGCGCAGGGCGATGGCCAGGGCGAGCGCGCTCTTGCCGCTTCCGACGTCGCCCCCGAGCACGA
>DASTSX010000159.1:0-2353 GCA_035760455.1 Gemmatimonadaceae bacterium | reverse complement strand
CCGCGCCAGCCGGCGGACGCCGCACCGCAGCTCGTCATCACGATGGACGACCTTCCCGTCCACGGCACGCTCCCGCCGGGCGAGACGCGACTGAGCGTGGCCCAACGAATTCTCTCGGCATTCAAGGCGGCGGGGGTGCCCGAGGTGTACGGCTTCGTCAACGGCTTCCAGCTCGATCGGGAGCCGGGCTCGGAGGCCGCGCTGTCGGCGTGGACCGCGGCCGGCTATCCGCTGGGCAACCACACCTTCTCGCACCGGAACCTGAACCAGCTGAGCGCCGCGGAGTTCGACGCGGATCTGGCTCGGAACGAGGAGACGCTGCGGCGCTTCGGCGGCGGTGAGCTCCGGCGATGGCTTCGATTTCCCTATCTCGCCGAGGGGAACGACCCGGCGAAGCGCGACTCGGTTCGCGCCGCCGTGGCGCGCCGGGGCTACCGGATCGCCGCGGTGACGATGGACTACTCGGACTGGCAATGGAACGAGGCGTACGCGCGCTGCGCGGCTCCGGGCCACGAGGCAGGGCTGGCTGCGTTGGAGAGCGCGTACCTCGACAACGTGCGGGAGTCCGCCAACCGCGCGCGGACGTTGTCGCGAGCGCTGTACGGACGGGACATCCCGTACGTGCTCCTGACCCACATCGGTGCGTTCAACGCGCGGATGATGCCTCGGGTGCTCGAGGTGTATCGCGCCGACGGCTTCCGATTCACCACGCTGGAGGCCGCCCAGCGCGACACGGTGTACCGTCGGGACATGGATCCGACGCAGCCCGCTGGCCCGACGAGCCTGGAGGCTCGCGCCCGACCGCGCGGCGTGCCGATCCCACCGCGTACGAACCGCGCGGCGATGCTCGCCGCCGCCTGTCGCTGACGGCGCGCGCTACTTCGTCGCCGCCCCGCCTCCGCTCGCGGGCGTCGCAGCCTGGTCGGGGACGTACGGCGTGTGCAGGTGCACCGGCTCGGTCTTCCGCCGCACCCGCAGGTTGATCGTCTCGACGAAGAGCGAGAACGCCATCGCGAAGTAGATGTAGCCCTTCGGGATGTGGGTGTCGAAGGCCTCGGCCACCAGCGACGCGCCGATCAGCAGCAGGAAGCTCAGCGCGAGCACCTTCATCGTCGGGTGGCGATCCACGAACGCGCTGATCCTGCCCGAGAAGGCGAACATGAACACCACGGCCACCACGACCGCGGCGATCATCACGGCGACGTCGTCCGCCATGCCGATGGCGGTGATCACGGAGTCGAGCGAGAACACGATGTCGAGCAGGAGGATCTGGGCGATCACCGCGCCGAACGACGCCGCCACCCGCGCGGACGCGGAGCCCTCGTCGCCCTCGAGCCGGTCGTGCATCTCGTGGGTCGCCTTGCCGATCAGGAACAGCCCGCCGCCGAGCAGGATGAGATCGCGCCCCGAGATCTCCTGACCGAGCACGCGGAAGAGCGGTTCCGTGAGCCCGATGACCCACGACAGCGACAACAGCAGCGCGATCCGCATCAGCATCGCCAACCCCAACCCCCAGCGCCGCGCGCGCTCGCGCTGATCCGCGGGAAGCTTCCCGGCGAGAATCGAGATGAACACGACGTTGTCCACGCCGAGTACGATCTCGAGCGCGGTCAGAGTGGCGAAGGCCACCCAGGCCTGCGGATCCGTGAGCCAGTCCATTCTCGACCTCGTCCCCCCCCGTGGTGTGTGATTCCCCAGCGTCAAAGGTAGACCAGGGGCACGGGATGGTGACAAGTCGGGGTGAGCGCCTCAGGGAGATGCGTCCGGCGCCAGCAACTCGTCCATCAATCCGTGCACCGCGTCGAGGTGCGCGCCGTCGCGTCGCTCCGGCGTGGGATCCGACGTGGCGACGACGACCATCGACGCCGAAGGCACGACGAAGATGAACTGACCCCCGTAGCCCCATGCGAAGTACACGCGGTGACCATGTGCCTCGCGGATCCACCAGCCGTAGCCGTACGCGTTGCCACTCCACCCCGAGGTCGTGCGCGGTACCCACGAGCTGTCGATCCAGGCGCGCGGCAGGAGCTGCGTCCCGTCGGGCGCTCGCCCGCCATCGAGGTACAGACGTCCGAAGGCGAGCATCTCCCGCGGCGTCATGCGCATCTCGTTGCCGCCGAAGAACACCCCCTGGGGGTCGGTAGTCCACGGACGCAGGCGGATGCCGGTGGGCGCGAGCGCGCGGCGCCCGAACGCCCAGGTGCTCTGCCTGGTGGCGCGCGTCAGGACGGCCGAGAGCAGGTGCGAGCTCCCCGTGCTGTAGATCATCGGTCCGGCCTCGCCCCGCGGCGCGACGGTGGGGCGGGTGAGCGCATGCCGCACCCAGTTGCGGCTCGAGACGAACGCGCCGTAC
>DASTSX010000158.1:0-3025 GCA_035760455.1 Gemmatimonadaceae bacterium | reverse complement strand
GGGCGGATCTCGGCGCGACCGTACTCGCGGCGGCCGCCCCGCGTCACCTGGGCCCCGAGCACGTGCGCGATGAGCTGCATGCCGTAGCACACGCCGAGCACGGGCGCGATGTCGAACAGCACCGGGTCCGCCGTCGGCACGTTGTCGCCGTAGACGGAGTTCGGCCCTCCGCTGAGGATGATTCCCGTCGGCTTCCAGTCCCGGATCCAATCGATCGTGCGCGTCGGCGGATGGATCTCGGAGTACACGCGCGCCTCGCGGACGCGCCGGGCAATGAGCTGGGTGTACTGGGATCCGTAATCGATGATGAGGATCCGGCTGGCAGCCGTCATGTCGTCCAGTGGGAGGGGTCGAGGCTGAGGAACTCCACCTTCTTCGTCGCGAGATCCAGGATCGCCGCCTTCGGTGTGCCGTAGATCCACCCGCAGGCTTCGCCGGGGTTCACGATCAGCGTGTCGCCGCGGGTCTTCATCTCCTGCTGATGCGTGAAGCCGTGGACGACGATGCTGTGGCCTTCGATGCTGCGGGGCTGTACGTCACCGATGTCGTGGACCACGAGGATGCGCTGGTCGGAGAGCTCGAAGCTGTGGGGGCCCTCGTACAGCTCGGCGCCGAACCCGGCGGACGCCTTGGCGAGCAGCCCCTGGATGTCGCCGTCGTTCTTCCCGAAGACGCCGGCCAGCGACATGCTGGCTTCCTCGATCGGTCGCAGCGAGAACGGCGCGCAGTAGTCGCCGGCGTGGATCAGCATCGCGACGCCGGCCTCCTGCATTACCCGCACGAACTCGGCGATCACCGGGACGCGATCGTGCGTGTCCGCCATCAGTCCGACGCGCATCAGGCTGTCCTCCAGTCGGGATCCACTGCCTCGAGGTGCACCAGGTCCTCGTACCGCTCGCGCGCCGTGACGACCGCGAACCGGTCGCCGTCCACCAGCACCTCGGCCCCGCGCGGCCGGGTGTTGTAGTTGGAGGCCATGACGTAGCCGTAGGCGCCGACGTCGTGGACCGCCAGGAGATCGCCGCGCGACGCATCGTCCATCTCGCGGCCGAGCGCCAGAAAGTCGCCGCTCTCGCAGATCGGTCCCACCACGTCCGCGGTCATTGTGCTCCCGTTGGGCTGGACGGACTCGATGCGGTGGTACGCATCATAGTGCGATGGCCGGATGAGCTCCGTCATGCCGGCGTCGCAAACGAGGAAGTCACGACCGCCGCTGTGCTTCCGGTAGAGCACGCGCGTGAGGAGCATCCCCGCGTTTCCGACGATGAACCGTCCCGGCTCCATCAGAAGCGTGAGTCCCGTCGGCTCGACGCGGCTCGTGAGCGCCCGGGCGAAGCGGCCGAGGTCGGGGCTCACCTCGTCGGAGTAGGACACGCCGAGCCCGCCGCCGATGTCGAGGTAGCGGAGCGTCCCGATCCCCTCGCCGCGGATCGCCTCGAGCAGTCCGGTCAGCCGCTCGACGCCGTCGACGTACGGATCGACGCGGAAGAGCTGCGACCCGATGTGCATGTCCAGCCCGACCAGCTCGACGTGCGCGAGCATCCCCGCGACCCGCGCGACCTCGAGCACCTCGTCGAACGGGATTCCGAACTTGGCGCCGCGCTCGCCGGTCTTGATGTAGCGATGGGAGCTGTCGACGGTGACCTCGGGGTTCACGCGCAGGCCGATCGGCGCCGTCGTGCCCAGCTCCCCCGCGATCCGGTCGATCGCGCGCAGCTCGGCTTCCGACTCGACGTTGATGAGCGAGACGCCGGCCTCGAGCGCCTCGCGCAGCTCGCGCTCCGTCTTGCCCACCCCGCCGAAGACGATGTCCTCGCCGCGGAAGCCGGCGCGGAGCGCGCGGTACAGCTCCCCGCCCGATACGATGTCCACTCCGGCGCCGAGGTCACGCAGCACGCGCAGGATGCCCGCGTTCGAGTTGGCCTTGAGCGTGTAGTGGATCCGGTGCGGCAGTCCGGCCACCGCCGAGTCCAGCCGCGTGTAGCGGTCGCGGATCATCGCGGCGCTGTAGACGTACGTGGGCGTGCCGACCTCGCGCGCGATCCGATCGAGCGGCACGCCCTCGCAGGCGAGTGCGCCGTCGACGCGCGCGAAGCCGGACGTCAGTACGCCTTCGCCCATAGCGCTTCGACGGTGGATGGTCGTCCGCACTTGAGGCATGCCGTCGGCGCCTCCGCCGACCGGAACTCCTCGTCGGGCAGGCACCGCACCGTCGCCCGCGTCTCCTCCTTGACCTGCGCTTCGCACGCGCCGGCGCCGCACCATCCGGCGTACACGAACCCACCCTCGCCGTCCATCAGCTCGCGGAAGCGATCGTACGAGATCGGCTCGCGGACGCTGTGCGCCTCGCGCCGGTCGAGCGCGGCGGCGAGCATGTCGCGCTGGATGGCCGACAGCGCATCGGCGACGTCCTCGCCCAGGGTGCTCAGCGCGACGGGACGCTTCTCCCGCGTGTCGCGTCGCACCAGCACGCCCTGATTGGCCGCCAGGTCGCGAGGGCCGAGCTCGAGCCGCAGCGGGATGCCGCGCAGCTCCCACTCGTAGTACTTCGCGCCCGGCTTCATCCCCTCGCGCGCGTCCACGTGCACGCGGATGCGCTCCGTGCCCCGCCCCGCCCACTCGGCGAGCGACGCGACGATGCGCTGCGCGGCCTCGAGCACGGCCGAGCGCTCCTCGTCGGTGCGATAGATGGGCACGATGACCAGCTCGATCGGCGCGAGCAGGGGCGGCACGCGCAGGCCGATGTCGTCGCCGTGCGTCATGACGAGCCCCCCGACCATCCGCGTGGACACGCCCCAGCTCGTGTTCCACGCGTACTCGATCGAGCCGCTCTCCGACTGGAACGTCAGGTCGAACGCCTTCGCGAAGTTCTGGCCGAGGTTGTGGGATGTGCCGGCCTGCAAGGCGCGGTTGTCCTGCATCATCGCCTCGCACGAATACGTGCGGAGCGCCCCGGCGAACTTCTCGGCGTCGGTCTTCTGCCCCGTGATCACGGGCATCGCGATGTGGCCTTCCATGAAATCGC
>DASTSX010000157.1:0-39213 GCA_035760455.1 Gemmatimonadaceae bacterium | reverse complement strand
GTATCTCTTTGCCGAGGTCTCCAACGACTATCGGGCCTATGGCGTCGGCAACACGCACCGGCATCTCAAGGAGATGACGGCCACGCTGGGCGTGCTCGGCGCCGACGCGGATCTCGTGTTCACGCCCCATCTGCTGCCGGTCGCCCGGGGCATCCTGTCCACGATCACGATCCCGCTCACCGCTCGCCTCGACGACCCGATTGCGCTCTACCGTGAGGCATACGCCGCCGAGCCGTTCATCGAGATCGCCGAGCAGCAGCCGACGCTGCATGATGTCGTGCAGCGCAACGTGGTGCGCCTGACGGCCACGATGATCGAGGGCACGCGCACCCCCACGCTCCTCGTCACGTCGGCGATCGACAACCTCGTGAAAGGTGCCGCGGGGCAGGCGCTCCAGAACGCCAACCTGATGCTCGGGCTCGACGAGACGCTCGGGCTGCCCGCATGACGCGCGTCATCAAGATCGGCGGCCGGCCGCAGCTCGATCCCGCGCTGCCAGCGGCGCTGGCGTCCGCCCAGCGCGCGGCGCCGGGCTCGTTGCTCGTCGTGCACGGGGGCGGCGACGAGGTGAGCACGCTCCAGCGCCTCTACGGTGTCGAAGCGCGATTCGCCGGCGGTCGTCGGGTCACGAGCGCGCTCGATCTCGAGATCATCCGCATGGCGCTCTCCGGCTCCGCGAACAAGCGTCTCGTGTCGGCGTTGCTCGACGCCGGCGTCGCGGCCATCGGACTCTCGGGGGAAGACGGTGCGCTGCTCACCGCGGACCCACTGGATCCCGCGCAGTACGGACACGTGGGCACGCCGTCCTCGGTGAACACGGCACTGGTGCACCAGCTACTCTCGGCGGGGTATCTCCCCGTGCTGTCGCCGGTGAGCCGGTCGACCCATCCATCCATGGGTGCGACGCTCAACGTGAACGGCGACGACGCCGCGGCGGCGATCGCCGCCGCGGTCGGCGCCGAGGAGCTGCTCCTCGTCTCCGACGTCGCCGGCGTGCTGCTCGATGATCGACCGGTCGCCGCGCTGGGACCGGAGGATGCTCAGCGGCTGATCGACGACGGGACCGCCCGTGGGGGGATGGCCGCCAAGCTGCAAGCGGCGCTCTCGGCGCTGGAGGGTGGAGTGCAGCGCGTACGCATCTCTGACATCGCTGCGATCGCCGATCCGCATCGCGGCACGGTACTCACTCGAGTGGGGAGCATGGCCGCATGACCGCACCGACCCTGAAGGCGACGACCGACGACTCCGCGCAGACTGGCGCGCACGACGCTCCGGTGGCGCCGGCCTCGCTCGAGAGTGCGATCCTCGGCACGTACAAGCGCGCTTCGATCGAGCTGGTGCGCGGCAGCGGCGTGTACCTGTACGACGCCGAGGGCAAGTCGTACCTCGACTTCGGCAGCGGCATCGCGGTGAACTCGCTCGGCTATGACGACGCCGGCCTGAAGGGCGCGATCCACGCGGCGGCCGAGGGGCTGATCCACACGTCGAACCTCTACCACACTGCTGCGGGTGAGCGCCTCGCGGCGGCGCTGGTCGCGCGCTCGTTCGCCTCGAAGGTGTTCTTCTGCAACTCTGGCGCGGAGGCCAACGAAGGCGCGTTCAAGTTCGCGCGGCGCTGGGCGCGCACGCAGGGCGAGGCGAAGCACGAGATCGTCGCGTTACGCGGAGCGTTCCACGGACGCCTGTTCGGCACCCTCGCTGCGACCGACCGGCCCAGCTACCGGCTGCCCTTCCGCCCACTCGCGCCAGGCATCTCCATCTTCGAGCGCGACCTCAAGGAGCTCGACGCAGCACTCAATGCGGATACGGTCGCGGCCCTGATCGTGGAGCCGATCCAGGGGGAGGGCGGCGTCCGGGTCATCGATCCCGGCTTCCTGCGCGAGCTGCGCGCGGTCACGACGGCGCGCCACATCGCCCTCATCTTCGACGAGATCCAGTGCGGCCTCGGACGTACCGGGACGCTGTTCGCGTACGAGCAGGTCGGCGTCGAGCCCGACATGGTCACGCTCGCCAAGCCGCTCGCCGGCGGGCTCCCCATGGGCGCGGTGCTGATGACCGAGCCGATCGCGCGTGCAATGCAGTACGGGGACCACGGTACGACGTTCGGTGGAGGTCCCTTCGTCGCCTCCGTGGCGCTCCATGTGCTCGATCGCCTCTCGGATCCGGCATTGCTCGAGCACGTCCGCGAGACGGGTGCCTGGTTCGGCCATGAACTGAACGAGATCGCCCATCGCACGAGCCGCATCCGCCAAGTGCGTGGCGCGGGCTTCATGTGGGGGATCGACGTGATGGGGACCGCGGCGCACGTGGTGAGCGAAGCGATGGCGCACGGGCTTCTGGTTCTCACAGCGGGCGAGTACACGGTTCGCATCCTGCCACCGCTCGTGGCGACGAAGGAGGAGCTCGCGCGCGGGCTGCACATCCTCGAAGAGGTGCTTTGATGGCCCCTGACGTGTTCGTGCGTCGAGCACGTCCGCAGGACGCGGTGGCGATCTCGAGGTTGAACAACTCCTTCGCCAACGAGGGGCTCATGCTGCTGCGAACGCCGGAGATGATCTCGCTCGCCATCGACGACTACGTCGTCGTGCAAGGGCCGGGGGGCGAGATCCTGGCGTGCGGCGCGCTCAAGGAGTACTCGCCGAGTGTGGCGGAGATCGCGGCGATCGCCGTCTCGCGTGATGCGCGCGGCCGGGGGCTCGGCCGCGCGGTCGTTCGCGCCGTCGAGGACCTCGCGCGGATGCGCGACATCTACGACGTCTTCGCCCTCACACTGCAGCCGGATTTCTTTTCGGCCATCGGCTATCAGCGCGTCGATCGGGCGCGTTATCCGGAGAAGATCCGGCGCGATTGCCTCTCGTGCGCGCGACGCTTCGCGTGCAACGAGATCTGCTTCGCGAAGAACCTCCTGATCGAGGAGCTTCCGCGCGCCGCCTGACTCCCCGGCACCGCCACGCCATGCGTGGCAGCAGGTAATCTACACGTGTAGATCTACAAACGTAGATCAAGCCGCCGCCACGATTCGACCGGCTCGCGCGTAGCCGACAGGCCATCCGTTCTGATTCACCGTACCCGCGCACGATGCATCGACTCTTCGCTCGTCTCACGCTCTTCGCCGCCCTGGCGCTTGTCGCGCCTGCCCTGCAGGCCCAGCCCGCCGGCCGCGCATTCAGCCTGTTTCTCGATTGCCGGGACCTGTACTGCGAGCCCGACTTCTATCGGCAGGAGATCTCCTTCACCGACCACGTACGTGATCGGACAGCCGCCGACGTACACCTCCTCGTCACGCAGCAGCAGACTGGCGGAGGCGGCAACGCCTACACCCTGGCGTTCTACGGGCAGCGGAAGTTCGACGGCGTGAGTGACACGCTCACGCTCGTCGTTCCCCAGGGCTCCACGGAGGATGAGCGCCGCCGTGCGCTCGTGCGCCGCATCCGACTCGGTCTCGCGCGCTATCTCGCGCGGACGCCGGAGGCAGAGCAGGCGGCCGTCACGCTCGCGTCGTCCGGGTCCACGGCCACGCCGCGTGCCGCGCGCGATCGCTGGAACGCCTGGGTGTTTCAGACCGAGGCGCAGGTGTACCTCGAGCGCGAGCGCAGCTCATCGGAGACGGAGCTCGACTTCGACGTTCGAGCCGACCGGATCACCGAGCGCTGGAAGACGCGGATGCGCATCGGAGAGGACTACAACGACGAATCCTTCAACATCGACGGCGAGCGCGTGACGAGCGTGCGGCGCAATTTCAGCGGCAGTCTGCTGCAGGTGCGCAGCCTGGGGCGCCACTGGTCGGCGGGGATTCGACTCGGGGCCGGATCATCGACCTTTCGGAACCAACGGCTCGGCGTCGTGATCTCGCCCGCGGTGGAGTACGACCTGTACCCGTACGCGGAGGCGACGAGGCGACAGCTCTACATCCAGTACGCGGTGGGAGGACGCTTCTTCCGCTACGAAGATACGACCGTCTACTTCAAGACGCGCGAGACGCTTCCCTTCGAATCCCTGCACCTGTCCTACATGCAGAAGCAGACGTGGGGATCGCTCCAGGCGCAGGTGGCGGGCTACCACTTCCTGCACGACCTCGGCAAGAGCCGCCTCAACTTCAACGCGGGCGCCAATGTCCGGATCGTCAAGGGGTTGGCCTTCCAGTTCTCGGGCCGGTACGCGGTGATCCACGATCAGCTCTACCTCCCCAAGGGTGACCTGACGCGTGAAGAAGTGCTGCTCCGCCAGACGCAGCTGGCCACCGGGTATCAGGCGTCGGTCTTCGCCGGCCTGAGCTACACCTTCGGATCGGTCTTCAACAACATCGTGAACCCTCGATTCAGCATCGGCAACGACTTCTAGAGCTGGAGTCGCACGCACGCCGGTCGAGGCGAGCCATGTAGATTGCAGACGGTCGCATCGCCGTCGCCTCGGGACGGACTCGTCGCGCGCGTTGCCGTTCCCGGACTCCGGTGTCGCTCCGCTACCCAGGCCATCGCTTCCTCGCCACGCTGACCACGCTGCTCGCTCTCCCAAATGGCGGCGCGGCGCAGTCGGCCGCGCCGAGGGACGCGCAGCCGAGGCTCGTCGTCTTTCTCGCGGTGGACCAACTCCGCGCCGACTATCTGGATCGCTGGGCGCGGCAGTTGACCGGCGGCCTCGGTCGGCTCTCGCAGCGTGGCGCGTACTTTCCCAATGCGTTTCAGGATCACGCCGTGACGGAGACTGCGCCGGGTCACGCGAGCATGCTCTCGGGCCGGTTCCCGCGCTCGACGGGGATCCTGCGCAACGCGGCGGGGGTCGAGGATCCCCAGGCGCCCCTCGTCACCTCGCGCGACGCCGGGGCCTCGCCGTTCCGATTCCGCGGATCGACGTTGATCGACTGGATGCGGAGCGGCGACCCGCGCTCGCGCGCACTCTCGATCTCGCGCAAGGATCGTGGCGCCATCCTTCCGCTGGGCCGCGCGAAGCAGAGCGTGTTCTGGTATGCGACGTCGAGCGGCGAGTTCACGACCAGCCGCTACTACGCCGACACACTTCCCACCTGGATCCAGCGCGTGAACGCGCGTCGCGTCCCGCAGCGGCTCGCCGGCCAGTCGTGGACGTTGCTGCTCCCGGCGCGCGAGTACGTCGAGCCGGACAGCGTGCCGGTGGAGGGGGCGGGGAACGACTACGTCTTTCCGCACGCGCTGTCCCGCGATCCGGTGCGGGCCGCGGCCGAGCTGCCGACGACGCCCTGGATGGACGAATTGACGCTCGACGCCGCTCTCGAAGGGGTCCAGGCGCTCAATCTCGGCCGCGGGCCGCACGCCGACCTGCTGGCGATCTCGCTGTCGGCGACCGACTACATCGGGCATCGCTACGGCCCCGATTCACGCGAGCAGCACGACAACGTACTTCGACTCGATCGAAACCTCGGGGCCTTCATCGACTCGCTGTACCGGCTGCGTGACTCGAGCACCATCGTGTTCGCACTCACGGCGGATCACGGCGCCACACCATTTCCCGAGATCGTCGCGCAGCGCACGGGCCGTCCGGCGACACCACGCTACGACCTCGCTTCGATCTCGCGCACGGTGCGCGGCATCGTACAGGCGGCGGGCGTCAACCCCGACGCGATCGCCGTGGACGGCGGAGTCGTGAGCATCGACCGCAAGGCGTTCGACCGGGCGCGGGTGAATCCCGATCCGCTGCTCGCCCGTGTCGCCGACACGCTGCGCCGACGTCCGGGCATTGGGCGCGTCGACCGCGTGCGCGACCTGGCGCGCCGTGACACGCTGCGCGACGTCGTCAGCCGACGCTGGCTGCACACGCTGCCGCCGGACATCCCGGCCGAGTACGTCGTGACGCCGGTGCAGGGCGCCTATCCCGTCGGCGCGAGGTCCGCCCAGCACGGCTCGCCCTACGACGACGATGCGCGGGTACCGCTCATCTTCTTCGGCGCGGGGATCCGGCCGGGGCGCATCACCGAGCGGACGCTCGTGGTCGACGCGGCACCGACCCTCGCACGTGTGATCGGCGTCACACCGACCGAACGGCTCGACGGGCGCGTGCTGCTCCGCGCGCTCGCCGACGGCCGAGGACGTTGAGGCGGATGGCGGAGTCGCGAAGGGTGCGCGGACTGGCCGGGCTGCAACAGGCCTTCGACGAGGTGCGGTTCGGTCCAGCGCGCACACTCAACCTACGGCAGGCGCTGCCCACGGGAACGGAGGCGGCGAAGCGCGTCGAGGCATGGCTCCGTCAGCATCAGGCGCAGGGGTCGGGGGAGCTGCTCGTGATCACGGGCCGTGGCAACAACAGCGAGGCCGGGATCGCCGTCGTGCGGGAGGCGGCACTTCGCATGTTCCACGAGCTCCGGCGAAAGGGCGTCGTCAACGACTTCGCCGAGCACACGCCGGGATCGTTCGTCGTCACGCTCGCGCCACTCTCGGCGATGCTGGATGCCGCACAGCGGCGTCGCATCCCCGACACGCTCGCGCCGCCCCCGGAACCGCCGACGCTCGCCGCGCTCGACGAAGTGACGCGGCAGCAGCTTCGCATTCTCGCCGAACGATCGCTCGACGCGCTTGGCATTCGCGAGCGTGGGGCGTTCGTCGAAAGCGAGATGCTACGCTTGTTCGGCGTCCTCGCGTCGGGCGCGGGGAGCGGCCCGGATCGCGAGGCGCGACTGCACGCCGCGATCGAGCGCGCATTGTCCGAGATCGACTAGCCCCGGCGCTCGGCGCGACATCGACACCATCACGCGGCTCGGTGCCGAGGCGTTCGCTCAAGATGACCGACGGCCTTGCGCGCACGACGTGGATGCCGCAACCTCATCGACGTCACCGACGCGCACGATTCCAGGCGCCTTGTCTCGGTCCCGTCGGTACATGCAGCGATCCGCGATGACGACGAGGGACTCGCGGCGCGCGAGCGGAGGTGCTCGCGCAACGATTCGACATAGCCACACGTGCGCTCGCGCTGCTCGGCGCGGCGCTCACCCGACCGTGATCGCGTGTTTATCGCACTCGCTGGAATCGTTCGTGGAATCCGTCCGCCGCGCCAGCGGTTGAGCTCGCGCCAATTCTCCGGCCTGCCAATTGCGTCGCCGCGCAAGCCTGAACGGTACGGGAGGCTAGTGTGGTGACCCGAGACGAGAGTACAGGGCTGGCCGTCGCGCGCCTGTCCGAGACCGAGCGCATCGCACTGCAGGGCTACGCCGCGCGTGCGGCGTGGCCTGCCGGCTTTCAGATCTACGAGCGCGGGGCGAACGCGGACGGAGTATTCATCGTCGTTCGGGGGCGCGTCGTGCTGCGCAGCCGTGTGCGCGCCGGACGCGGGTTCGTTCCCTGGGTGGCCACCCCTGGTGAAACGTTTGGCGCCGAGGGGCTGTCGCCGAGTGGGCAGTACGCCACCGATGCACGCGCCGACGAGGAGACGGAGACGCTCTATCTGAGCTCCGCCAACTTGCGCGCGTTCGTGCGCGAGCAGCCAAATCGCGCGCTCGCGCTGATCGGCCAGATCATGGCGGAGCGCACGGCGCTGCTCGAGAAGCTGCGTGAGCTCACGACGCTGTCCGTCGAGCAGCGACTGGTCGCGGCACTGCGCCGGCTCGCTTCGCACGAGAGCTTCCTCACCGCGGACGGCCGAATCGAGCTATGCAGCTCGCGTTACCGGCTGCTCTGCGAGCTCGTTGGTGCCACCCGTGAATCCGTGTCGCTCGTGCTCGGCCGCCTCACTGGCGAAGGGCTGGTCGAGCGCGTGGGGAGCACGTTGTACGTCACGCCGTCCCAGCGGTTGTTCGAGCGGTTGGATCGCACGGGCGACGACCTGCTCCTCGTGCCTGCCCTCGCCGACGTCACGCAGACCGCGCCGCTGCAGTAGCACCGCCGCCACGGCGAACCCGGCACCCTCTCACGGGCTTATATTCTCGTCACGCCCGCGAGAACACATGCCGTCTCTCCCGCCTTCGCATGCGCCGCTCACCACCGAGGAGCTGCAGCGCTACCACCGACATCTGATCCTGCCCGAGATCGGCGAGGAGGGTCAGCGTCGGCTCAAGGCCGCACGTGTCCTCCTCGTCGGCGCTGGTGGCCTGGGGTCTCCGGCTGCGCTCTATCTCGCCGCCGCGGGGGTGGGCCAGCTCGGCGTGGTCGACGCCGACGACGTAGAGCTCAGCAACCTGCAGCGGCAGGTGCTGCACGACACGGCGTCAGTGGGGACGCCAAAGGTCGATTCCGCTGCCGCGCGCCTGCGCGCCATCAATCCACACGTCGAGATCACCGCCCACCACGTCCGACTCTCGAGCGCGAACGCCATGGCACTCCTCGGCTCCTATGACGTCGTCGTCGATGGCAGCGACAACTTCCAGACGCGCTATCTGATCAACGACGCGTGCGTGCTGCTCGACAAGCCGAACGTCTACGGCAGCGTGCTCCGCTTCGAGGGCCAGGCGTCCGTCTTCTCCTCGGGGGACGGGCCCTGCTACCGGTGTCTCTTCCGAGAACCGCCGCCCCCCGGGCTGGTGCAGAACTGCGCCGAGAGTGGCGTGCTGGGCGTGCTCCCAGGGCTGATCGGTGTGGTGCAGGCGGCGGAGACGATCAAGCTGATCACGGAGATCGGGGAACCGCTCGCCGGCCGGTTGCTCCTCGTCGACGGACTTCGCATGCGCTTCCGGACGATCGACGTGGCTCGCGATCCAGAGTGTCGCGCCTGCGGAACGCGCGAGATCACGTCGCTGATCGACTACGACGCGTTCTGCGGCGTGAGCCCAGAGCCGGAAGCCGACGAACGTGTGCCGGAGGCGCGCGACGACGAGATCGCGCCGAGGGCACTGGCCGAGCGCATCGCGGCCGGTGCGGTGCCGGCGCTGCTCGACGTGCGCGAGGCTCACGAGTGGGAGATCGCGCGACTCCCGCAGGCGCGACTCGTGCCTCTCCATGCGCTGCCCGACGTGGTGCACACGCTCGATCCGGAGGAGGAGTTGGTCGTGTACTGTCATCACGGGATGCGGAGCGCTGCGGCCGTCGCCTGGCTTCGCGCGCAGGGCTTCGACCGGGCGCGCAACCTCACCGGCGGCATCGACCGGTGGAGCCGAGAGGTGGACCCGTCGACGCGCCGGTACTGATCCTCGGCGGGGCGAGCCGCGACTGATGCTGGTGCCGTTGCTGCTGACCGCCGCGGTGGGCGTCGGTGTGCTGCGCCTGCGCGCCGCGCGGCGCGCCGAACGGGAATACGCGGCGCGCCGGCCCGTCGCCGGCGACGGGGTAGTCCCCGGCGCCGAAGGGTTCACGCTCGAGGGCACGACGGGGCGCGGCTTGCTGCTGCTCCATGGCTGCGGCGACACGCCGCAAACTCTCCGGTATCTCGGGGAGCGTCTGCAAGCCGAGGGATTCACCGTGCGCGCGCCGCTCCTCCCCGGGCACGGGCGCGGCCTGCGCGACTTTGCGGCGGCGACAGCGGACGACTATCTGCAGGCCGCGCGCGCCGAGCTCGATCAGCTTCGGGAGGGATCGCGCTGGGTCGGCGTGGTCGGACTCTCGATGGGCGGCGCGATCGCGGCACGGCTGGCCGCCGAGTCGAGCAACGTGCGCGTGCTCGCGCTACTCGCGCCCTATCTCACACCGCCGCCACCCGTGACGTTCGCGGCGCGTACGGCGCCGATCTGGTCGATGGCGGTGCCCTATCTCGGGAACCGAGGTGGCGATGCGTCGGTGCACGACCCCGTGGCTCGCGCGGAGAGCTTTGCCTACGGCGTGTTCCCCCCGCGCGCCGTACGCGCACTCTGTGAGACGGCGGCGGCGGGTCGCCGCGCGCTGCCGTCGGTCAGGGTGCCGACACTGGTCGTGAACTCACGCGAGGACAACCGCATCCCCTTCGCGCTGGCCGAGACGGCGACGGCCGGTCTCGCCGGCCCCACCGAACGTCACTGGGTGACGGGGTGTGGGCACGTGATCACGGTGGACTACTGCCGCGACGTGGTCGCCGGTCTCGTCCTGGACTTCCTCGCGCGCCACGCCGATTGAGGAGTGTCGGCGTGGCGCGCGGTACGGCGGTCAGCCCGAGACGCGATCCACGATGTTCTCGCCGAGCTCCTTGACCGCGTCGACGCCGTGTGACACCGCCGACTGCGCCTGCTCGACGACGCCCGTCGCGACGCGCTTCACTCGAGCGAGCGGTGAGGCCTTGCGCCCGCCACCCGAGCGCTTGGCCGTCGACCGCTTGGCCGTCGAGCGCTTCATGGTCGACTTCTTCGCGCCGCCCTTCTTCGCCGCGCCGCGCGACGACGACTTCTTCGCTGAACTCTTTCTCGCGGCGCCCTTCTTGGCGCCGCCCTTCTTCGCGCCGCCCTTCTTCGCCGACGAGCGCTTGGCGCCACGCTTGGCGCCACCGCGGCGCGCCGAGCCCTTGCCAGCGCTTCGCTTGCTGCCGCCCTTCTTCTTCGTTGCCATCGCTGCGTCTCCTCTGCCGGTTGGTGGCTCTCGGTGCTGCGCGAGTTCGTGGCCGTGTGCGCAAGATTCGGGCGCATGGTCGCGTCCGGCGATCCTGCCGCCACGAGTAAAGCAACTGCGTTCGTCGTGCGATCGTGCGATGTCGTGGCATGAAGCGCATGAGCATCGCCGTGTCGTGCCGTGCGGCCACGTGGTGCGCGTCGCCGACGATCCGGAAATGCGACGACAACAACATGGAGTCTGGCGGCGCAACCGGCCAGCGGTACGACGATGTTGGCCGCGTCGCCGACGCTTGCCCACCGATGCACGGTCGCGCACCATTGGCCGCGTCGTCCAGGCGATCGGGCAGGTCGGCCTCTACCAGAAGACGGGCAAGCGTCAGATCACCTCACCGGTCTGCGGCGCGTGCTCCCCGCCGAGCAGGTGGGCCTGCACGCCTTCCTTCCGGGGATCGCTGGCGGCACGACCCGGCTATGGGACTGGATCGACAAGCGCCGCGCCGAGCTGGGGACGCCGACGCTCCGCCGGGTCGTGGATCTGTTCTACGCCGCCGCCGACTTCCACCTCCGGCTGGAGCACGCCCCAGGCTCGGTGAACGGGCATCACGCGAAGCTCGGCGGGGCTGCTGCTGCACGTGTTCGAGGTCACGTCGATTGCCAGGAGCATGGCCAAGACGATGAACGCGAGCAGGGACCTCGTCACCGCCGGCGCGCTCCTGCACGACATCGGGAAAGTCGCGGCGTACGCGATCGAGGCGGCCGCTTCGGCCAGACGTCCGGCGGGCTGCTGCTCGCTGACGTCGTGCTGGGATGCCACATGCTCGAGCGCCGGCCGGCCGCCGCGGGCTGGTCGATCTGCACACCGGGCCAGCTGCTCGACGGGCGAGCCAGGCGCCCGCCACCGCGCGCCACCACTCGCCACGAATCACCACCACTCGGGCGCGTGCCAGCGCGCTCAGGGCCAGGCTGGCTTCTCGGAGTACGGCGTGCCAAACACCGCGGCGAGCGTGGCCGCGGGCGTGGCCTCGCGGACGACGACATCCAGGACGTCGCTCAAGCGCATCACGCGCGTGAAGTCGCGATACCGCCGGTAGGAGTGGAAGAAGCCGGACGGCCCAGGTCGCGTCACGCGCCCGAGCAGAATGTCGGCCACGCCGAGTTGATGGAACGCGTAGAACGAGTTGAGCGTCTGGAGCTTGGGCAGGTCGCTCTCGATGACGCCTCGCGGCAGGAGTCCATGCTTGCCCCACTGGACGTCGACCGCCGGCGTTCCGCGGGTCCGCCAATCGGCGTGCAGCACCTTGCCGTGCCAGTAGGTCCAGAGGTCGGTGGGTGCGCCGCTGGCGTCGTAGCCGATCCAGACGATCTCCTCGTCGGTCGGCACGGTGAAGGGGATCCAGGCGCCGTGCACGTCGTCGCGGAAGAGCAGATGGTAACCGATGATCGGGCGGGTTGGGTGAGCGACGGCGACGACGCGCTCGAGCGGGAACCATTCGTCGCGCTGCAGGTATAGAAGGGGCGCGAGTCTATGCGCGAGCCTGGCGATGCTATCCGTCCCGGAGAGCGCGCCGACCACGGTCAGAGGCCGTGGCGGAAGATGCGCCCGTGGCCCGCAGGCGCACAGGATTCCGAGGCCGACACAGAGGGCGACGCGCAAATCAGTTCGCAAGACGATGCCCCACTGTGCTTTAGGCGCTTTGAGGGTTACTATTCGTCAGGGCGGCCCGGCGCCTGGATCACCGGGTGGTTCGAAAACCTTCTGGAGGGCCAATGCGCAAGCCGCGCCCGGCTACGTATAACCCAGTGCAAGCGCTTCATTTGATCGCCAACGACCGGAACGGCTCCCCGCTGAGCTGCCCGTCGTGCTCTGGGCAAATTGCACGGACTCCTGACGATGTCCCGCCGCCTCCGCGCTCGCAGGTCACGCTGCAATGCCGTGAGTGTGGTCGCGTCGCACGGTACATCGCCGGCGCCGCGTAGCAATCTCGACTGTCAGAGTCGAACACAGACGCAGCAGCACCCACCGCGAGACGGGGCCGAAATCGGCCCCGTTCTCGCGTTTCAGGGACGGTCTGCGCGCCCGCAACCCTACGTGTGCACAAAACTTGCCCGCTTGGGTGGTACGTCCCGCCCCGAGAGCCGAACGCATGGCGCGACGGGGCATCACAGGGATCACGTGGGACGAGCGGCGGCCGACGACCGGCCCATCCCCTCGCACGCGCGATCAGGCTCCATAGCTCGGTACGAGGTACGGTTCATGGCTCGCATCAATGGAACGGTGAAGTGGTTCAACGACGCGAAGGGTTTCGGTTTCATCTCGCGTGAGGGAGGTCCTGACGTCTTCGTGCACTTCAGCGCCATCCAGGGGAACGGATTCAAGTCACTCGCCGAAGGAGACAAGGTCGAGTTCGAGATCGTCCAGGGCCAGAAGGGGCCGCAAGCAGCCGACGTGACCAAGACTGGCTGATCGCGCTCGATCACAGGCGGCGAGCCGCTCACACTCGATCAAACGAACGCCCGGGCATACGCCCGGGCGTTCGTCATTCCTCGCATCCAATCGCGGACGCCTTGGCAACCGGGCCCGGGCGCCGGGGCACCCGTCTTGCCGCTCTCCGCGCCCGTGTCGATCCCGCGTGTGCCGCTCCCCGAGCCGATGTACGCCACCCTCGGTCATGCACTCCCGCGTGGCAGCGGCTGGACGTACGAGCCGAAGTACGATGGGATGCGCGTGCTCGCCGAGGCCTCGCCGCGCCACGCGCGACTCGTGACGCGCAACGGCAAGGAAAAGCAGGCGCAGTTCCCGGAGGTGGTCGCAGCGCTTCGTGCCTTCGCCGCGCGCGTCGGCCACACGATGGTGCTGGACGGGGAAGTGGTGGCACGGCGGCGGCGGGCGCGCGCGGGCGCACCGGCCGCGAGCGAGTTCCAGCCGCTTCAGGCTCGCATGCACCTGAAGGACGCCGGCGAGATCGCTCGCCTCTCGCGCGAGGCGCCGGCCACGCTCGTGGCGTTCGATCTCCTGCGCGATGGCCGAACCAGCCTCGCCGCGCGCGCCTGGAGCGAACGGCGCGAGCGGCTCGAGACGCTGTTCGCGCGCGCGGAGCCGGACCACCCAGCCCTCGCCCTGAGCGACACGAGCCCGCGAGGCGCGACGATGCTCGCGCGTGCGCGCCGTGCCGGTTGGGAGGGGATCATCGCGAAGCGCACCGACGCGCGCTATTCCCCGGGGGCGCGCTCCGACGGCTGGCTGAAGCTGAAGCTGCAGTTCCGCGCCGAATTCGTGGTGGGAGGGTTCACCGAGCCCAGGAACTCGCGCCCGCACCTCGGCGCGCTGCTGCTCGGCGCGCACGACGCCACCGGGAAGCTCGTCTACGTCGGCCACATGGGCGGCGGCTTCGACCGCGAGGGGCTGCGCTCGATGCGAGCGCGCCTCGACCGGATCGAGCGACGTACGTCGCCGTTCGCGGTCGCGCCACGCACGAATGAGCCCGCGCACTGGGTCGCCCCGAAGCTCGTGGTGGAGGTGAAGTTCGCCGAGTGGACGGCCGACGGAAAACTGCGCCAGCCGATCTTCCTGGGCGTGCGCGACGACAAGGCGGCGCACGACGTGACGCTCGAAGGTGTGAGCCTGCAGCGCTGGGGCGCTGGGGAGATCGCCGATGACGCCGCGTAAGCGTGCCGAGGACTTCGCCGGGGTCGAGGCGCAGCTGCGCGCGATCGAGCGCGGCGACGGCGACGGCGAGGTCACCTTCGGCCGCGGAGCGACGCTCCACGTCTCGAGTCTCTCCAAGCCGTTCTTTCCCGAGGCCGGCATCACGAAGGGCGGGTTGATGCGCTACTACACGCGAGTCGCCCCGTTTCTGCTTCCGCAGATCGAAGGTCGCGCGCTGGTCCTCAAGCGCTATCCCGACGGCGTGGCAGGACCGATGTTCTTCCAGCAGAACGCCGGGGAGCACGTGCCCGACGTGGTGCGGGTGGCCACACTGGACACGGTGGAGCTGGGCGAGAAGCCCCGCTTCATCGGCGGCGACCTGCCGACACTGCTCTACACCGTGCAGCTGGGGGCGATCGAGGTGCATCCCTGGCTCTCGAGGGTGGACGACGTCGATGCGACAGATCGCTGTCTGATCGATCTCGATCCCGGCGACGACATACCCTTCGCCGACGTGGCGGCGCTCGCGCGCGAGGTGGTCCGGATCGCCGAGGGATGTGGGCTCACCGTGGCGGTGAAGACGTCCGGGGCGAGCGGGATCCACGTCGTGCTTCCGCTTCCGCCACGCACCAGCTACGAGACCTCGGCCGCTCTCGCCATGCGCCTGGCCGACGCGGTGGTCGTCACGAACCCCGAACGAGCAACCGTTGAGCGCTCCATCAAGGAGCGGCCGAAGGGGAGCATCTACGTCGACGCGTTGCAGAATGCGCGCGGCAAGAGCATGGCCGCGCCGTACAGCGTGCGGGCGAAGCCCGCAGCGTCGGTCTCAGCGCCGTTGCGCTCTCGCGAGCTGACGAGCCGGCTCCGCATCGATGCGTTCACCGTTGGTAGCATGCCGGCGCGACTGGCGCGTGCCGGAGACCTGTGGGGGGACGCGGTCGCCACGCGTTCCACGGCGCGAATGCTCGCGCGAGCGATGGCGGCACTGCAGGACGCGTCGGCGGCGCCCCCGCCGCCACGCGGCAGGACGGGACGCAGTCGAGCGGGAGGGACACATGCTGGATCAGCAGCAGGACGCCGCACGCGGAGCTCGGCAGGGTAGCGCGGGCGCAACGCTGTACCGCCGGCCGATGCCGGGCGGCGGCTACGTAGAAGTGGAGCTCGACGAGCCGCCCGCCGACATGACACCCGAGGCCGCGGCGGTCCGCGGCCGGGTCATCCTGGAACGGCGTGCCGACCCGGGCCGACGGTACGGCCACCAGGCCCCAGTCGTGGCGGAAATGGCCGGGGACGACCGCGACGAGCTGATGGCGGATCTGTTCCGGCTGGCGTCGGACAACGCGGCGCTGGCGCGCAACCTCATGCGGCGGCAGAGCGCGAGACAGCGGGCGGACTGAGAGGCGACGGTCAGCCGCGGGCGGCGCGGAGGGGCATCTCGATCTGCGGCTCGTCCGCGGCGCCGGTGCCGGTCGGCGTGCCCGACTCGCCCCGCGCGGCGGGGCGGGCACCGAGGAGATGAAGCGTCTGGTGGTAGAAATGCAGGGTCTGGACGGGGGCGCGCAGACTTTCCGGGCCGGCGCGAGCGATGGCATAGCCTTCCTCGCGCACGCGGCGCGGGAGGGCGCGCGCCAGCGGATGCCGAAGCAGGCGCCGAATCTCGGTGCCGTTCCGGGCCAACAGGGCCGCGCACAGGCTATCCAGGTAGTCGAGCATCCGACGCTCCATTCGACCTAAATAACATATTGCTACTAATGTGCCAGAAAGCAAGCCCTGGCGCAGCGCTCCACGGTCACGAGATGGTCTCGGGAACGCCTCAGGTTTCGGCGAACAGATCGAACCGCACGCCACGCCGCGTGCCCCGGCGCTTGCGCGGGGCATAGCGGAAGAGCTGCGCGGGTCGCCCCCGCCCCTCGCTTCGCCATTCGTCGGTCGGTTCCACGAGGTAACTCGCCTGGAGCGCCCGCCGGAAGCTCGCCTTGTGGAGCCGGCGATCGAGCAGCAGCTCGTAGATCGCCTGCAGCTCGCTGAGCGTGAAGGTCGGCGGCAGGAGGCGGAACGCGAGTGGCGACTGATCCACGCGCTGGCGGACCACGGTGGTCGCGCGGTCGACGATGGCGCGGTGCCGCGGCGAGAGCGGGGGCAGTGCGGCGAGCGAGAACCACTCGGCCCCCCCGATGAGCGCCGCCTCGATCTGCGGGGTGAGGGCGACGATGCCGACCGAGACATCGGCGTCGCCGGGATGACGGCGTGCATCGGCGAAGGCGCCCACCTGCTCGAGCAACGCCGGGGTCGCGCCGAGGGCGCCCTCGGTGATGCGCGTCGCGGCGTCCTCGAGCCCCTCGCCCGACATCGGCGCGTCCCAGGGAAGGGACCAGCGCTCGCGGCCCGTCGCGGCGGCGCGCACGAGCAGGACCGCGAGCGTGTCCGCCTGCGGCGAGAGCACCACCACGTCGACCGCCAGCGTCGTCTTGCGGACGGCAGGCTTCACGGGGTGAGTCGGGCGCTCGCGCATGACGCGCGAATTAGTAACAGAAGGTCACTAATGTCAAGAGCGCTCGATTCGCGAGCGCACGACTTGGTAACAAAGTGACCTAAAATCAGCCGCGCCGCGTGGAACGTGATATACGTCGTTCCGAGAACGCCGTCAACGGACGATGTGTCCGGTGTCGCGCAGCGCCGGCATGATCGGGGCGACGCGGTGCACCGTGTCGCCGCCGGCGCAAGAAGCCGGCTCTCGACGCGCGCGCCATGCGACGCGCGTCGCGCGTGCTCACGGCGTGATCGGCGCGCCCGTCGCCGCGCTCGCCGCGCGCCGCAGCCCCGAGCCGTACGGCGCGACTGACGGGATAGTGATCGGAAGCTGCCCGCCGATGGGCGCCAACCCGAGCAACGCGCGCGCGGCGGCGCGCTGCATGAGCGGCGATCCGCCGTACGTCACCAGATAGCTCGACACCGGGGGTAAATCCTGCGCGAGGTACGGATTGCTGAACGTGGCGAGCACCACGCGAGTGCCGGCCTTCTGAAGCCCGAGGAGCAGATCGGCCATCCCGTCGGGTGCGGCGAGCCGCGAGGTCGACGAGCTCGCCCCGAAGTACGAGGAGACGATCACCAGGTCGGCGCCCTGCGCGCCACGAAGCGCGTTCTCCACCAGCGCCGGCAGGAGCCGCGGCTGCGGCGTGGCGATGTACTGCGCGTTCTGGCCCGGCGCCGCCGCGGCCGCGGCCGTCGCGTCGAAGACCTGCTCGGTGGACAGCGAGATCGAGCGCAGCGCGGGAAATGCGCGTGCCAGCTCGGCGTTGAACGCGACGCCAGCCCCGAGGTCGGTGCGCGGCGCGATCGTCACGCTGACGACACGCGCCGTGCGTGGCAGCCCACTGAAGGGGACCAGCCCAAGCGAGTCCTTCACCAGCGTGATGGCGCGCTCGGCGGCCGCGCGGGCATTCGCCACCGTCGAGCTGTCGCCGACCACGGAGCGCATCGCCTGCAGGTCGGTGAGGCGCTGCCGGGAGAGCCCCATCTCCTGCTTGGCGACGAGCAGCTTGCGCACCGACTCGTCGATCCGCGACTCCGGGAAGAGCCCCCGGCGCACGCCGTCGACCACGGCATCGATGGCGCCCGCGATGTCGGTCGGCATGAGGAGCACGTCGTTCCCTGCCGCGACGGCTCGCTGTGTCACTTCGGCCATCGTCATCTTGCCGAGGACGCCGTTCATGTCCAGCGCGTCGGTCACCACGAGCCCGCGGAAGCCGAGTTGTCCACGCAGCAGATCGGTCATGATGCGCGGGTTCAGCGTGGCGGGGAGCGAGGACGTATCGAGCCCGGGCAGCTGACCGTGGAACGTCATGATGCCGCGTACGCCAGCCTGTACCGCGGCGCGGAATGGGAGAAGCTCGACGCTGTCGAGCCGAGCCTTCGAGGCGTTCACCCGCGACAGCTCGAGGTGCGAGTTCTGCTCGGTGTCGCCATGACCGGGAAAGTGCTTGCCGGTCGCGAGCATCCCGTTTTCCTGGATGCCGCGGACGAAGGCGGCGCCCAGCCCTGCGACGAGCTGCGGGTTCTCGCCGAACGATCGCAGGCTGATGACGGGGTTCTTCGGATTGTTGTTGACGTCGAGCACGGGCGCGAACGCCATGTGGATGCCGAGCGCACGCCCTTCGCGGGCCGTGGCGCGACCCATCTGATAGGCGAAGGCCGTGTCGCGGGTCGCGCCAATCCCCATCGCATAGGGGAAGTACGTCGCCCCGCCGAGATCGATCGCGTTGGGGAGGAAGTAGCCGCCGCGAGCGCGGAACGCCGCGCCGGTCTCGAGGTCGGCGCCGACGAGCAGCGGCAGGGCGCTCACCTGCTGGAGCGCGTTGAGCTTGCTGGCGATCTCGGTCGGGGAACCGACCGAGATGATGATGCCACCGACGCGCTGCTCGCGGACCAGCCGCTCGACGCGCCGGTACGTCGGGTCGTCGGCCGCCGTGTAGTCGCCGAGCACCCAGGGCCACACCATCTGCGCGGCCTTGTCGCGGAGCGAGAGTGTGGCGAGCACCGAATCGGCCCACGCTCCTTCGCGCGCGGCGGCCGCGGGGGCGTTGCGCGTGGTCGTGGCACAGGCCGACAGTGCCGCCGCGGCCCCAACCAGCAGCAGTGAGCGCGCCGCGCGGGCTACCATGTGATGGTGCCCTTCTTCGACGTGTCCACATCCTCCTCGTGCCCGGTCTTGAAGAGGAACGCTTCCATGTTCTTGGTGAGGAAGCTCCGCGCCTGCGGATCCATGACGTTGAGCCCGTAGTGGTTGATCAACATCGTCTGCTGCTTCACCCACTGGCCCCAGCACTCCTGGCAGAGCCCCTCGACGATGCGCGCGCCGATCGGGCCGGGGAAGGGCGGCCGCTCGAAGCCGGCTCGCGTCTGTCCGCAGCGAACGCAGGTGACTGTGCTAGGCATGAATCCTCACGCTCTCGGGGGATGTCAAATCTATACCCCAGCCGCGGTGAGTTGGTGAGTTCGATCGCGGGGTTGGCTGCTGGGGTGGCGCTCCTGAGCAAAGGCAGAGGGCACACCAGCGAACGCTGGCGTGCCCTCCGTCAACTGCCGACCGAAACCGATGAACCGCTGCCCTCAGGCAGCTGCGTCGACCGCGTGCTCGTCGTGTCGCAGGGCGGCGGAGCCGTAGTTGCGCGCATACTCGACCTTGGCGAGCCCGAACACCTGAAGCGTACGGATGTACGCCCACCCGATGTCGAACTCGAACCACTTCGCCTTGAACTTGGCGCTCTTCGGATCGGCGTGATGATTGTTGTGCAGCTCCTCGCCGCCAAGCCAGATGGCGATCGGCGAGATGTTCCGGCTCTCGTCCTTCACCTCGAAGTTCCGATAGCCGAGCGCGTGGCCGATGCCGTTGATGACGCCCGCCGCCCAGAGCGGGATCCAGATCATCTGGACGCCCCACACCGCGGGGCCGACGAAGAAGCCGAAGAGGTAGATGTCGATGGCGAGCATCACGAGGATGCCCGTCCAGTTCAGGGGCGTGAGCAGATGGCGCTCGATCCAGTCGTTCGGCGTGCCCTTGCCGTACTTCTCCAGCATGCCGGGCTGGCGCACCGCCTTGCGATAGTAGAACGCTCCCTTAAGGAGGATCTCGCGCAACCCCTCGACGAGCGGCGAATGCGGATCGCCCTCACGGTCGGCGAACGCGTGATGCTTGCGATGACAGGCGACCCACTCCTTGGTGACGATCGCCGTGGTCAGCCACAGCCAGATGCGCATCGGCAGCGCGGCGATCGCATGCAGGCGCACGCCGCGGTGCGTCTGCGCGCGATGAAGGAAGAGCGTCACGCACACGTTCGTGAGGTGTCCCGCAATCACGACGAAGAGAACGGGAATCCACCACTGGCTCGCCCACGCGCCAAACTCAGGCATTGCTGACTCCACTGACTTGTAAACACCAACTCCAGGACGGCACCGTGCCGCCGGGACGGGGACAAATGGCTCCGGACGTCTCACGAGACATCCGGAGCCAGTACCAAACGTCAAGGCACAATCAAGGAATGTAACGGGCGACGAGCCGCCGGGCCATCAGGCAACTTCCCGACAGCACTGGAACAAGCTCATCCGGCGACACAATTGCATCCATCGGCGTGCATCGATCACGGCCATGGGCGTCCGCCGATCTCGCCGCTCAGGCCGCCCGACGTGGCCATCGGCGTCACGACGACGGGAACGGGTGTTCCCCACGCATCGTTGGTCGCGTTCCAATCGGGGACGATCCCATCGGGCCACAGGCGCGCACCGATGACGGATGTCTTCACCACCACGTCGGATTCAATACGCTCACCACGCGCCCAGACCTCGACGGGCAGCACGACATCCTGCGTGGAATTGTCCTTGTACAGCAACCGCAATCGGATGGGGAAGGGCACCGGCGAGTGCCGGCGCAGTGCGATCACTGCGTGGTTCCGTCCCTGCTGCTGACGCATCGTGACGTTATCGATGCCGATGTCGAGCACGTCCGTCGAGTACCAGAAGGCGTGCCAGTACCAGCCGAGATCCATACCCGTGACGTTCTCGATCGTGCGGAAGAAGTCCGCGGGCGACGGATGCTTGAACGCCCAGCGGTGCGTGTACTCGCGCATCGCACGATCGAACGCTGCACGCCCCACGACGTTGTCTCGGAGCGCGAGCAGCACGACCGCGGGCTTGCGGTAGGCGAGCGCGCCGAGCGCCCGGGAGTCGATGCGGTCGGGCGGCGTCATGAGCGGCGCGTCGATCCGATTCTCCACCGCCTGACGCCAGTTGGTCACGTAGCCGGGATACGGTGTCGTCCCCGGCGTCCGGCGCTCGAGCGCGAAGGCGTTCATGTAGGTGTTGATGCCCTCGTCCTGCCAGGCGTACCGACGCTCGTTGGAGCCGACGATCATCGGGAACCACTCGTGGCCGTGCTCGTGGTTCAACGTCCCGAAGATCGACGCGGGATCGTCGAGCGGCTTTCCGAAGTGCACCATGGCGAACATCGGGTACTCCATCCCACCGACGGGCCCAGCGACGGATGTCGCCTGTGGATAGGGGTACTTGTAGAGCAGCTCCGAGTACGTCCTGATCGACCACGCCGTCTGTTCGGCAGCCTGCTCCCACGCCTTCCCGGCCTTGGCCATCTGATAGAAGGCCTGCGCGAGCACGCCATTCGCGTTGACCGCGTCCCATCGGAAGTCGGGCGCGCCGGCCCAGGCAACGTCGCGCACGTTCTGCGCGTGGAAGCGCCAGGTACGCGTTCCGGCGATCGGCGTGGCGCGCGCCTCCTCGTTGGTGACGACCGCCACGGTGGAGTCGGAGCGCGCAGCGCGCGCGAGCCGCTCCCGCTGCGACGGCGTGAGCACTTCGATGGCGTTCTGCAGCACGCCACTGCCGGCGATGGTGTAGCCGGCGGGCGCGGTGATGCTGTAGTCGATGTCGCCGTACTCGAGATAGAACTCGCCCTGCCCGAAGTACGGATCGGTATTCCACCCGCGAACGTCGTCGTAGACGACCATCCGCGGATACCACTGCGCGATCTCGTACAGGGCGCCGTCGCGTCCCATGCGATCGGACCCGTGCTCCGGTACGCGGAAGGCGAAGCCCATCGTGATGGTCAGCCGACCGCCTTTCGGCGGGAGCGGCTGCTCGAGATCGATGCGACCCATCGTGTCGTCCACGTGCATCGCGGCCGCGCGTCCGTTGACCTGCAACCCCTCGATGTCGAAGCCGCCCTGGAACCCACGCACTCCCCACCGCGAGTCGGCGGGAAAGAGCATGGAGCCCTTGCTGCCCGGCCGATAGAGATTCTGGTCGAGCTGCAGCCAGACGAATCGCAGGGTATCCGGTGAGTTGTTGACGTAGCGGATCGTGACCGAGCCGGCGACGCGCTGCTGTGCGGTATCAAGCGTGACGGCGATGCTGTAGTCGGCCCGCTGCTGCCAGTACTCCGGTCCGGGCGCGCCCGAAGCGGATCGCACCGCGTTCGGACCCGGCCAGTCCGCGCGATCAATGCGCGCCAGCCCATCGGCCGCGATCGACGGCGCGCGGCCGGCGCCGATGACGGCAGACGGCGCGCTCGCGCCCAGGGGTGACGCCGCGACCGAAGCGCGCGCAGTGTCGATCCGGACGGGGGTCAACACCTGGGGCCGCTGCGCGGCGCACGCGGCCAGGACGGCGAGCAGGATCGGAGCGGAACGTTTCACGAGGACGAAGAAGCCGAGGTCTGGCGGCACGCGGCGCCGCGGGAACACAGGACACGTCGTGCGCGACGTCCCCTCTCCGCTGGCTGAACGAGCACCGCAACGCAGATGCCGTCGCGGGCCACGCCCTTGCCCAACACGACGGGGGTCCCTAGCGTCACCCGGACATGAAAGACCGTACGGCCAGTCCGCCGCCCCAGCATCCGACGACCGAGCTGCAACCGGCCCAGCCGCCTCGCTCGACGCTGCGGGACGCGCCGCGCGCCACCGTCGCCGGCACGCGCCGCTTCGCCGACCGCACCGAGGGCGACCGCGTCGACTTCCGGCGCACGTTTCCGCGACGGCTCACCGTCAGCGCACTCGGCCTCGGCACCTACCTCGGGGACTGTACGGAGGCGGACGATGCGGGCTACGCGCAGACGCTGCGCGTCGCTCTGGCCGCGGGAGTGAACCTGATCGACACCGCGAGCAACTACCGCTGCCAGCGGTCGGAGCGAGTGGTGGGACGCGCCATCGAAGCGGCGGTCGCCGCCGGTGCCGTGCGGCGCGACGAGATCGTGATCTGCACGAAGGGCGGGTACGTGGCCCTCGACGGCGAGCCGCCGGCCTCGCGCGCGCACTACGAGGCGTGGCTCGACGAGACGCTCGTCGGCCCCGGAGTGGTCCGCCGCGACGATCTGGTACGCGGCGGCCACTGCATCGCCCCGTCGTTTCTCGCGCATCAGCTCGCGCAGAGCCGTGCGAACCTCCGCGTGCAGGCGATCGACCTGTATTACGTGCACAATCCCGAGGAGCAGCTGCTCGGCGTGGACCGCGCGACGTTTCAGACGAGGCTGCGTGCCGCGTTCATGATGCTCGAGGAGCGCGCGGATCGGGGCGAGATCGGCGGGTACGGCTGCGCGACGTGGGTCGGGCTTCGCGTCGGACCGGAGCATCGACAGCACGTCACCCTCGCGGAGCTCGTAACGGTCGCGCGCGAGATCGCGGGCGCGACCCACCACTTCCGAGCCGTGCAGCTGCCGGTGAACCTCGCGATGCCGGAGGCGGCGCGTACGCCGACCCAGCCGCTCGGCAGGAAGGTCGTCTCGCTCCTCGAGGCGGCGGACGCGCTCGGCGTGAGCGTGGTGGCGAGCGCGCCCCTCATGCAGGGACGGCTCGCGTCGGGACTTCCCGACGAGGTGCGCACGCTGTTCCCCGACTGCGCCACCGACGCGCAACGCGCGCTCCGGTTCGCGTCGTCGCTGCCCGGGATCTCGGCGGTGCTCGCCGGGATGCGCCGACCGGCGCACCTGATGGAGAACCTCGACGCATGGCGCGCCACCGTCTGAGCCGCTAGAGCGCGATCACCACGGGCCGCACGTCTCCGGAGCGCCACTCGGCCACGACGACGCGGTGCGCGTTCGTGTCGGCGACGTATGCGCCTCGCGCGCCGATCGCGACCCCACCCGGCTCGTGCAGCCCACGAACCCACGTCGTGACGCGCCGTTCGGCGCGATCGAGCCAGCGCAGCGAGTCGTTGTAGGAATCGCACACGAGGACGCGCCCGTCGGGCCCGACGGCGACACTCTGCGGGTGCTGCAGCCGCGCCGCGTCGCCGACGCCGTCCACGTCGCCGAAGTCGAACAGGCCGGTGCCGACGACCGTGCGGACGCCGCCCGACGCCGTGAGATCCACCTCGCGCACGGCGCTCGATTCGGCGTCCGCGGCGAGCAGCCCGTCGCCGGCGATAGTGATCCCCATGGTCTGGGCCAGTGCCGCCTCGGCGTGTGAGCCGTCGTGCAGCTCCTCGGCGCCACTGCCGGTGCGGGGCACGGCCGTGCCGTCGCGGAGGTCGATCGACCAGAGCTGATGGATGCCGGCCATCGCGACGTGGAGTGTGTCGCCGGCGAGCGCGAGGTCCCAGGGCGAGCTGAGCGCACCGGCGTGGCGATCCCGGATGGTGCGCATCTGCGCGCCGGTGCCGGCGACCGTGCTCACTGCGCCCGACGCGAGCGCGATCGCCCGAACGGCGTGATTGCCCGGATCGGCGACGTAGAGCGTCTCGCCAGCGAAGGCGAGCCCCTGTGGATACCGGAACGCCGCGGCGTCGCCGTCAGCGAAGCCCTCGCTTCCCGAGCCGACGACCCGCTCGACGCGCATGCGGAGCCCGTCTTCCTCGAGCCGGCCGACGAGCACCCGATGATGGCCCGAGTCGGCCACGGCGATCCGATCGCCATCGACGGCGATCTTGCCCGGAAAGGCCAGGTCACCCGGCACGGCCGACGGCGAGTCGACGGGGAAGCGCATCGGCCCCTCACGGAGGGAGCCGTCCATGCGCGCGGCCGCGACCACGCGCTCGACGAAGGGCGTGACCGCATCGGCGGTGAACTCGCCGGCGCTCATGCCGACGACGGAGCCGCGTGGATCAATCGCGACGAGCGTCGGCCAGGCGCGCACGGCGTAGGCGCGCCACACGCGGAACTGCCGATCGTTCAGGACAGGGTGCGTCGCGCCGAGCCGAATGGATGCGTCACGAATGCGCAGCGTCTCACGCTCGGCGATGTACTTGCCGCTGTGCACACCGACGACGGCGATGGCATCGGCGAACCGCCGCTCGAGCTCCCGCAACTGCGGAAGCACATGGATGCAGTTGATTCAGCCGTAGGTCCAGAAGTCGAGCAGGAGCAGCTTGCCGCGGAAATCGCCGAGCGACAGACGCCGGCCGCCCGTGTGCAGCCAGTCGAGCGTATCGGGAAACTCGGGGGCGCGAACGGCGGGCGAGGTCATCCCGTCTGACATGGCGGTCCTGTGCGAGAGCGGATGGAGCGCGGCGGTGCGGGCGGCGCCGTACGCGCACAACGTGCACCACGGCCCGTGTCTGGTCGAGTCCGCTTGGCGTCGTCACGCGATTTGCTCTATGTGGTGCCGTGGCCGCCACGCTCAACCCTCGGTACACCTTTCTGCAGTTCATCGTCGGCCGGAGCAACGAGGCTGCCTATGCCGCCGCCTCGGCGGCTGCCGTCGCGCCGGGCGCGTTGTACAATCCGATCCTGCTCACGGGCGGCACGGGACTGGGCAAGACGCACCTGGCCCACGCAGTGACGGCCGAAGCCGCGCTGCGCGATCCGATTCGGACCACGGAGCTGCTGACGGCGGACGATTTCCTGCGCCGACTATCGGCCGCCGTGAGCGCGGGAACGCCCGAGCTGATGCTCGACGAGCTGGCGCGCGCGGCGCTCATCGTGGTGGACGACGTGCACGTGCTCGACCGCCACGCGACGGCGCAGGAGGCGCTACTGTCACTCGCGTCGCGCGCGATCGCCGGGGCGCGCCAGCTCGTGCTGACGAGCGACGACGCGGCGGGATCGAGCGCGCTCGCCCATCGCATCGTCCATCGATTCCGCACTGGCCACAGCGCCACGCTCGGCTCGCCCGATTGGGCGCATCGCGTAGCGATCCTGCACGCCAAGGCCGCCACGCTGGGCATCGAGCTGCCGCCGAGCGTGGCGCACCATCTCGCGTCGCAGTGCGAGGGGAGCGTGCGCGAGCTGGAGGGGAGCCTCACGCGGCTGCTCGCCGTCGCCTCGCTCGACGGCTCGCCACTCACGCTGGGGCTGGCGCGCCGCGCCGTGCGCACGCGCGTGGAGCGCGGGGACGGGGAGAGCGGGACGCACCCCCTGCTCGGCGCGCAGCTGGTGCAGGACGCCGTGGCGGCGGAATGGGGGGTCTCGCCGGACGAGCTGGTGGGCGCCGGACGCTCGCGGCGGCTCGTGGAGCCGCGGCGGATCGGGATGCTGCTCTGCCACGAGCTGCTGGACCTCTCGCTGCGCGAGATCGGCGCCGCGTTCGGCGACCGGGACTCGTCGACCGTGCTGTCGGCGCTCGCGCGCGCGCGCGAGGACCTCGAGGAGAGCGCGGCGGTCGCGGAGCGCGTGACGCGGCTCCGCCAGATGCTTCCCACGGCGACGAGCGTCGGCGCCGCGCTCACGCGCTAAGGCGCTAAGACGCTAAGGCGCTAAGGCGCTAAGGCGCTAAGGCGCTACGGCGCTAAGACGCTACGGCGCTACGGCGCTACGGCACCCACTCGGCGACGAAGAGGTTCGTCTCGGTGGCCGTCGCGCTGTGCCGGTTCGACGCCCAGACGAGCGAGCGCCCGTCGGGACTGAACATCGGGAAGCCGTCGAACGCGCCGTGCGTGGTGATGCGCTCGAGGCCCGTGCCGTCGAGCGCGACGAGATACAGATCGAAGTTGCCGCTACGCGGCTGCGTGTGGTTCGACGAGAAGATCAGCCGCTTGCCGTCAGGGGTCCACGAGGGGCCGAAGTTCGCGCCGCCGAGGCGAGTGATCTGGCGCTGCTCACTGCCGTCGGCGTTCATCACCCAGAGTTCCATGCGATTCGGGCGCACGAGCCGATCGGCGAGCAGCGCGCGGTAGCTCGCGAGGGCACTGTCGGCGGGGTGCCAGGCGCGATACACGATCTGCGTGCCGTCGGGGGACCACCAGGGGCCGCCGTCGTAGCCGGGGGTCGTCGTGAGGCGGCGCACGTCGCTGCCGTCGACGTTCATCGTGTAGATGTCGAGGTCTCCGTCCTTGAGCGACGTGAAGACGACACGCCTGCCGTCGGGGGAGACCACGGCCTCCGCCGTGTAGACGCCGTAGTCGGTGAGCCGGCGCAGGTCGGTGCCGTCGGGCTTCGCCGTGTAGATGTCGAACGGATCGAGGCCCCAGACATAGCCCCTGGAGGGATCGGGCCGGGGTGGGCACGCCGGCTGGAGCGCGTGCGACGAGCCGAAGAGGACGCGCTCGTCGTTGGCGTAGAAGAACCCGCACGTCGTCTTCCCCGTGCCGGTGGACACGCGACGCAGCCCGGTGCCGTCGACGTTCATGACGTACTGCTGGTCGCAGGAGCGTCCGTCGCGCGTGCTCTGGAAGATCAGCCGGCGCCCATCGCGGCTGAAGTACGCTTCCGCGTTCTCACCCCCGTTGGTGATCCGGCGGAGATTGCGCAGGTGGCGCTCTCCGGGCTCGGCGTCGAAGGTCGGGATGCGCGCGGGCTGTGGCGGGCGTGCACACGAGACCGCGACGGCGAGGAGGGGAAGGAGTCGACGGACGAAGGTTGGGCGCATGCCGACAATGTAAAACGGGCGCCCCGCAGGGGCGCCCGTTCGTGCGTTGCGGCGGAGCGTCAGGGCGCGGTGGCCGTGCCCGTCGCCGTCGGGCGCTCCACGACGCGAGTCGCCGCGGCGATCGTGAACAGGTCGCGCTGCGACTGTCCCTTCTCCATCACCTCGAGCGCCTTGCGCAGGGGAGCATCGAAGGGCAGGTCGCGTCGCTTCGCGGTCGAGTCGCCGGCGACGAGGCGTGCGACGCGCTGCTCGAGCAGGCGGTCGATGTAGCGACCCGCCGCGCTGTACTGCGCGCGATCGAGCGCGACGCCCTTGCCCGTCAGGCGGCGGTAGAACTCGTCGCGCCACTGCGGCTGCACCTTGAAGTCCTTGCCCACGCCGCGGGACAGCTCGAGCGCGTAGTCGGCGAGCGTGACGTACACGTCCTGCTGCTTGGGCGCGAAGGCCTTCAAGAGCGTCTGCTCGGCGGTCGTGAGCGTGTCGTCGCGGACGAGGATGTCGGGGGTGATGCCGCCACCACCGTAAACGATGCGTCCGGCGTCGGAGCGATACGCCGGCCGCGACTTCTTCTTGGCCTCGGTCTCGAGCGAGTCGGGCTGTGCTTCGACGAACTTGCCGTTCTCGAACTTGCGCTCGCGCTGGATGCTGCGCCCGCTCGGCGTGTACCACTTGGCCGTCGTGATCTTGAGCGCGTAGCCGCCGTCGAGCGGGAAGAGCGTCTGGACAAGCCCCTTCCCGAAGGTGGTGCCGCCGACGACGAGCGCCCGGTCGTGATCCTGGAGCGCGCCGGCGACGATCTCGCTGGCCGACGCCGAGCCGTCGTCCGTGAGCACGGTGAGTGGCAACGTCGGGAACACCGCGCTCCCCGACGTCGCGAAGCGCTGCGGATCCGTGGTGCGGGCGCGGACGCTCACGATCTCCTGTCCCTCCTTCAGGAACAGGTTCGACATCGCGATGCTCTGATCGAGAATGCCACCCGGGTTGCCGCGCATATCGAGGACGACGCCCTTCACGCCCTCGCGCGCGAGACGCGCGACGGCGGACTGCACTTCCTCGGTGGCCGTCTCGTTGAAGCGCTGCACCGGGACGTAGCCGACCTTGCCGTCGAGGACGATGGCGTACGGCACTGCGGGGATGTGAATGACCTTCCGCGTGAACGTGCTCGTGATGAGCTCGGGCACGCCGGGGCGCTGGAACTTGACGGTGACCTTGGTGCCGGGCACGCCGATGAGGTAATCGGAGACCTGCTGCGTCTTCCAGCCGCGGGTCGACAGCGTGTCGACGAAGACGATGCGATCGCCCTCGCGAACGCCGGCGGCTTCGGCCGGCGTGTGCGGGAATACCTTGCTGATCGTGATCGCGCCCTGCTGATCCTCGATCTGCATGCCGATGCCGGCGTACTTGCCGTTGGTCTGCTGCGAGAAGCTGGCGAGCTCCTTCGGCGTGAACAGCTCGCTGTAGGGATCGTTGAGCTCCTTCACCAACCCGCGTGCGGCCTTCTCGTACAGCGCACCGGTGTTGACCGTGTCGACGAACCGCTGCGACACGAGCTGGAGCACCTGGTCGAGGACGCGCGCGCCGTCGGCGGTCGCCCGGTTCTGATAGAGAAAGCCACCCGCGACGATCGGGAGCAGTGCGGCGGCGACGAGAGCTGAGCGACGACGGAGCATGTACGACCCTGCGGAATGAGGAAAACCCTAGTCGGTAAATACCTTCCGTCGGCCTGAAGTGTTCCGGCAGCGGGCCACGGGCGGACGGCAGCGCTCGGCCCGCTCAGGCGGGGCGCGAGCCCAACATGTAATCGACGAACCAGTCGCGCTGATGTTGCCGGACCGCGGCGTTTCGAAGCACACCCTGCGCCACGAGCATGTCGTGGGCCGGCTGCAGGACGCGCTGGAGATGAGAGGGGTAGCGCTGCGCGAGCGGAAGCTGCTCGGCGAGCTGGTCCAGCGCGACGCGCCAGGTGAGGCGGCCGTCGGCGCGAGCGACCTCGACCAGCCGGTAGAGCCGCCTGGCCACGGGAGAGCCGAGGGCCCAATACCGGGAGGCGGAGATGCTGATCGTGTGATTGGCGGCGAGGTTCTCGCGCACCACGGCGGCGAGGACGACGCGGGCCACGCCGGGCTCGCCGGTCGTGATCGCGGTGAAGAGTTGGAGCTGCTCCCGATCGAGGCTCCGGCGTCGCTCCACGGCGACGGAGGTCAGCAGGGAGAAGCGGAGGTCCTGTCGTCCCGTGGCGGCGGTCTCGTAGATGCCGGTGGACTCGAGCGTGGTGCGCTCGAGGCGGCCCAGCGCGCCACGGAGCTGCTCGTAGGTGCGCCCGTCGACGCGACGGCCCATCGCCCGAAGGAAGGCGTGCAGCGTGAAGGTGATCGCGCCGTCGGCGGGCTCGCCGGCTTCCTGGAAGCGTCGCAGGAGCTCGACGTAGACGTCCTGATCGAAGGTGCCCGGAAGCCGGTCACCGGGACCCGGGATGACGCGCCAGCGACCGCCGCTGCCATCCGAGTAGGTGATCACGCCGTCGTCGGCGGAGTCGCTGAGGCGGAAGAGCGGAAGCGCCTCGAGCGACCGGTCGAGCCGAACTGCCCGGGACACGGCCCGGCGGCGCGCCGCGACTGTCATGCGGGCAAGCTGGAGCGCCGAATCGCGCCCGGCAAGGCGACAGGCTCCCGCGTCACCGGACGCGGACGACCTGCCCAGTGACGGCGCGCGCGGCGTCGGAGCAGAGCCAGAGCACCACGTCGGCCACGGCCTCGCGCGTGACATAGGCGGTGTCGGCGCCCATGTCGGCGAGGTTCGCGGCGGTGCGGATGGCCGCCGGCGCGAGCGCGTTGGCGCGCACGCCGTGGTCGCGCTCCTCCTGGGCGATGGCCTGCGCGAGCGTGAGCAGCGCGGACTTGGCGGCGGCGTAGGCCGCGATGCCCGACACCCGCGCGCCTGGCAGCGCGGCCTCGGAGCCGAAGAACACCAGTGCGCCCTTGGTCGTGCGCAGCAGCGGCAGGAAGGCGCGTGCCGTGAGGTAGGCGGTGGTGAGATTGATCGTGAACTGGCGCGTCCACGCGGCCGGATCGCTCTCGGCCACCGGGCCGCTGGCGGCGAACCCTCCCGCGAGGTGCACGAGCGCGTGCACGCGACCACTCGTCGCGTCGCGCACGCGCGCGGCGAGGGCCTCCACCGCGGCGGGGTCGCTCAGGTCCGCCGAGAGCGCCGCGGCGCGGAGCCCCGCCGCGAGGAGCGCTTCGCTGCGTGCGCGCACCTCGTCCTCCAGCCGATCGACGAGAAACACCCGCGCACCCCGGTCGGCGAAGGCGCGGGCGACGACCTCGCCCACCTGTCCCTCACGTCCGACCCCGGTCAAGACCACGCTTCGCCCTGCGAGCTCCATGCATCCCTCCGCACGCCGAACGGGTGCGAGCCGATTTACCGGACTCGGCCTCTTGGCATGAAGTATGTGGAAGGGAGCCGACAAATGCGAAAGATGATCCGAGTCAAGCGAGTCGCCCTGGTCCTGGGCATCCTCGTGGTCAGTGCGCTCGCGCTGATCGGCATCCTGTCCGTCACACGCGGCACGCCGGTGAAGGCCGTCGTGGCGATCGGCGATCGCGAGGGACCGCCGTCGATCACCGACTCGCTGTTCGTGCAGTCGATGGAGCTGTACACGGGGTTGCACCTGTCGCGGGGCAACGCGGCGCAGCAGATGCTGAACGGGGTCGGCACCTATCCGCAGCTGTGGAAGGATCTGCGCTCGGCGAAGCGCACGATCACCGTGCAGATGTACTACTCGCAGCCGGGTGCGGTAGCGGACACGATGGCGGCGGTACTAAAGGAGCGCGCGCGGGCCGGCGTGCGCGTGCTGTTCGTGCTCGACGCGTTCGGCTCGCAGAACCTCAAGCGCGAATGGGCGGACAGCCTGCGCGCCGCCGGCGTGGAGCTCGAACTGCTGCGACAGCTGCACTGGTACTCGCTGCACAACGCCAGCGACCGATCGCACGTTCGCGTCGTCGTCGTCGACGGAGAGATCGGGTACACGGGCGGCTTCGGCCTCGCCGACTACTGGCTCGGCGACGGGCGCCAGCAGGATCAGTGGCGGGAGACGAATGTCCGCTTCGAAGGGCCGGCGGTGATGGGACTGCAGGCCGCGTTCGCGGCCGCGTGGGCCGAGTGCACGGGCGAGCTGATCTCCGGCGACATGTTCTTCCCGAAGAAGGCGTTCAAGCCCTCCGAAGGAGGGGTGACGGCCGGGCTGTTCTTCTCGTCGCCCACCACGGGGAGCACGCCGGCGGAGCGCTTCATCGCGCTGTCGATCGCCAGCGCGCGAAAGACGCTGTACGTGGCGAACTCGTACTTCGTGCCCGACGACGACTTCCGGAAGCTGCTCAAGCTGGCGCGCAGCCGCGGCGTGGACGTGCGCATCCTCACCGTGAACGACCAGACGGACGTGAAGACGACGTGGTGGGCGGGACGCTCACGCTACGAGGAGCTGCTACGGGCCGGGATCCGCATCTACGAATACCAACCGACGATGATGCACGCCAAGACGTTCATCGTCGACGGGATCTGGGGCTCGATCGGGTCGATGAACTTCGACAACCGGTCGCTCGCGTTCAACAACGAGTCGAACCTCGCGTTCCTCGACGCGACGCTCGGCGCGCAGATGGATTCCACGTTCCTCGACGACCTGACGCGCTCGCAGGAGATCACGCTCGCGGAGTTCCAGCAGCGCCCGTGGTACCATCGTGTGATGGAGAACGTCGCGGCGGTGTTTTCGAGACTCCTCTAAGGAACGACTGTAGTGCCGTGAGTTGGTGAGTTGGATAGCGAGTTGGTTGGTCGGTTGATTGGTGCGTTGAACCCCGCATGGCCACGAACCAGCCTGGAAGCCCCGGTGAGGGGTCTCCAGGCTGGTTCCTGGCTATGGCTCTTCAACTCACTCCACAACCGACCAACGAGCCCCCTATCCAACTCACCAACTCACCGTATATCGGCTCGCCCCAGCGCGGCCCGCACGGCCTCCCGCATTGCGACCAGCGCTTCGTCGCGGGCCGCGGGGGCGTCGTCGCGGACATGGATCTCGATGCCGTCGGCCACGGGGACGCGGCGCCAGCTCGCCGAGCGCTCGTCGTCGGTGTCGCGCACCGTCTGATCGGCGCCGGCCCCGAGCGCGGGGGCGAGGGAGGCGGCCACCCGGCGCTCGAGCGCGTCGCCGGTCACTTCCTTCATCTCCTTCTTGATGCCGTCGAGCGTCGCTCCCTCGCGCTGGCGGATCTTGATCGAGAGGAGCTGGAGCAGGTGCCGGTAGTTGTACGTCGCCGCGGTGCCGGCGCCCTCCGGCCGGTCCAGCAGGCCGCTGGCGACGTAGAAGCGGACCGAGCGCGCGCTGGGGGCCACGCGCGCCGAGGCGTTCGTGGGGCGAATGCCCGCCGCATCGACGAGCGCGGTGACGTGGGCAGCCAGCCCGCGCGCGTTCCAGGGGGCGTGACGCGAGTGCGCGCGCAGCAGCGCGACGGGTGTCATCGAGGCATCCGGCATAGGCGGCGGAAGATAACGAACGCCGTCCGCCGATGTGAGTCGGTGTCGCGATCCGGTCGTGGGAGCGTCAGGCCATCGCGAGATGCGATCCGCCAGACCCCGACCAGCGCCGAGCCCGCTCGAGGAACGAGCGCAGCGTCGCGTTCACCTCGTCGGGCCGCTCGTCGTGCGGCAAGTCGCCCGCGTCCTGCACGAGCGACCACTCGAGATCGTGCTTGATGACACGAAACGCGTGCGCGCGCTCGACGGAGTTCTGCCGCGCGAGCTCTCCCCAGAGCAGCAGCGTGGGCTGACGAACGCGGCGCAGCGCGGCGCGCACGTCGACGTTGAGCTTCCCGCTCACGAGTGCCCGCACGGCGTGCTTGCCGCCCGGCTGCCGAGCCATGCGCACGTAGTGCTCGACGAGCGCCGGCGTGACCATGCGATCGTCGGCGTATACACCCTCGAGATGGCGGCGCATCTTCGCGGGGGACGTGAGGCCGTTGTACACGGTGTTCCCCACGATCGGTGCGCCGAGCAGGAGGCGCGTCGTCCCGCCGGCGGAGGGCTCGGGGTCGCGCATGTAGGCCACACCGGTCGGTGCGACGAGCGCGAGTGCCGAGATGTGGCGCGGATCGCGGCCCGCGAGCGCGACGAGCTGGGCAGCGGAGAGTCCGCTCGCCACCACGGCGCAGGGCTCGCGCACGACGCGCACCACGAGATCGCCCAGCAGGGCCTGATAGAGGCCGGGCGTGTACCGGGCTGCGGGCCGGTCGGAGCGGCCGAAGCCGAGCAGGTCGACGGCGATCACGCTATGACGCTCGGCGAGCGCGGGCACGACGTGCCGCCACTCGAACGACGACGCGCCGGCATAGAGGCCGTGCACGAGCAACACCGGCTTGCCCTCACCATGTCGCGTGACGGCGATACGGTGTCCGCGCCAGCTGATCTCGTCGGTCTGGCCGGCGAGGATGTCGTCGTCGGCGAGCTGGCGGCTCGCCGCCGCGTTGTACAACGCGGCCGCTCCGAGCGCCGCACCACCGACCGCTGCACCACCGACCGCCGCCGTCTTGCGCCACCGCATGGTCGTTCCCTCGTTCCGTCACGTACGACATCACTCGCGTCCGCTTCGCGCGGCGCAGCTTCCTTACGATCGACGGCGCGGCAAAGTGTCTCGCGCGCGCGTCGCTCCGTGCATGGACGCACGAAGGGCCGGCGCGCAATCACGTCGCGGCGGGCCCTTCGTTCCACCGTCGAATCCCATCGCGAATGCACCGAGCGGGCACTGCTGGACCTCACGCCACCCACCACCCATCCCATCAACCACCGTGCAGCGTTCGATGCCAGCAGGCCCTTCGCTCGGCGCGTCAGCGCCTCGGGGTTCGCATCATGCCACCGGACCGTCGGGTGCGCGGGGAGTGAACGCCGTCGGCACCCCCGCCCGCGCCGCCAGCTCGGCGATGCGCTCGAGCGCGACGGGCTTCTCGATGAAGTGCGTGGCGCCGAGCCGGAGCGAGGCCTTCCGGTTGTCGTCGTCGGGGAACGCGGTGAGCGCGATGATGGACGCTTCGGGCGAGAGCATGCCCGCTGCCGCCATCACCTGCAGCCCGCCGTCGCGGCGCCCACCCAGTCGGATGTCGGTGACGACCAGGTCGAAGGTGCGCCGACCGAGCACCCACTTCGCGTAGTCGAGCGAGGCAGCGGCGCTCACGTCGACTCCCTCGGTCTCGAACAGCTCGACGAGGACGTCACGGATGCACTGTTCGTCCTCGACGATCAGGACCCGGCGATGCGATTGATTCATGCCCGTCTGCTAGGCGATAGCCGCGCCACCGCGGCCTACGCACGTAACCGCCGGAACGACACTGGTTTACGGTGCAGCGTCCATCCAGCCACCCGGACTCGGGTGCCTGATTCTCGGACATGGCGCCTCTGGCACTGGCCGATTCTCGGCCACCGCGGACCGCGCGACGCTATCGAATGCCGAGTCGCCTGATCTTTTCGAGGAGCGTCGAGCGGGCGATGCCGAGCCGCTGCGCGGCGTGGACGCGGTTCCCCCCGGTGGCGGCGAGCGCCTCGACGATCGCGGCGCGCTCCGCGTCGGCCAGCGTGATGGGAGCCGTGGGCGACGGCTCGACGAGCTGCGGGAGGGAGAGGTGGCGTGGCTCGATCTCCCCGCCATCGGACAGGAGCGAGGCGCGCCAGAGCGTGTTCTTCAGCTCGCGCACGTTGCCTGGCCAGTCGTAGCGCTCGATGGTGCGGAGCGCGGCCTGGCTGAGCCGGCTGCCTGGTGGCGCGAACGCGCGTGCGAGGGCGGGGAGCTCGTCGCGCCGCTCGCGCAGGGGTGGCAGCGCGAGCGTGAGCACCTGCAGGCGGTAATACAGATCGGCGCGGAAGGTCCCCTCGTGCACGCGCTGCGCGAGCGGCTGGTTCGTTGCCGCCACGATGCGCGCGTCGCTCCGCAGCTCGGAGGTGCCGCCGAGCCGGCGGAAGGTCCGCTCCTCGAGGACCTTGAGCAGCTTGGGCTGCACCTCCGTCACCACCTCGCCGATCTCGTCGAGGAAGAGTGTGCCGCGACCGGCGACCTCGAACAGCCCGCGCTTCGCCTGCTTGGCATCGGTGAAGGCGCCGCGCTCGTGGCCGAACAGCTCGCTCTCGAGGAAGGTCGCGCTGAGCGACGCGCCGTTGACCTCGACGAACGGCTGCTCGGCGCGTGCGGAGCGCTCGTGGATCCGGCGCGCGATGAACCCCTTCCCGGTCCCGGTCTCGCCGACGATCAGCACGGGCACGTCGTCGTTGCGTGCGGCGAGCTCGATGAGTCGCTCGAGCGAGGGCGGGTCCCCGGCGCCGACCTCGCCCATCGCTCCGGCGTCGCCGCGACGTGCGCGCAGCACCGAGACCTCGCGTCTGAGCGCCACGAGCTCCACGGCCCGCGCCACCGCGACGCCGAGCGCCTCGAGGTCGACGGGCTTCTCGAGGAAGTCGAGCGCCCCCTGGCGCATGGCGCGGACGGCGGTGGGCACGTCGGCGTGGCCGGTGAGCACGATGACCCCGAGCTCGGGGTCGTCGGCGCGCAGCGCCTCGAGCAACGTGAGGCCGCTCGCATCGGGGAGGCGTATGTCCACGAGCACGACGTCGGGCGCGTGCTCGGCGGCGGCCTGCCGGCCCGCCGTCGCGGTGGCGGCGGAGCGCGCGACGTATCCGAGCGAGTCGAAGTAGTCGGCGAGCGTCTCGCGAACCGTCTGGTCGTCGTCCACGACGAGAATGGACGTCATCGCACGCGGGCGAAGGGGACCGGACGACGCGCCGACGCGCGCGCGATCACGCGCTCACGAGCGGTAGCACCACGGTGGCGGTCGTGCCGCATTCCGGTGCGCTCTCAAGCGAGATCATCCCGCCGTGCTCCTCGACGATGCGCTGGCAGAGCGCCAGCCCAATCCCGGTGCCGCCCGGCTTCGTCGAGAAGAAGATCTCGAAGACGCGCGGCAGCACGTCGGGTGGGATGGCAGCCCCGCCGTTGTGCAGACGGCACCGCCACATGCCGGTCGGGAGGACGCTCGACGTGAGCGTGAGATCGCTGCCCTCCGGCGCGGCGTCGGTGGCGTTGACGAGGAGATTGATGAAGACCTGCGCGAGCTGCTGCGCGTCGATCGCGCACACGGAGCGTATGGCGCGCGTGCGCTCGAGGAGGATGGCGCGGCTTTCCAGCAGGCCGCGCTGGTTCTCGATCACCTCGTCCCATACGTCGTCGGGATCTCCCGGCTGGAGGCGGATCGGGCTGGGGCGGCCGTACTCGAGCAGCGAGGTCACCATGCTGTTGAGACGCTCGACCTCGCGCAGGATGCGTCCGACGTTCTTCTCGACGACGGGATCGTCCTTGACGCGGAAGCGAAGCAGCTGTGCGGCGGAGGAGATCCCGAACAGCGGATTGCGCAGCTCGTGCGCGACGCCGGCGGAGACCTCGCCGATCGCCTCGAGCCGGCGCTTGTGGCCGACGCGCTGGACGAGCCGAGCGCGCTCGATGGCGGCGGCCGTCTCGGCGGCGATGGTGGCGAGCACGCGACGCGACTCCTCGACGCGGTGCGGCGCGAGCGGCCCGGAGGTGAGCGTGATGGCGCCGAGCACGCCCTCGCCGCCGGTCATGGGCGCGGTGATCTCCGTCCCTTCGGCCGACGTCTGCGTCATCACCTGCCCCACGTGGAGCGCGTCGGTCCAGACCGGCGTGAGTCGCGCGGTGATCGCGGCCTCGTCGTCCGAGAAGCCGGAATGGTGGACGAGGCGGAGCGTGGCGGTCTCACCGTCGGCCAGCGCGACGGCGACGGCATCGCAGGCCGTGGAGCGACGGAGGTGCTGCACCACCTCGTGGAGCACGCGGTCGACGCTGATCGTGCGCGCGAGTGCCATGCCGGTGTCGATCAGCACCTCGCGCCAGCGATGGCTCGGCGTGATGTCCACGGTCGAGAAGGCGAAGCCCGTGACGGCGTGGCCCTCGCCGATCGCGCTCACCTGCATGAGGAAGATGCGCTCCTCGACCGGAGAGCTGCACGGAAACTCCCAGGCGATCGACGAGGCGCGTCCTTCCCGCAGCGCTTCCATCGCCTGCTCGATCTGCGCTCGCGTCGCGACGTCGGCGATGGCCTCCCAGATCGAGGTGCCGATCACCGCGTCTTCGTCGCCGAGCTGCGGCGCGCCGTTGCTCTGGGCGAAGCGCGCCCACGAGCGGTTCATGAACGTGATGCGCCCGTCCAGATCGACCGTGTAGATGGTCATCGGCAGCGCATCGAGCACCTGGCGCTCGAGTGACGGCATGAGCGGAATGTTACGGGTCAGCGATGGGGGACGGAAGCAAAAACGCGAAGGGGCGCGGCCTGGTTCGCCACGCCCCCACGGTGTCGACGCTCAGCGAGCCGTACCGATCAGCGCCGGCCGCGTGCGCCCTTCTTGGCCGCCTTCCTGGCGCCGCCCTTCTTGGCCGCGCCCTTCTTGGCGACGCCCTTCCGGGCCGCGCCCTTCTTGGCCCCGGCCTTCTTCGCGCCACCCTTCCTGGCCGTGCCTTTGGTCGCGGCCTTCCTGGCGCCGCCCTTCTTCGCCGCGGCCTTCTTCGCGCCGCCCTTGCCAGCCGCCTTCTTCGCGGGCGCCTTCTTGGCCGCGGCCTTCTTGGCGCCCCCGCCGCCCCCGCCCCCACCGGCGGATTTGGCCGCGCCCTTCTTCGCGCCGCCGCCGCCGCTGCTTCCGCCGGCTCGGCCAGCCGAGGCGCCCTGCGCCTCCTCGAAGACGTTGCCGCGGGTCACCGCGCTCCGTCCGCCCGCGGGCTCGGCGATGGCGGGATGCTTGGACGCGGTGACGGGGCCCTTCGCACCGCCGGCAGCGGCACCTCCGGCGCCCCCACCCGCCGGTCGGCCGCCCCCCGCCCCGCGCGGCGCCCGCGCCACGACGAGCGGGCTCTCCTCGTCCTCGTCGTCGCCCTCGACGACCGGAGTGCCGAGCCCCTCCTCCTCGTCGTCGTCGGAGTCGTCGGTGCTGTCCCAGAGGTCGTCGCTGTCGTCCTTATGGGTGGTCCAGCCGCCGTCCTCTTCGTCGTCGTCGTCGTAGGACGAGCTGCCGCCACCACCATAGCCAAGATCATCGACGTCGTCGTCGCGATCGGAGAATCGGAGCTCGTCGTTCACTTCGTCACCGCGCGGCATCACCGCCTCCTGTGGAGATAGGAAAGTCGGACCAGCGAATCGTCCCGGCAGTGCGGCGTGCAGGACGTGCGACCCGCGCGGCGGCGCGCTGCACACCGTATGCCTTCCCCCGAACGACCACCGGCATCACCGCACGTCACCCACGTCCGGGCGTCGCGCAGACGACTTCGTGCATGACCACCCTTGTAAGGCCGCGCGCGGAATCCGTCAAGCGGATTCCGCGCGCTGGAGTGAATCGAGCGAGTGACGCGCGCGAGGCGCGCGGTCAGTCGCCGGCGGCAGGGGTCGGGATCGCGGTGGTCGGTGTCGGCGCTTCGTGCTTCCGGTGCGCGCCGGTGAGCCGTGCGGTCACCCAGCTGCCGAGATCGTCGAGGTAGGTGTACATCACCGGCACGACGAAGAGGGTGAGCAGCGTGGAAGTGATGAGCCCACCGACGACGGCGCGCGCCATCGGCGCGCGGGCTTCCGCACCGGCGCCGATGGCCAGGGCGAGCGGCGCCATGCCGAAGATCATCGCCACCGTGGTCATCACGATCGGGCGCAGGCGGATGCGGCCGGACGCGAGGAGCGCGTCGACGCGGCCCTTCCCTTCGGCGCGCATCTGGTTGGCGAAGTCGACGAGCAGGATGCCGTTCTTGGTCACGAGCCCCATCA
>DASTSX010000156.1:0-3670 GCA_035760455.1 Gemmatimonadaceae bacterium | reverse complement strand
GAGTGCGGGCGTCGGGCGCGAGAGGCGCTCCTCGAGCTCGTCCTCGTCGCGAGGGCGCTCGCCCGGTGCGTCGGGTCGAGCGTGGGCCGTCGTCACACCGGCTCCGTGCCCAGCTCGCGCTGCAGCGCCTGCCGCGCCGCGTCGATCGCCGCGCGCGTACGGTCGCGCAGCGTGGGGACGTCGGCCAGGGTGAGGCCGTCGGTGGCAATCGGGGCGAGCACGCGCGCCCGGGCGTGCGCGCGGCGGAACGCGAAGCTGCCCTTGGCCATGCAATCGCGCGTGCCGGCGATCGCGACGGGCAGGATCGGCACCTTCGACTGGATCGCGAGATGGAAGGCGCCGTCCTTGAACGGCAGCAGCTCGTCGGTGCGCGAGCGTGTCCCCTCGGGGAAGATCATCACGCTGACGCGCCGCGCGAGCCGGTCGCGGCACTCGGCGAGCGCCGCGAGCGCGCTCTCACGCTGCCCGCGCCGCACGGGCACGTCGAGCGCCATGCGCATCATCCAGCCCATCACCGGGATCTGGAAGATCGTGTGCTTCGAGAGCCACTTCATCTCCCAGGGGAAGTGCGACATGAGGAAGATGTCGGCGTACGACTCGTGATTCGACACCACCACGTACGGTCGTCGCGCGCCTTCGGGGGGCTCACCCTCGGTCTCGAAGCGCCACAGGCGCGTGAGCGCGACGTGCGACACCGCGAGCTGTCGGAAGGCACGGCCCGCGTGGTAGCGTCCGGCGTCGAACGGCGCGGTGACGACCCACACGGCGGCCACGTAGAAGAAGCCGAACAGCACGAGCAGCACCGCGGCCACCCATCCCCACGCGCTGAGAAGACGTTCGATCACGAGCCGTATGATGAAGTGCGGTGTACCCCGCGCTCAGGCGCGCACGTAGTCGGGCCGCCACTGGCGGACGGCGCGCTTCACGGCGTCGGCCGTCGGCAGCTCGCCACGCAGACAACGCTCCACGAGGCCGGGGAGTTCGGCGTCGCCGGCATAGCGGAGCCCGACGAGCTGCTTGAGGTCGAGCTCGGGGATGCGCTGGCAGAGCTCGACCGGGAGCACGGTGGCGAGGCGGAGCCGCATCTCGAGTCCGATCACGCGGTTCTGCACGATGAGCGTCGAGGCGCGGTTGGCGACGGCCGCGGCGGCGATGCCGAGCGCGACGACGACCATCCAGAGCGTCCATGCGGTGGGCTCGCGCACCGCACCGACGAGCGTGACCACGACGTGCGCGAGGAGAACGGGCAGGGCGAAGAGGTGGTAGAGCGGGAAGACGCGCCGGTGATTGGCATAGCTCTGCGTCGTCTCGGTCATGGCGAGTCGCTGGGTGGAGGGGCGCCTGCGTTCGTGAGCGCGAGCCGGGCGTGTCGCTTGATGCGCGTGACCATCGCGTTGAGACCGGCCTCCCGGCCCGCGAGGCCGATGCCTTCCATGATGTGCCGCACGAAATCCGACGGGATGCCGAGGGTGCTCTCCGGCGGCTGGCCGTTGATCGCCGAGAACAGGATCGACAGGAACGCCGCGATCGTCGGCGACTGCCGCACGTTCAGGTCGGCATAGAAGTAGAGTTTGCCATCGCGCATCTCCGGGAACAGGTCGACGTGCGTCTGGCATTCGGGCACGTTGAACCGTGTGCGATCGAGCGCGAGGAACCGCTCGGGAACCGGCTCCAGCTTCTTCGCATAGTGCAGCAGGGCTTGCATCTTCTCTTCGCGGCCGAGGGCGCGGAACGTGCTCAACACGCGCGCCACGGACGGCGGGAGCGGATGCTCAGCGGCCGATTCCGTCATGGCTGGAGATAAACCGTGTGGGCGACGAGGCGTCAAGCGCCGCTCGCTTGCGCGCACCCACGACCATCACCACGGACGAGGACTGAACTACGATGCCGACCAGAAGCGCGAGCGCCGAGTGGAAGGGCGGGCTCAAGGGGCAGGGGACCTACAAGGGCCAGACGGGACTCGCCGGCCAGTACAACTTCACGTCGCGGTTCGAAGAGGGAATGACCGGCTCCAACCCCGAGGAGCTGCTCGCCGCGGCCGACGCGGCGTGCTTCAGCATGGCGCTCGCGTTCGCTCTGGCGAAGGAAGGCCACGAGGCGACGAGCGTGCAGACCACCGCCGACTGCTCGATCGAGAAGCAGGGGGAGGGATGGAAGATCACCCGCATGGTGCTGCGGTCACGCGTCGCGGCGTCGGGCGTGGATCCCGCCAAGTTCCAGTCGATCGCGCAGGCGACGAAGGAAGGGTGCCCGGTGTCAACGGCCCTGAAGGGCAACGTCCAGATCGAGCTCGACGCCCAGCTCGTCTGACACGATCGCCGGCTCCTCCGCGCGCGCCGTGCGGCGCAGCAGGTCTCGCTGGAGCACGAGCCAGATCAGCAGACAGGGCAGCGCGAGACGATACGTCATCATCTCCGGCGAGCGCAGCGGGGCGCCGGGGATGAGCGTGGACATCGCGGGAATGGTGAGCGCGGCGATGCCGTAGAGCATCGTCCGCTCGCTCGTTCGCGGCTCGGCGGCGAACCAGATCGTGGCGCCCGTGAACGCGATGAGGTAGCTCGCGCGCTCGGCCTGGTGGTTGAACAGCGCCACGTAGAGGAGCAGAGAGCACAGGTAGAGCAACCGGAAGCGCGCCTCGTCCCACCGCTCGCGACGGAGCGCGAGGGGGGCGAGAAGCGCGAGCGTGCCGAGGAGCTGCACTGGCCAGTTGGGCCAGGCGACGCCGGCCGTGCGGTGCACGAGCTCCATCACCGAGAACCAGCGCTGCTGGGCGTCGCTCGCCTCGATGGCGCGCCACGACGCGTACTGCGCGGCGAGCTCCGACGGCGAGAGCACCACGAGCGGCAGCAGCACGAGCGCGGCGCCGACGACGCCCGCCGCGATCCCGGCATGCACGGCTCGCCGACGTGGGATGGCGAAAGTGAGCGCCGCGAGCGGGAAGATCTTCACGCACGCACCCAACCCGACGAGGAGCGCGGCACGCCACGCGCGATGCCGCTCCAACGCGTCGAAGGCGAGCACGATCAGCCCGGCGACGAGCGCGTTGCTCTGCGCGTTCTGCATCCCACGCAGGACCTCGAGCGCGAGGAGCCCCACGGCGAGCGCCCCCCGGCGCCCGGGCAGCACGCGCTCGACCGCGACGAACAGCACCAGCGCGTTGAGCGCGCTCCAGAGAAAGAGCGCGACCGGCCACGGGATCCACGCGAACGGCGCGAAGAGCAGCGCGAAGGTCGGGCTGTACTTGAACTGGTCGGTGTGCTCGGCCGGATACTCCGCGTAGAGGTCCAGGCCCGCCACCAGATGCTGCGACGCGCCGCGGAAGATCTCGAAATTGCCCGACGGGCGGATGGAGTGCTCGAGCTGCGCCGCCGCGCCTCCGTGGACGAAGCCGTGCGCCAGCGCGTTCACGCGCGGATTGGCGGCGAGCGCCTTCCCCGCCGCGTCGGCCGCCGCGAGGAGGAGATAGAGCACGAGCAGCGCGCGCCGGAGTCGCGGCAGGGGCATCGCCGCGAGACGCCGCGAGAGCCGCTCGACGAGCGTGCCGGTGAATGCGCGGGACGTCACGTGTGGAGCCGTACGCTCAGGCGCCGTAGTACTCCCGGATGCAGAGCGTCACGACGCGCTGCAGCAGTCGCACCTGATGACTCGCGTCGGTCATCGCGCGCACTTC
>DASTSX010000155.1:0-8670 GCA_035760455.1 Gemmatimonadaceae bacterium | reverse complement strand
GCCGCCGATGAGGCGCTGATTGCGGCTCGCGGGGTTGCCACAGCACACGCAGATCGCGTGCAGCTTGTCGACAATCTCTGCGACCGCGAGCAGCTGCGGCATCGCACCGAACGGCTCGCCGCGGAAGTCGGTGTCGGTGCCGGCGAGGATCACGCGCTTGCCGCTGCCGGCGAGCGCCGTCGCGAGATCGACGATGCCCGCCGGAAGGAACTGCGCCTCGTCGATCGCGACGACGTCGGTGTCGCTCTGCACCGCCCGCGCGATCTGCTCCGGCGTGTCGATCGGCACCGCCTCGACGGTCCGGCCGTCGTGGCTGGACACGTGATAGATCCCGGCGTAGCGCTCGTCGAGGTGCGACTTGAACACCTGCACCTTCTTCTTCGCGATCAGCGCGCGGCGCACGCGGCGGATCAGCTCCTCGCTCTTGCCGCTGAACATCACGCCGCAGATCACCTCGATCCAGCCGCGCGCGCCGCCTGGATAGAGATCGCCGATCATGTGTCGTCGCGGCGCGGACGGGGTGGCGCGGCGGCGCGGGGCGGTCGCCGCTCCTCGCCGCGATCGAACGACCGCTTCGGTGCCGCGTCCCGTCCGCCGCGCGCCGGTCCACCGGGCCGTGCGCCCGGTCGCGCGGGACGCTCGCCGCGCGGGCCGCCGGGTCCAGGCCGCTCGCCGCGCGGGCCCCCGCGGTCGCCGCGGTCCCCCCGAGGGGCACCGGCCCCGCTCCGGTCGCCGCGTGGCGGGCCGCTCCGGGCCGGCCGCGCGTCGCGCGGCTGGTCCACCCGCGCCTGGATGCGGCGCCCGCGCACCACGCTTCCCGTCAGCTTCCCCGCCACGAGCTCAGCGACCGACGCCGCCACCTCGACCATCGAGTGGTTGTCGCGCACCTCCACCTTGCCGATCTGCGAGCCGGGGATCCCCGCCGTCGTCGTCACGGCGGTCACGAGCTCCTGCGGGCGCACGCCGTCGCGCTCGCCGACGTTCACGAACAGGAACGTCATCGGCGCCGTCGATGCCGCCGATGCGGCCGGCCGCGCGGGGCGCTGCTGCTCGAGGAGCCGGAGCGCCGCCGCGGCGATCTCGATCCCGTCGAACTCGGCGAGCAGCGGCTCGATCGCCAGCACCTCGCGCCGCACGTCGCCCGACGCGAGCACGTCGCGCAGTGCGGCGCGCAGCGCAGCGTCCTTGCCGCGAGCACGTTCGGCGGCGTCGAGCAGGGCGACCGGGGCCACGGCTCCCCCGCCGAGGAGTGCGCGGAGGCTCCCCAGCTGCGAGGGCTGCACGATGGCGTAGATCCGTCGGCCCGCCGTCCCTGCCAGCGCGCGCATCGCTTCGCGCGTCGCGGGGAGGTCGAGCAGCACGAGTGGGTCGGCGCCCTCGGCGTCGGCCGCCGACGACGCGGCGCGCACGGCGTCGGCGGGGTAGCCGAGCGTGCGCGCGACGAGCGTCGCCTCGTCGCGGAGCCGTTGATCGTTCGCGTAGAGCACCGCGGCGGGCAGGTCGAGCGCATCGAGCAGCCGGCGCAGGGCGAGCGACCGTCCCGCGGCGGGCGCGGCGACGTACTCCGCGGAGAGTGGCGCACCGGGCTCGCCCGCCGGCTCGCTCTCGCGGCGCGCGCGGCGCGCGTAGCGCTCGATCAGCGCCTCGTGCGCGGGCCCGATCGCCGACGCCAGGACGACCCGGGCGCTCTCCTTCGGCAACTCGGCGAACAGGTTTTCCAGCGGCTGCGCTTCGGGTGTCTCGAGGATCGTGTCCAGCCACGCCAGCACGATCCCGCGCACGGTCTCGGGCTTGAGGGTGGAGCTCTGGAGCAGCGCGGCGAGCTCGCCCGGCGCTCCGGTGACCACGTGCGGCGGCGCGGACCGCAGCAGCCGTGCACCGCGCGGGCTCGTGGTGGCGGCCAGCACGCGAACACCGCGCGCGCCGGCCATCTCGACGATGGCGCTCGCCGCCGCGGCCGCGCTCTCGGCGTCGGTGGTCACCACGAGCAGCTGCGGCTCCTGGCGGGCGACGTCGATCCGGTCGACCAGTGCTCCCAGCACACGCGGCAGCGCGGACCAGTCGAGCGGCATGACGTGCACGGCGTTCTGCCCGCGGGTCACGCCCGTCGGTTCCCTCGCTTCTGCTTCCACGATTCCTCGCTCCGGTCCGGGCGCGCCAGGCGCCCGCTGAGTTGTCAAAACGGGTGGGAAAGCTACCTGGCAAGCGTGGGGGAAGCCACGTCCGGGGTGTCGCCCCGACGTGCGCGAGGTCGCGAGAGCGCGATGCACGAGTCCGTCACACTGCCACTCGCCTGGCGCCGCCGCGCACCATATATCTCATCGCGCCGAGGAGCTTTGCGGCTCCGACGCGCGCGGGAATGGCGACGCCCACCGCCGCCGCCGCGCAAGCTTCAGCCGTCCGCCGAACGGAGGAAGACAGTGACCGTCGCCGTGCAGCTCGAGCCAGCCGTCAGCATTCCGGCCGTCGAATATCGCTGGGACGCCGACACCGACATCCTCACGGCACGCCTGCGCGGCGCGAACGGACGTAGCGGCATGTCGGGATCCGTCGAGCTCGAGGGAACCGACGGCTCCTGGCTCATCCTCGACGTCGCGTCCGGCTGCATCGACGGGGTCGAGGTGGCGGTCTGGCCCGACGTGCACAAGCGGCGCGGGCTCGCGCCGCCGGCGGCGGAGGACGCGCGCGTGGTCGTGCCGTCCACCGGCGACGCGCGCGAGGTTGCGGCGGTGGAGGTCCAGACTCGGCTCCTCGCCGAGGCAGACGACGCGCACCGGGTCTTCCACTTCCGGCTCGGCAAGCCGCGTCCCGTGCGCACCGTGCGTCTCGGACGCGACCTCCTGCTCGACGTCGACCCGGAGACCCTGCGCATCGCCGGCCTGTGGATGCTCAACGTCCCTCCCTCTCCCTCGCCATTCCCTCCGTGATCACGACCATCGTGCTGATTCGCGCCGAGCCGGCCTCACTGCCCAAGACGGCGCAGCGGCTCGCGGAGATCGAGGGAGTCACGGACGTGTACTCCGTGAGCGGCGACTGGGACCTCGTCGCCATCGTGAAGGTGCCGGAGTACGACCAGATCGCGCACGTCGTCACGGAGGTCTTCCCGACCGTCCCCGGACTGCAGCGCACGCAGACGCTCACGGCGTTCCGCGCCTACTCGAAGAAGGACCTCCAGCAGGCGTGGGATATTGGAGTCGATTGAGTGAGTTGGTGAGTTGGATAGCCCTCGATCCAACTCACCCACTCACTTCTTCTTCCTTGCATCCGCGCACCAGCTGGTCTCGCCGCGCGCCATCTCGCGCCAGCGGCCGTTCGTGAAGCGGAGGAAGAGGAGGAAGCTGTCGCCGCCGTTCTCCCATCCCTCGAGCAGCAGCTCGTCGATGCCGTCGCCCGTGATGTCGGCGTGGTCGATGAAGCGGCGGAACTCCGGGAGCGAATCGTCGGCGGAGTGAACGAAGGTCGGCGCGTAGGCGCCCGGCGCACTGTCGGCGAGGACGAACAGGTGCCGCGGCCGTCCCTGGATCCCGCCGCCCCGCTCCATGTAGGAGGCGACCAGCGTCGGCCACGCCGTGGCGCCCGTGTGCACGGCGTAGACGGCGAGATCGAGCCCGGCGCGCGCGTTCCGCGTGATTCCTTCGCGCTGCGATACACGGAACGCCACGGCGCGCGCGGAGTCGATCGCGCCTTCCGGCACCGGATCGCGGTCGGGCGCGGGGGCGAGGGGATCGCTGGTGGCGATCCGCTCCAGCATCACCTCGCTCGATTCCGACGCGCGCGGCACGAGCGCGGCCAGCGGCTTCGGGGCCTGGCATCCGGGCAGCTTGTAGAGCGGACCGGTCGAGTCCCACATGCCACGGCGAATCTCGCCGTCGCCGTCGGGACGCCCGTCGCGGTAGAGCGAGAGAGGCGTGCCGGCCTTGAAGTAGATGTGGTCGAAGTCGCGCCACCCCTGCGAGTCGAGGGAGACGGGCGCGACATGGCCCTCGATCGTCGTCGCGACCGGGAGTAGCCGGGGATCCGACCGGTCGCCGAACAGGAGGAACACGACGTTCGGCTTGTTCGCGAGACTCGTCCGATGCACCACCTCGGCCGTCTCGGCTGGCTTGTCACAGCCGGTCGTGGCCGTTAGGATGCTGGCCAGTGCCGCGGCCCCGAACATCGCCCGTAGACGCCGGGTGAGGAGCGAGATGCTGCGTTCGCCGTTCAGGTCTCGCGAGGTGGGGTAGGTCTGATGCATTCGAGTCCTAGAGGCGACCCAGCATTGGACGTCCGCACGGTCAGGCGGCAGCTCGCGGCTCTACTGCCGGAGGCGCATCCCACCGGCGAAGGAGAAGGGACGCTGGAGCTCGCGTCCTCCTTCGTAGACGCCCCCCGGCTGATCAGCGCAACCGTTCTGGAGGGCTCCGGCCCGCTGAAAGCCCGAAGGGTGTTCGACGCCCCGATCGCCGGGTTCCGCGCGTTCCTGGACGGGACCCAGCGCAGCGTCGTCGCCAGCCACTTGCGGGGGGTGCCGATCGTGCTCGGCACGGTGGCGGCCGTCGTCCGCGAGCGCCGGAACCGCCGGATGCACACCTGGAACCTGCCGCTGGTGGAGACGCGCCTCTACGCGCCGCGCGCCGCGCTGACGACGCTGGAGTGGGGGACGCTGCGCTCGACGTACCGCGACGGCCTCGTGGACACCACCGACGGCGAGTCCGACGCGGCGGCGCATCCGTTCGCCCTGCGCGACCAGGCGATCCATCGCGTGCAGGGCCACCGTGAGGCGCTCGAGCGGCGACTGGCCGAGCGCTGGTGCGCCAGCGAAAACGACCGCCTCTTCATCGACGGCGGGATCAGCGGCAGCGAGTCCGTAGCCGTCTCGTCGTGCACCGTGGGCGTGGTGAAGAGCCATCGGACGCTCTACGCCGAGGGGTCGGCTCTCCAGACCATCCTGGGGCTCGGCCACCGCGAGCGGTCGAGCGTCTTTCGCGTCACATCGCCCAGGCGCACCACCGTGGCGAGCTGGTACCTTCGCCTGCGCGACGCGAGCGGTCGCGATCCGATGTGGGGGCTGGTGCGGGTCGAGATCGCGCACCCCGAGCCCCAGGAGGTGCATGCGATCGGCGACCGGGCCGACGAAGTGTCCCGCTGGATCATGGCCGAGGCGACCCCGCTCGCGCTGCCCGACGCACGGTGGGACAAGATGGTGTACGGCATCAGGGACTGTGAGGAGTTTCTCCGCGCGGTCGCTGGCTGACGGCCCGAGGCCCCCTACGCACCAACCCGCGATCCAACTCACCAACTCACTGCAGTAATGTCTTCGATCCTTGGCCGCGTCGTCGCCACCGAGCGGCGTCCCAACACCCCGCACGAGTTCCATTTCTGGACGGCGCTCGACTCCCCGGTCGGCATCGGCACGATCGTGCGCGTGGACGGACGCGATCCCGTGAACGGGACCGTGCCGCGCGTGTACGGGATCGTGACCGAGGGCTTCAGCTGGACGGACCTCGCCTCGCCCCTGCACGACGTGATGGGGTTCGATGGGCTGCCCGATGCCGAATCCCTACACCGGACCGCTCGGGCGGAGATCCGCCTGTACACCGCGGCCGTGCTGCGCCACGTCCCGGAGGAGCCGCTGCAGCCGGTGCCGATGGGCACCGTGTTCCTCGCCGACGAGCTGGACGTCGCGATCGCGCTGCGCATGGACGGATACCTGAAGCCCGGCGCGCGAACGGGGATTCCCGTCGGCGTCTACCGGGCGGGTGGGACGGACGCGCCGATCTACCTCGATGCCGACTTCCTCATCGGCCCGGAGGCGGCGCACCTGAACATCAGCGGCGTCTCCGGCCTGGCGACCAAGACGAGCGCCGTGGAGTGGCTGCTCCAGTCGATCTTCACGCACTTCCCGGCGCAGAAGGGGAGCGTGGCCGCCGTCTGCTTCAACGTGAAGGGCCCCGACCTCTGCTATCTCGATCAGCCCGGCGAGATCGAAGCGGCGGATCGCGAGCTCTACGAGAAGTGCGGCGTCGCGCCGGTGCCGTTCGAGGACGTGCAGTACTACGCCCCCTACAAGTCCGACGGCGTGTCGTTGAACACGCTCCGGTCGAACGACGCACTGCTCGAGAACGTCACGGCGCTCACGTGGGGGCTGCGCGAGGTGCTGCAGTACGCCGAGGTGCTCCTGAACAAGGACGACGTCGACGCGAAGGCGGACGCGCTCATCGACTTCATCAAGGAGAACGTCCTCGACAAGCGGTTCGTCGACCAGATGCTCGAGCGCCCGCACACGGTCACGTCGTTCGCCGACCTCGACGCGTGGTTCAAGGACGTGCTGCGCGCACTGGAGAAGAAGGACGACCAGAGCTGGCGCACCCACCACGTGGCGACGATCCGCAAGGTCCGCAACCGTCTGTCGAACATCTCGCTCCGGTGCAAGGGCCTCGTCGCCGACGACGGCGCGACGAGCGACCTCCCCTTCGGGAGCTTTCAGGATCGCACGGTGTATGTGATCGACGTCGCCGGGCTCGAGGAGGACGCGCAGGACCTGATCTTCGCGCGCGTGGTGACCAAGCTGCGCGAGCACCTCGAGAAGCGGGACCTGGGCGTGCAGCACGTCGTCGTGTTCGTCGACGAGCTGAACAAGTACGCGCCGGGCGACGGTCCGGACACGTACGTCCGGAAGATGCTGCTCGACATCGCGGAGCGGGGCAGATACCTGGGCCTCGTGCTGTTCGCCGCGCAGCAGTTCCGGTCGCAGGTGCATCGGCGGGTCGTGGGCAACTCGGGCACGGCGCTCTACGGCCGCATGGACGGCGACGAGCTGGCGACGCCCGGGTACGCGGTGCTCAGTCCGGCGATCAAGACCAAGCTCGCCACGTTGGAGAAGGGACAGCTGATGGTGCGTCATCCGCACTTCACACAACCGATCTTCGTGCGCTTCCCGCGGCCGGCCGTCATGCGCGGCCGCGACGGGGTGAGCCGCTATCCGGCGGCGCAGGCGGCCTCGCTGCACACGGCCGTGCTGCGCACGCTGCGCACGCTCGATCCCTCGCTCACGCTCGGCTGGCTGCAGGACGTCACGCAGCTCGCGACCGACGACGAGATCCTGCGGGCGAGGAACGACGTGGTGCGGACCCGGCCGGCCGACGTGCGCCGCGAGTTCGCCCGGCACTTCCGCGCCGCCGTGGCGCCGCGGACGGCCGTGCGCCCCGAGGCGCCGTCGCCTCTGCCAGCCGCCCCCGCGGACGATCCGTACGGCTTCTGATGGAGCGGTGCGGATGAGCACCGGCGCGCCCGGCCGGTACGGCGCTCTCGCGCGCCCCGCGTGGCTCGCCGCGGCGACCGCCGTGCTCGCGGGCGGCGCGCTCGGCGCGCAGCGGGCGCCCGCGGGCGGCGTCGCGCTCCGGTTGCACCCGAGCGTCGGCGACACGCTGCACACCCGGCTCGAGCAGCTCACCGAGATCACGACGGCCCGCGCCGGATCGGCGGCGCCGAAGCCGATGACGACGAGCGTCGTCGTGCTCGCGCGCACGATCGTGCAGGCGTCGCGCAAGGCGACCACCACGGTGCTCACGCTCGTGGACTCGGCGAGCGTGCAGAGCTCGGACGCGCACGGTGCGGCGATGTCGGCGCAGGCGGAGCGGGCCCTGCGCGGGCAGCGGCTGATCGTGCAGCTCGCCGACGACGGCTCGGTCGAGAGCGCGCGTGACGCGCGCGGCACGGCCGTGCCGCGCGACGTGGCCGAGGCGATGGCCGCGATGCCGGCCGTCTTCCCGCGAAGGCCGGTCGCGGTGGGGGAGCGCTGGCAGCGCCAGATGCCGCTGCCGTCGGCCGGCCCCCTCGGCGCGAGCGGCAATGCGCACGTGCGCGCCGAGTTCCGCCTCGATTCCCTCGGTCGGGACGGCGAGCTGGCCTTCGTGTCGATGCAGGGACAGATCGAGTCGGACGGCGTGCAGCGGGGCGTGGAGCTGTCCGGCAGCATGTCCGGCGCGATGCAGATCGATCGCGCGCGCGGCTGGATGACCGACTCGTTCTTCACGCTGCTCATCCGCTCGGTGATGACGCCGCCGTCCGGCGTGGCCATGCAGCCGATGAAGTTCGTCACCAAGGTCACGCAACGGCTGCGGACCATGGACAAGCGGTGATCCGCCGCTAGACTTTCACGGTGCGGCGGAGTGAGCCAACTTCCGCGCCCGCAATCGCTTGGCGCGCCGCGACCTCCTCGCCCACCCCGGCCCCCGAGCATCTGCGCCTCGTCCACCTCGCCGACCTGCACCTCGGCTACCGCCAGTACCAGCGGCTGACTCCGCGCGGCATCAATCAGCGCGAAGCGGACGTGGCGCTGTCGTTCACGCGCGCGGTCGACAAGATCATCGAGCTCGATCCGGAGCTGGTGCTCATCGCCGGCGACGTGTTCCATCAGGTCCGCCCGACGAACACGGCGATCCTGCACGCCTACATCCAGCTCGCCCGCCTGCGCGCCGCGCTGCCGCGCACCGAGGTCGTGATGGTCGCGGGGAACCACGACACGCCGCGCGCGGCGGAGACCGGGTGCATCCTCCGGCTGTTCGTGCCGATCGGCGTCCACGTCGCCGAGGCGGAGCCGCGCGCGCTCGAATTCCCGGCGCTCGACCTGTCGCTCCTCGCCGTGTCGGACAACCAGCACCAGCGCCCCAAGCTCGTGCCGTCCGG
>DASTSX010000154.1:0-2464 GCA_035760455.1 Gemmatimonadaceae bacterium | reverse complement strand
ACACGTCGAGGCTGCGGACGGCGTCGCGTTCGATCGTGCGCGCCCATTCGCCGAGCACGTAGCGGTCGCCACGCGCCGATATGAAGCGCGCCGAGGTGCTGCGCTTCCACTGGTCGAGCCCGACGCCGCTGACGTGCTCCGGCGACGCTACGCGAGCGTAGCTCGCCTGCATCTCGAGCCCTGGCACCGGCAACAGCGTGCCCCGGACCGACCACGAGTCTCCGAACCGGCGCAGCGTCGGCATCGAGGTGGCGGAGGTGGGCTCGTCGCCGCCGAACGTGCTCGCCTCCACGATCGCCGGCCCGGCGCGCATCGCGCCGGTCACCATGGCGCGCTCGAGGATCTGCGCCAGGTGATGGTTGATCGGGTACTTCTCGAACGGGCGCATCATCGGATCATCCGTACCGAACGCCGCGAACCCGCGGCCGGCGCTGACGGAATACCGCACCGGGCCCACGGAGCCCAGGCCGGTCGCGACGATCTCGTGCAGGTAGGTGTGCGGATGCCGTCGATCGATGTACCCCTCGCCGAACGCACCGGTGGAGAGCTCCCCCCGCTCCATCGTCGCGCCCTCGGCGTTGAGAGTCGCCTCGAGGCGCAGATGCCCCCGCCACAGGTCGCCGCGCGCCATCGCCGCGGCCTGGGAGAGGTAGAATTCCGTGAGGCTCGCCCCGCCGATCGTGTTCGCCGCGTGCGTGACGACCGGGATCGCTTGCGCCATGAGGTGCCACCGCGCCCGCGCGGTTCCCTCGGTGCTGTCCGTCGCCGTTGCAGTCGGGTGTCCTCCGTGCTGCGCGCGCGCGAGGGCCGGAACGGCGGTCGGCACGACGATCGTGAGCGCGGCGAGGATCGCCGACGGCGTGAGGCGGTGGCGCATAGGCCCGTATCATACCCGGAGGCGCCCGATGAGTCCCGTGGGGAGAACGCATGCGGCACGCGCCGTCGCCCGAAACGCGATCGACCCGCCGGAGGCGGGTCGATCGCTGTCGCTCAGTTCTTGTGGCGGAAGGTGATTCGTCCGCGGGTCAGGTCGTACGGAGAGACCTCGATGGTCACTCGATCGCCCGCCAGCACGCGGATGCGGAATCGCCGCATGTTGCCACCCAGCGTGGCGAGCACGTTGTGGCCGTTGGTCAGCTGCACCCTGAACGTCGCGTTCGGGAGCACCTCGGTGACCGAGCCTTCCAGCTGAATCGCGTCTTCTTTCGCCATCCGGACCTAGCGCGAGGCCGACTGGCTCACCGCGCGCGCTCGGTGCGGCTGCGGCGACGGGCCGCGGCCGCCTTCAGCTGCCGAGCCTCGCTCGGCTTCACGTAATAGCGCTTCTTGCGAAGGTCCTTCAGGATCCCCGCCTTCGCGATCTTCCGCTTGAACGCCTTCAGCGCCCAATCCAGCCGATCGCTCTCCTCGAGATGAATCTCGACCATCAGTGCGTCCTTCCTCGTGTGGTTCGCGCCAGCGGCGCGATGACTGGCTGCGTGTCCGTGCCCTGAAACGAAAAAGAGCCCCGCGCGGGCGACTCGGCGACCATCGCCGGAGCACCGCGCGCGCGGGCAACGCAGCCCCGAATACTAGCCCTCGTCTGAAACCGTGTCAATCGCGTCGGCAGACGGCTCCGCTCCTTCGTCGGCAGCCCGCACGAGCGACAGCACGAATCGCGACCCCGCCCCCTCCTGGCTCGTCACCGTCAGCGTCCCACCCATCCGTTCGGCGAGCTCTCGCCCGATCGCCAGCCCCAGCCCGCTGCCGTCCGCCGACCGCGTCAGCCCCTTCTCCACCTGCACGAACGGCTGGAAGATCGCGTCGCGCTGCCCTTCCGGGATCCCCCGGCCGGTGTCCGCGACCACGAAGCGAATCATCCCCCCTGCCTCCTCGCATCCGACCGTCACCGATCCGCCCTTGGGCGTGAACTTCAACGCGTTCGACAGCAGGTGGCGGAGGATCTCCACCGCGCGCTCCCGGTCCGCGCACACCCGTGCGCGCTTGGGACAGGGCAGGATCCGGAAGTCGAGCTCGCGCGCCGCGAACTCCACGACGAGCGGCTCGCTCGCCGCGTCGATCAGGTCGACCGCGTCGAGCTCCGTCGAATCGATCGTCAACCGGCCGCTCGTCAAGCGCGAGAAGGTCAGGACGGCGTCGACGAGCGTGAGGAGATGCTCCTGGCCGCGCAGGATGCGGCTCACCGCGTCCCGTTGTCCATCGGTGAGAGGACCCCGGAACCCCATCTCCAGTAGTTGGGCGTAGCCCGCGATGGCGTTGAGCGGCGTGCGCAGCTCGTGGCTCATCATCGCCAGGAACTCCGACTTGGTCCGCGCCGCTGCCTCGGCGATCGACGCGATCCGCTGCTGCTCGAGCGCGAGACCCACCAGCTGCGCCAGCTCCTCCGCGAGGCGTTGCTCGCGGTCGCCGAAGAGCGGGTGATCGGCCGGGCGACCGAAGCTCAGCGCACCGGCGATGCGTCCGC
>DASTSX010000153.1:0-8984 GCA_035760455.1 Gemmatimonadaceae bacterium | reverse complement strand
GCGCGCACCTTCCCGAAGACGAAGTTCTACGACGTGCAGGCGACGCTGACGTCGCTCGGCATCGGCGAGGCGCTGGTGACGGTGCTCTCGCCGAGCGGCGTGCCGACGCCGCCCTTCGCGACGCGGCTCATCCCGCCGTCGTCGCGCATGGGACCGCTCACGGACGACGAGCTGATGCAGCGGCTCGCGTCGTCGGCGCAGGTGCGCAAGTACGCGACGGCGGTGGACCGCGAGAGCGCGCGCGAGATGCTGACCGCGCGGGCGACGGCCGCGGCGCAGGCGGAGGATGCCGAAGACGACGACGCCGACGAGCAGCGCGTCGAGGCGCCCGCCCGCGCCGGCCGCGCCGCCAAGGAGCCGCCGACGACGTTCGAGACGATCCTCAAGTCGCCCATCGCGCGCACCGTCGCGGGGACGGTGACGCGCGGGCTGATGGGCGCGCTGATGGGATCGTTGGGGATCCGGCGCTCGGCGCCGCGGCGGAGGCGGCGGTATTAACCGTGCGGCGAGTGCATTGCGCTGACGGCCTCGGGAAGCACGCTCCTCCCGAGGCCGTTTCGCATCGCGCACCGCGCATCGCGCAGAACGCTACTGCTGCTTCCGCGCCGCCAGCTGCCAGCGCCCGTCCCGCTTCACCCACGTGTCCGTCACCTTCATCGTCTCGCCCTTCGGCGCCTTGCCCATCCGGCTGACGCGCCAGTAGAAGGTGAGGTCGGCCGTCGCCGAGTCGCCGGTGCCGTTCACGGTCAGATCGCTGATGCTCGACGAGTCGGCCTGCACCTCGCCCTGGCTCAGCTGCTTCATGAGGTTCGCGCGCGTCACCGTCGACGCCGGGCCCGTGCTGCCGACCATCGTGAACCCCGGCGCGGTGATCCGGCCGAGCTCGACGGTGTCGCCGCCCGTGAGGCCGATGCGCCACGCGTTCTCGGCGGCGCGGATCTCCTCCGTGAGCGTCGCGGCGGACGACGCCGGCGCGGCGGCCGAGTCGGCGCTCGGGGTTGCGGCCGCGGCGGCGGAATCGGCACGAGCGGAGTCGGTGCGCGCCGCGTCGCCGCCGGAGGAACAAGCCGCGAACACGCTCGCGGACAGCGCGCCGGAGATCAGCGCGAGAGCGAGTCGACCGTGCATGGAGAACCTCGAGGTCGGAGTGATGAGGATGCGATCGCCGAATGCACGATCGCTGCCATGGTACGTTCGTCGTATCGAGCAGCGGAAGCAACCGACTGACCCACTATCCAACTCACGAACTCACCGCCCTCTCACATCCCCGCGCAGTCCGGCTGATAGCTGCGCCGGTCGCTCGGTCCGATGGCGTTCGCCGCGCCGCGCTCGACGGTCACCGTGTATCCGCCGCCAGGGATGCCGGGAGAGCGCAGCGTGATCGTTCCGTTCTGGTCGGTGCGGTACCAGGGGACGCCGTGTCGCGCGAAGGCGGCCTTGGTCTGGGCGTGCATGTGGCCGTAGTCGTTGATCCCGCCGAGCGAGGCCACGATGAGTGACGGCCGTACCGCGTCCAGATAGCGGTCGCTCACGCCGTCGCAGCTTCCGTGATGGTTCGCCTTGAGCACGTGGGCGCGCATCCCGGGCGTCCGGGCGTAGCCCGCGGCCGTCGTGAACCAATCGATGGCGTCCTTCTCCGCGTCGCCGGCCAGCCACATCGTGAACGACGCCGAATCCGGGCCGACCAGCTTGAGCGCGACGGAGCGGTTGTTCTCGTCGAGCGTCTGCGCGTCGGCCATCGGCCGCATGACGTGCAGCTTCGCGCCACCGTCGAGGGGAAGGGTGCAGACCGTCGTGCGGTCATCCGCACATGGATCGTCGGTGTCGCGCACGACCATGCCGCGCGTACGGGCGCGCGACACGATCGTGTCGGGGAGCCCGGTGAAGTCGAGATTCGGCGGCGAGTTGCCGTTCGACCAGAAGTAGCGCACGGCGAGTCGCCGCCGCGTGGCGAACAGCTCGCGCAGCCCCTCGAAGTGATCGCCGTGCGCGTGGGTGAGGATCACGGCGTCGATCGTGTCGCGCACGTCGAGGACGTCGAGCCAGTGCGCGAGCGCGCGGCGCTCCGGCCCGCCGTCGACGAGCACGGTCGAGCCGCCGTTCTGGATGAGGATCGCGTCGCCCTGCCCGACGTCGAGCACGCGGACGACGAGCTCGCGCGGCGTGGCGGGGGGCGCGATCGTCGCGCGCGCGTTCTCCTGCGCGCTCGCGGCGGCGGCACCCGACGCGCGCCGGTGCTCGAGGGCGACGCCGCGCGGGGGCGCACGCCACGCCAGCGAGTCGCGCGTCGTGCCCTCGGGATCGCGCAGCACGAGCCAGTCGGCGCCGTTGGCGAGGGTGATCCCCGAATACACGACGGCCGGCCGCGTGCCGCGCTCCGCATCCGCCGAGCGGGCGAGGAGCACGGAGCCGCTCGGCGGCACCACCACCGATTGCCGGACGACGAAGCCCGCGTCGTTCGCCGAGCGCAGCGCCCATCCGCGCAGGTCCGCCGCCACGGTGCCGGTGTTGGTGAGCTCGATCCACTCGCCGCGCTCGTCGGCGATCGTCCGCGGATCGGCCATCACGCGCGTGATGGCGAGCTCGCGTCCGGTCGCACCATTCGCCACGCCGCGCCCGCGACACGCCGCGAGCGTCAGCAGCACGAGGACGCGACCGAGACGCCGCATGCTCCCAGTGTCATCCCGAGCGAGCGCAGCGAGTCGAGGGATCTGCACCTACGACGCGGCAGCCGGCGCTAGACCACGGCCTCCGCCACGAGCCGTTCCGCCGCGTCCACCAGCTTGTCCACGGTGAGCCCGAGCTCCTCGTAGATCCGCTCGTACGGCGCGCTCGCGCCGAACCGCTCCACGCCCAGCACGACACCGCTGTCGCCCACCCAGCGGTACCAGCTCATCGGGTGCGCCGCCTCGATCGCCACGCGCGGCACGCCCGCCGGCAGCACCGAGTCGCGATACGACGCCGGCTGGCGCGCGAACAGCTCGTGGCTCGCCATGCTCACCACGCGCGCGCGCACGCCGCGCTCAGCGAGCTTCTCCGCCGCGCCGATCGCCAGCGCGAGCTCGGAGCCGCTCGACATCAGCACCACCTGCGGGGCCCCGTCCGGCGCGTCGAGGACCGCGTAGCCGCCCTGCGCCACGCCGGCCGCGCTCGCGTACTTCGTCCGGTCGATGTACCCGAGCTTCTGCCGCGTGAGCACGAGGCAGACCGGCCCGTCGACGTGCGTCATCGTCGTGCGCCACGCCGCTGCGGTCTCGGTCGCGTCGGCCGGGCGCAGCACGGTGAGCCCGGGGATCGCGCGCAGCGCCGACAGCTGCTCGATCGGCTGGTGCGTCGGTCCATCCTCGCCGAGGCCGATCGAATCGTGCGTGAAGATGAAGACGCTGCGCAGCTTCATGAACGCCGCGAGGCGGATCGCCGGCCGCATGTAGTCGGAGAAGATCAGGAACGTCCCGCCGAACGGCACGAGGCCGCCGTGCAGCGCCATGCCGTTCATGATCGACCCCATGCCGTGCTCGCGGATGCCGAAATGCATGTACCGGCCCTCGTACCGCGTCGCCGCGAACGGCTGCCACGACTTCACCGCCGTGCCGTTCGAGGGCGTGAGGTCGGCCGAGCCGCCGATCAGCTCGGGGAGCACGGGAGCGAGCGCGTTCAGCACGGCGTTCGACGCGGCGCGGCTGGCCACCGAACCGTTCTCCTTCGTGAACGACGGGATGGCCTTCTCCCACCCGTCGGGCAGGTTGCCGGCGAGGCGCCGCTCCAGCTCCTCCGCATCGGCGGCATGCGCGGCGCGGTACGCGGCGTAGCGCTGCTTCCACTCGGCGTGCGCCGCGGCGCCCCGCTCGCGCGCCGTGCGCCAGTTGGCGAGCGCCTCCTCGGGCACGTAGAACGTCTCCTCGGGACGCGGCCAGCCCAGCGCCTTCTTCGTCGCCACGACCTCCTCGGCGCCGAGCGGCTCGCCGTGCGCCGAGGCCGTGTCCTGCTTCTTCGGGCTGCCGTACCCGATGTGCGTGCGCGTGACGACGAGCGTCGGGCGCGACGTGTCCGCCTTCGCTTCGGCGACGACGCGGTCGATCGCGGCGAGGTCGTTCACGTCGGGGAGATGGAGCACCTGCCAGCCGTATCCCTCGAACCGCTTCGCCGTGTCGTCGCTGAAGGTGAGGTCCGTGCTGCCGTCGATCGTGATGCGGTTGTCGTCGTAGAAGCCGATGAGCTTCCCGAGCTTGAAGTGGCCGGCGAAGGAGGCCGCCTCGTGCGAGATGCCCTCCATCAGGTCGCCATCGCTGCAGATGAAGAACGTGTGATGGTCGACGATCTCGTGGCCGGCGCGGTTGAACACGGCGGCGAGATGCGCCTCGGCGACGGCGAAGCCGACCGAGTTCCCGACCCCCTGGCCGAGGGGCCCCGTCGTCGTCTCGACGCCGGCGGTGTAGCCGTACTCGGGGTGCCCGGGCGTCCGGCTCTCCCACTGACGGAACTGCTTCAGGTCCTCGAGGGTGACATCGTATCCGCTCAGGTACAGGCAACTGTACAGCAGCATCGAGGCGTGGCCGGCCGAGAGCACGAAGCGGTCGCGATCGGGCCAGTGGGGGTCGGCCGGGTCGTGCTTCATGTGTCTGGTGAAGAGGGCGTAGCCGAGCGGCGCGAGGGCCATCGGCGTGCCCGGATGCCCGGAGTTCGCCTTCTGGACACCGTCCATCGCGAGGGTGCGGACGGTGTTGATGCTGAGCAGATCGAGATCGGTCATGAGAAGATGAGTAGGGTCGCGGGGAAAGATAGCGAGAAGGTGAGTGGGTGAGTTGGATAGCGGGCTCGTTGGTCGGTTTCTGAGTGCGTTGAACGGCAAGCGCCACAAACCTGCATAGAGACCCCTCAATCGGAGTCTCCACGCCGGTTCGTGGCCCTTCGCGGTTCAACCCACCAATCAACCGACCAACCAACTCCCTATCCAACTCACCAACTCACCGAGGTTCTCACCGCCGTGCGAACACCGCCAGCGCACCCGTCGACGTCGGAATGCCCAGGCGGTACCGCGCGTTGAGCGCCGCCGCGGCCGCATCGGCGATCACGCGGGCGCCTTCGGCGCTCGGGTGGATTCCGTCGAGGCTGATGTACGGCCCGTACGGCTGGGCCGTGGTCATGATCGCGACCGCGCTGAACGCCGGCTTGGTGACCGCGGTCTCGTACAGCGCGCCGAGCGGGAAGTAGGCGAAGCCGCGCGTGCTGGCCTCGTTCTGGATGACCGCGTTCATCGCCGCGAGCTGGGCGTTCACCGCGGCGACGTCGGCGCCGTCGAGGATGTAGTCCTCGGCCGGCGCGGCGAAGTTGGCGCAGCTCAGCGTGTACGGCCCGTAGCCCTTGCTGTTGTAGTACGCCCCCGTGCCGGCGGCGACCGGAACGATGTAGGGGACGAACAGCAGGTTCGTGCTGTTCGTGCAGTCGGCGGAGATGGCGACGTTGAACGGCGCGAAGGTGGCGCGGGCATTCCAGAACTCGGCGCCGGTGCGGAAGGCCGGAAAGCTGCGCACGTCGTCCACCAGGCCGACGAGCACGGCGTGCTTGGCGACGGCGTCCACGCGCGCCGCGATCTGGCGATACTGCGGCTCCCACGCGGACACGGGGACGACGTTCACGCCCGGCGCATAGAACCCGTGCGACGCGCCGAGGATGTCGTTCCCGCCCAGCTCCACGGACACGACCTTGGGGTTCTGCGATTCCATCGCGGTGACCTGCGACATCCCCGGCGGCAGCACGCGCGGATACTGCATCGCGTGGCCGGGGTCCGGGTTCTCGGGTGTGGCCGTGAGCGCGTGACCCGTGCGCGCGCCGTCGATCGCGACGTTGCCCGCCGGCAGCACGACGCCGGGCTCGTTCGGCGCGCACTGGCGCTGGGCGAAGGGCAGACCGGCGGACTCGCCGCTCAGTCGCGTGCCGCTGATGAGCGGTGCGGCGAACGGTGCGGCGCAGCCGGGAGCGGAGATGAGCGGCAGCGTGAGCTCACGATTCGCCAGACGGGCGAGCTGGGCCGGCCACGACGTCTGCTGCGTCGCGGCGTACACCCCGTCGCTCTGGACGCCCATGCTGATGCTGGTGCCGATCGCGACGTAGCGCTGGAACACGCCCAGTCCCTCGGACGAGAGCTCCGGGGTGAGAAGGTTGGCCGACGGAGCCGCCGTCGGTGCGGTGCTGTCGTCGGCACAGGCAGAAAGGAAAGAGAGGGCGAGCAGGACGGAGAGGCGGCGGGTGGTCATGGTGGCTCCGATGGAGTGTCGCCAGTCGGCGCGGTCCGAGAGTGACCGCGTCACGCCTTGGAGGAACGCCCTCCGCAGCGTGGGCGGAGTCTGCCGCCAGGCGGAGCTTCGATCCGTCGTACGAACGACGTAGGAGCGCGAGCAGATCGACGTAGGAGCGCCGCAACCTGTGCTGAATCCACGCCTTACGATGACGCAGGCCGCGGCGGTCTCCGGCTGCTACGTAGCTTTGCCCGCCCTGCTACGTACACTGACGTATCTTCGGCCGCCGCCCGCGGCGGCACTCTTCCTCGCGTCCCCTGCTGGGAGCGTCGAGTGGAGTCCAACGTGTTGGCGCCGATACGCGGCGACGGAAGCACGACCCGCATTCGTGGGATCGCCTACGCCTACGCCGCCGCGCAGCGCACCGTGCGCGAGCTCGCCGCACGCGGCGAGCTGGAGAGCGATCCGGCGGTGCTGGAGCGATTCGGCTTCGAGCGCGTGCACGTCGCCGTGGCGGAGAGCCCGTACGAGATGGCGCGCGCCGCCGCGTGCAGGCTGCTCGCCGACGAAGGAGTCGATCCGGCGAGCGTAGGACTGCTGGTGTACGGCGGTACGCCGAGCGCAATGGCGTTCGCCGCCGCCACCGACGCCGTCGCCGGCGCGGCCTCGCTCTGCACCGCCGACCGCTTCCGCTATCCGGCCACCCGGCTGCAGCACGAGCTCGGGCTCGAGGGCGCGGCCGTGCTGGCGCTCGATCAGCTCGCGTGCACCACGCTGTTCGGGGCGATCCGCGTGGCGCGCGCAATGATGGCCGCCGAAGGGATCGAGCGCGCGCTGTGCGTGGCGAGCGAGTTCTATCCGGCGCGCGCCGGGCGCGAGGCCGTGTACAACTGCACCTCGGACGCGGCGTGCGCGCTCCTGCTCGAGGCGAGCGACGACCCCGACGGGCGCAACCGCATCGTCGGCGGCGCGACGATCTCGAAGGGCTACTACTGGGATCCCGAGGCGATGCGCGAGGAGGTGGTGGCGTCGTACTTCCCCACCGCCGTGCACGCCGTCGGCTGCGCGCTGCGCAGCGCCGGCTGGCGCCCGGAGGACGTCGACTGGGTGATCCCGCACAACGTGAGCATGCGGAGCTGGGAGGTGCTGCTCCGCCTCGTGCGCCTGCCGAACGCGACGCTCTGGGGACACAACATCGCTCGCCGCGGGCACACGCTCGCCGGCGACAACTTCATCAACCTGCGCGACGCGATCGCCGCCGGCGACGTGCGCCCTGGCCAGCGCGCGCTGCTCTTCGCCTACGGCTACGGTGCGCACTGGACGGCTCTCGCCGTGGAGGCCTGACATGTCCACGACACTGGGTCGCGCCGCCCTCGACGGCGCGCACGGCGATGGCGTGGTGGTGGTCACTGGCGCGACGGGGCTGCTGGGCGAGCGGGTGATCCGGCACTGGAGGGCGTCGGGGATCGCGCCGCGCATCGCGGTGGTGGTGCGAGACCGCGCGCGCTGGGAATCGGTGGCCCGTCGCGCCGGCCTGCCGCATCGCAACGTGGTGGTGCTCGAGGGGGACGTCACGCGCGACGGCGTGGGGCTCGCGCGCGACGCGCGTGCCTGGCTCGCGGAGCACGCCACCGCCGTGGTGCACCTCGCCGCCGACACGACGTTCTCGCGCCCGCTCGATCAGGCTCGCCTCGTCAATCGCGACGGCACCGCACGCTTGCTCGAGCTGGCCGCGGACTGCCCCCGCGTGCAGCGCTTCGCCTTCGTCAGCACCGCGTTCGTCGCCGGTCGTCGCACGGGCGTCGTACCCGAGTCGGCGGAGGGCGCGTCCACCGAGGCGATCGGGTGGGTGAACGCCTACGAGCGCTCGAAGTCGGAAGCGGAGTCGCTCGTGCGCGCGGCGCGCGGCGACTGGGTGATCCTGCGCTCGAGCACCGTCGCCTGCGACGACGCGAGCGGCGCAGTGACCCAGCGGAACGCCGTGCATCAGGCGCTCCGCCTCTTCCACGATGGCCTCGCCGCGATGATCCCCGGCGTCCCCGAGTCGGCGCTCGACGTGGTGCCGACGAGCTACGTGGCCGACGCGATCGCGCGGCTCGCCCTGCGCCGCGACGTGGACGGCACGACGGTGCACCTCTGCGCCGGCGCCGGTGCGATGCCGCTCGGCGAGCTCCTCGACGACTGTCACGCGCGGTGGTCGTCCGACGCGTCATGGCGACGCCGGCGCATCGCCCCTCCGGCACGCGCCGACCTCGAGACGTGGGAGCTGTTCGCGCAGGCGGTGGAAGAAACCGGACATCCGCGGCTCCGGCGCGTGACGCGTGCGCTCACACACTTCCTCCCGCAGCTCGCCCTGCCCAAGCGCTTCGACACGGGGCACGCCGAGTCGCTGCTGGGTGCCGCCGCGCCGTCGGTGCGCGACTACTGGGGGCGCATGATCGACCACCTGCTCCGGACCGGATGGCGGGGCGTGCCCGGGCTCGCCGAGGTGGCGGCATGAGCGCCGCCGGCCTCGGCCCGGCGCGCGCGGCGTCCCCACGAGCGGAGCTGCTCGTGGAGCTGCTGGCGTGGCTCAATCACCGGTTCGCGCCGGACGGGCCGCCGATCGGCGCCGACACGTCGCTGTTCGCCAGCGGCCTGCTCGATTCGATGCGCATCCTCGAGCTCATCGCGTGGACCGAACGCGCGATCGGGCGCGAGATCCCGGACGTCGCGATCCGCACCGACAACTTCGCGACGCCGGCGCGC
>DASTSX010000152.1:0-2847 GCA_035760455.1 Gemmatimonadaceae bacterium | reverse complement strand
GACGTCGCCGGTTCGAGTCCGGTCGCCCGCTCTCGTTCGACACAGTGGCTCCACCACGGCATGGATTGCCTCCGGAGACGTCTCCGGAGGCGATCTGCGTTGGTGCCGGGCCATCGGGCGACGCGCGATTGTCGGGTGGAGGCTGACAGACAGTGCCGGACGCGGCTCGCATCGTCATTCGTCGGCGGGCGCTCCGCCGACCTGCGAAAGGAGACGCACCTGGACGCGCGCTCTTGCTTCTCCGTCCGGGCTTCGATGTCGTCGACAATCCTTTCATCTGTCCTGCTCGCGCCGGGCATCGCCCTACACGCGCGGTGGGCCACCCTCCTCTTCATGCCACGCCGCGGCGTCCCTCAAGGCTCGCGCGAGGCGCGGCCGGCGGATTGAATCGCGTCGATCAACGCCGCTTCGTCCCACCGGCCCGCGTGACGGACGCCGTTGATGAAGAAGGTCGGCGTTCCGTTCACTCCGCTGCGCACACCGCCTCGAAAATCGGCGCGGACCGCCGTGGCGAACTCGTGGTCGTCCAGCACCCGGACGGCCTCGCGCGCGGGGATGTCGAGCGCCGTGAGGTACCGAACGAGGGCCACGTCGTCGAGCGCGCGCTGGTTCTCGAACAGGCGGTCGTGCATCGGCCAGAAGCGATCGTGCTCCGCCGCGAGCTCGGACATCTCGGCGGCGGACGCCGCGTGCGGATGCGCCTCGGTCAGCGGGAAGTGTCGGAAGACGAATCGCACGTGGCCGTGAAGGCGCGCGAGCACCGTCTTGAGGATCGGATAGGCCGCGCCGCAATGCGGGCACTCGAAGTCGCCGTACTCGACGAGCGTGACCGGCGCGTCCTCCGGGCCGCTCGAATGGTCATCGGGACCGACGGGAACCTTGAGGGTCGCTGTCATGCGATGCAGCCTCCTCTCTCGAAAAGTGGAATCAAGACGTCGCGCGCGCGGGAGATTGAACGCGCGTCGCATCCGAGGCCTGCAACACACTACAGCCGTTCGATCCCCGCCCGTCCGCGGGTGACGCGCCAGCGCGACGGCGTCTCGACCGGTGCGTCGGGCCGCGAGACGTACGCGACGGTGCGGAACTCCGTCGTCCAGGCGTCTCCGTCAACCGTGCAGCGCATGTAGCCGCGGCGATTCTGCTGCCACTTGATGTGCGGATTCTCGGCGCGAACCTCCGGCGTCGAGAGCACCGATTCGTCGTTGCCGTCGCCGCCGGAGGTGATGCTCGTGCCGACGAACTCCGCGGCGATCGAGGGACGCTCGGGGCGCCGGAAATCCGTGCGCAGCTCGTTGACCCAGTTCGTGTGGATGTCGCCGGTGAGCACCACGGTGCGATTGGGTGCGCCCTGCGCGATGGCGCCGAGCAGCCTGGCGCGAGCGGCGGGATAGCCGCTCCACTGATCCATGGACACACGCTGCTGATCGCCGGCCAGGTTGTCGTACGGCGCGACCATGATCTGGTTGGCGAGCACGCGCCATCTCGCCGTGGACGTCGTCAGGCCGTCGGTGAGCCAGCGCTCCTGGGTCGCGCCGAGCACGGTGCGCGACTGGTCGGCCCACGCCCCGCACGGCACGACGCGATTGCCGTCGTCGCAGGCCTGATCGCTGCGGTACTGGCGCGTGTCCACGACCCAGAAGCGCGCGAGTGCGCCCCAGTCGATGGTGCGCGTGATGTTCAGATCACTCCAGGATCTGGCGCGCGGAACGCGCACGGGCTGGTTCTCCCACCACGCCTGATAGCCCGTGGCGCGGCGGGTACGCATCTGCTCCTCGGACTCCATGATGTTCTCGCCGACGGAGCCCGCGTAGTTGTTGTCCACTTCGTGATCGTCCCACGTGACGATCCACGGGCACCGAGCGTGTGCGGCCTGGAGCGCGGGGTCCGACTTGTAGAGCGCGTAGCGGCGACGATAATCGTCGAGCGCGCGGATCTCGAAGGCGTTGTGGCTACGCACGCGATCGGGGATCGCGCCGTACTCGTAGATGTAGTCGCCGAGGTGGGTGACGAGATCGATCTCCTCGCGCGCCATGTGGGCGAAGGCGGTGAAGAGGCCCTGCTCGTAGTGCTGGCACGAGGCGACGGCGAAGCGGAGGGGACGCGTCGTGCCCGCGGCGGGGCTCGTGCGGAACCGGCCGACCTTGCTCGTGGCGCCCGCGGCGGAGAACCGGTAGAAGTACCAGCGGTCGGCCAGGAGGCCGTCGACGTCCACGTGCACGGAGTAGCCGAGCTCCGGCGCGGCGGTGGCACGTCCCTGCTTCACGATCTTCGTGAAGGCGTCGTCGTCGGCGAGCTCCCAGGTGACGATCACGCGCTGGCCGTCCATGCCGCCATCCGGCTCGAGGGGCCGGGGGGCGAGCCGCGTCCAGAGCACCCCGCCGGTTGCGGTGGGGTCGCCGGACGCGACGCCGAGCATGAAGGGATCGTCGGCGAGCCGCGGGCGCGCGGTGACGCGCCAGACGTTGGGCACGACGGCGCAGAAGGCGGCGTACCGCGAGAGGTCGAGAAGAAAGTCGCGACGTTCCATTGGTGGTGAGCGGAGGAGTCCGCGCCAATCTCCACGCTCACGCGACGAGCGCAACGTGCGGGTGGCCGAGCCTCCTCGGCCGGGCTGGCGACGCTGAACAGGCCGGCTCTGCGCCCGCCGTGCGCTGGATCACTGATATGGTTGGGCTCGGTAGCTAGCCTGAAAGCACCCCGCCGGGCTGGAACCGCCCGGCTCCTGCCGAACCCGAGTCGCGCACCGGTGCAACTGCCGCATCTCGTCGCACCCAGAGTCACCGCCTCGCCATTGGCGGTCCGCCCGAGCATCCGCGCGGGAGACGAGCGCTGTGAGCTGGCCCCGGG
>DASTSX010000151.1:0-17703 GCA_035760455.1 Gemmatimonadaceae bacterium | reverse complement strand
AGCTCCTGCGTCCCGAGGCCGGCCGAAAACCGAAGACCGTCAACCGAGAAACCAGGGGCTGGGCCCTGGGAGACCCCCTCCCGGGCCCAGCCTTTGCTCTTGCGATGCCCGGTATGCCCTTCTCCCGCCGACTCGGGCGCGCGGCGCTCGTCCTCGTGGCGAGCGCTTTTGCTAGTGCCAGCTCCGTCGCTGCACAACAGGTGCGCCGCGATCTCTCGCCGACGCCTGAGGTGAAGCGGCTCGTCCTCGCGGGCGTCTCCGACGCGATCGACAAGGACGAGCTGCGGGCGAACATCTACACCTCGGCGACGCGCTGCCGCAGCGCCATCCTGTCGCTCATCTGCAAGTTCAGCCGGTGGCGGGCGCTGGAGAACCGGCAGTACCTGAACCGGCAGGAGCTCCAGCGCGACGTGCTCCGCATCCGCGTGTTCTACTACAAGCGCGGATTCCGCGAGGCCGAGGTGGACACCTCCGTCACGCGGATGAACGACAAGCAGGTCGCCGTGCGGTTCGACATCCGCGAGGGTCCGCCGACGGTCGTCACGGCATTTCGGATCGTCGCCGACTCCACCCTCCTTCCCGGGCGGCGTGTCCGCCAGTTCCGCTTCCTCCGCCGCGGCGAGCCGCTCGACCTCAACAAGGTCGACTCGATGCGGGTCGCGATCACGAACGAGCTCTGGGAGCGCGGCTACGCCGACGCCCTGATCGACACGTCGTCCATCGTGGACCCGGTCGCTCGTACCGCGGAAGTACAGTTCAACGTCGTGCCCAACCATCTCACGCGCGTGGGCGAGGTCGTGATCAGCGGTACGGACGAGATCTCTCCACTGACCGTCCAGAACTCGCTGACGTTCCGGCCCGGCGATCCGTTCAGGCGCAGCGCGATGCTCGAGAGCCAGCGGAACCTGTACGAGTCGAACCTGTTCCGGCTGGCGACGATCCAGGTGCCCGAGACGTTCGACAGCGTGAAGACGGTGCACGTGCTGCTGCGCGAGGCGCAGCTGCACGAGGCGCGGCTGAGCGGCGGCTTCAACACCGTCGACTACTTCCAGACCGAGGGCCGGTTCACGCACTACAACCTGCTGGGCGGGGCTCGGCGGCTCGACGGCACGGTCACGTTCGGCAACCTCCTCGCGCGGCAGCTGAACGGCACGGGGATCTTCCGCGAGCAGCGCTCCGACTCCACGGTCACCGGGAACGCGAACGACTTCCTCTCGCCGACCTGGCACGCGAGCGTGCAGTTCCAGCAGCCAGCCTTCCTCAAGCGGCCGAGGAACTCGCTCGGCTTCGGGGCGTTCGCGCAGCGGCGCTCGGTGCCCGCCGTGGCGATCGATCGCGGCTACGGCGGCAACGTGACGTTCACCCGCACGGTCGGCGTCCGCGCCCCGGCTAGCCTCAACTACCGGTTCGAGGTCAACCGCGTCGAGGCGGGGGACGCATACTTCTGCGTGAACTTCGGCGTCTGCGACACGACGACGATCGGCAACCTGCGGCTGCACCAGCGGCTCTCGCCCGTGCTCGCCACGGTGCTCGTGGACCGCACGGACGTTCCGCTCGCACCGACGCGAGGCTACACCGCGCGGGGCGAGCTGGAGCACGCGTCGCAGGCGACCGTGTCCGACTACTCGTACAACCGCGCCTATGGCGAAGGGACGATCTACACGCGCCTCGGCGCGCGGAACGCCGTCCTCGCAGCGCACCTGCGGCTCGGCTTCGTGCGACCGCGCACGGGGCTCACGGGAGAGGCGGTGCTTCACCCGCGCAAGCGGTTCTACGCCGGTGGGTCGCAGTCGGTGCGCGGCTACGGCGAGAACCAGCTCGGGCCCCGGATCCTGACCCTGCCGCACGGGTACCTCATCAACGCGCTCACCACGGGCGGCACGCCGTGCGACGCCTACTCCGAGGCGATCCGGTTCTGCGACCCGAACACGGCGCGCGACTCGACCGAGGAGGCCAAGCCGATCGGCGACGACAAGTTCACGGCGCGTCCCCTCGGCGGCACGTCGCTGGTGGAGGCGAGCGTGGAGTACCGCTTCCCGCTGTTCCTCGAGAACCTGCGCGGGGCGGTGTTCGTCGACGGCGCCGCCGTCGGCGAGCGCGTGTTCGATCCGCTCGGCGGCGGGTTGCAGACGTTCCGCGATCTGGTGCGCGGTACCGGCGCGATCACGCCGGGGTTCGGCGTCCGCTACTACTCGCCGGTCGGACCGATCCGCGTCGACCTCGGCATCAACCCGATGCAGCCCGAGGACCTGGCCGTCGCCACCGAGCTCACGCGGAACGGCCGCCGAGAGATCGTCGCCCTCGAGACGCCGCGCCGCTACGCGCCCGGCGGCGGCGGCAGCGGACTGGGACGGATCCTGAACCGTCTCACGATCCACCTCTCGATCGGAGAGGCGTACTGATGCTGCAGCGCCTCGCCCGCCTCCTCGTCGTACTGCTCGCGATCGTCGCCCTCGCGCTCGTCGCGGTGTGGGTGGTGACGAACACGGAGTACGGGCGGGAGCGGGTGCGGCGCTACGCGCTCGAGTCGCTCGCCGGCGCGACGCACGGCATCGTGCGCATCGGCGGCGTCCGGGGCAACCTCCTCTCCGGCGCGACGATCACCGGCATCTCGATCACCGACAGCGCGGGCCGCCCGTTTCTCAGGGCCGACTCGCTGTCGGGCCGCTACTCGATTCGCAGCTTCCTCGGGAAGCGGATCGAGATCAACGATCTGGTGATCTACCGGCCGGACATCCTGATCGAGAAGCTGCCGGGCGACACTGCCTGGAACTACCGGCGGCTCTGGCCGGCATCGGCCCCGACGCCCGGCGACACCGTGCCGGGCTTCGGCTCGTGGATCCGGTTCGAGGACGCGCGCATCGTCGAGGGACACCTCACCGTGCGGTCGCCATGGGCGCCGCGCGCGGGCGTCACGGCGCGCGCACGCGACAGCCTCGTGAGGGAAGCGCTCTCGGGCGACTCGCGCCTCATGATCATCGAGACCGCGGGCGGCTACCAGAAAGTGATCGAGCTGCAGCGGCTCACGGGACGGTTCCCGCTCGTGCAGCTGGCCGATCCGAGCACCTCCGTGCGGTTGATCGACGTCGCCGAGCTGCGGATGCTCGCCCTGCCCTTCCGGCCGCCCGCCGCCGACATCCGCACGATGGCCGGACGGTTCCACTTCAACGACGACTCGCTGTGGTGGAAGGGCGCGCGCGTGCGGATGCCCGCCTCGCAGATGCGCGGCGACGGCGTGTACGTGATCGAGAACGGGGACATGCGGCTCGCCGCCACCGGCGAGCCGGCCGCGTTCGACGATTTCCGCTGGCTCTACCCGCACATGCCCAAGGACGGCGGCGGCACCGCGGCGATGCTCATCCAGTGGCGCGGCTCGACGCAGGACTACGCGATGCGGAGCGGCGACCTGCGCACCGGCGGCGCGCACATCCAGGGTGACCTCGGCATCACGATGAGCGACACCATCGCGTTCCACGACGCGAACCTCCGCTTCACCGGCGTGACGACGAAGCTCCTCAAGGAGGTCGCGCCGGCGATCAAGCCGCCGCGCGACGGCGTGCTCGCCGGCCGCGCGAAGTTCGACGGCTCGCTGAAGCGGCTCGACCTCGACGCGGACGTGACCTTCGCGGCCTACGGCCGCGGCACGAGCCGGGTGATCGCCGACGGCGTGCTCGGCCTCGCGGGCACCCCGGTCGTCGTGAGCGCGCGCGACCTGCGCGTGCGCATGGCGCCACTGCAGATGGACGTCGCCAAGCTGCTCTTCCCTACCCTGCCGATCGGCGGCACGCTGACGGGGACGGCGACGCTCAACGGCGCGGGCGACCGCCAGCTCGTGATCTCGCCGATGGACGTCGTGCATCAGGACGGCCCGAACCGCTCGCGCGCGGTCGGACGCGTCGCCGTGCACACCACCGGCCGGCCGACGCTGGACGTGGACGTGATCGCGCGGCCCGTGTCGCTCGCCGAGATCTCGAAGTTCGCTCCGGCGCTCGCGCTCACGGGTTACGCGACCGGTCCCTTCCGCGCGCGCGGCCCGCTCGACGCGCTGCGCATCGACACGCGGCTCGCGCTCCCCGGCGACGCGACGTTCGCCGTGCGCGGCACGGTGGACTTCAAGTCGAAGGAGCTCGGCTACGACGTCGTCGCGGACGCGACCGCGCTCGACCTCAGCCAGGTGATGGTGAAGGGGCCGAGCACCGATCTCACCGGCGGTGGGACGGCGCGTGGGCGCGGCACCAAGCCGGCGACGATGACGAGCGAGCTGGACTTCGCCTTCGGACCGTCGCGGTTCGACACCGTGGCGGTGGATTCGGTCGCGCTCCAGGCGCAGATCGCGAACGGCCTCGCCACCGTCGCGCGCGCCGAGGTGCGCGGATCGGGCGCACGCGTCGACGTGGCGGGCTCGTTCGGGCTCGACGCGTCGCACAGCGGCGCACTCACGTATTCGGTCGTGATCGATTCGCTGGCGACGTTCGCGCGCTTCCTGCCGGCGGAGGTCGGGCCCGATACGGGCACGGTGCCGCCGCGCCCGCGCATCCTCTCCGAGGCGGTGCGCCGCGCGCGGACCGACTCGGCGCGGGTCGCGAAGCAGACGGAGGTGGTCCGGGCCATCCGCGGCGCGCCGCCGGTCGCAATCCAGGTCGACACCCCGCGCGCGATCCCCCGTGACGTGCTCGCGGGATCGCTGCGCGCGACCGGCACGATCACGGGCTCGATCGAGCGCTTCAGCCTCCAGGGCTCGGCGAACGGAACGGGACTCATCGTGCGCGGCAACGCGGCGCGCCACGTCGCGGCGACCTACGACTGGACGGACGCACGCACGCCGCAGTCGAAGATGACCGTCGCGCTGCGCGGCGACACGATCAGCGCCGCCGGGTTCGCGTTCGACAGCCTCGCCGCGGATCTCTCGTGGTTGAAGCCGAACGGCACCATCGGCGTGCGGGTGCGGCAGAACGGCGAGCGCGACTACGCCCTCGCCGGAGAGTTCACGCTCGACAAGGCGCGCAACGAGCTCCGCCTCGCCGACCTCACGCTGCGGTTCGACACCACGAGCTGGCGCACGTCGCGCCCGTCCAAGATCCGCTGGGGCGGCCCCGGCATCGAGGTGGTCGATCTCGAGCTCGTGAGTGGCCCCGGCCGGCGCATCTACGCGAACGGTCTGCTGCCGACCGAGGGCGTCGCCGACTTCGATCTCCAGGTGCGCGATTTCGCGGTGGAGAACGTCGCCGAGCTGCTCCAGAGCGACGTGCCCGTGACCGGACGCATCAACCTCGACGCGCACGTGGAGGGCCGCTCCACCGATCCGCGCATGCGGGGCCGCCTGGACTTCACGCGCGGCACCTACAACGAGGCGAGCGTGCCGGACGTGCACGGCACGTTCGCGTACGCGACCCAGCGCCTCACGACGAACGCGACGGCGGTGGACAGCACCGGCCGGCGGCTCGCGGTCGTGGACGGGATGCTTCCGATCAACCTCGCGCTGAGCGGCGTCACCGGCTCGCGCGTGCTCGACGCGCCGATCGACGTAAAGGTCGTCTCCGACAGCCTGCCGCTGGCGCTCATCCCGAACTTCACCGCGATCGTGACGGAAGCGGGCGGCACCGCCCGCGCGAACGTGACCGTGACGGGCACGCTCAAGAAGCCCGATCTGCGCGGCTCGCTCGCGCTGGACCGCGCCCGGTTCCGGCTCGCGGCCACGGGCGGAATGGTGCAGGACGTCTACGGCTCCGTGCGCATGACGGGCGACACCGTCTACGTGGACTCGATCGCCGGGTCGTCGAACGGCCCCGTGCGCCTGGCGGGAACCCTCGCCGTCGGCAACTGGCGCGAGCCGTCGTTCGACCTGACGTTCCGCGCGCAGGACGCGGAGCTCCTCAACAACGAGACCGGCGAGGTCCACGCGAACGCCGACCTCAAGATCACGGGGCCGTTCGCCCACGCGAGCGTGACCGGCCGCGTGTCCGTGGTGCACGGCGTGATCTACATCCCGGAGACGAGCGGGAAGAAGCTCGTCGGCGCGGGGGATCCGCAGCTGTTCAGCGTGGTGGACACCGCCGTCGCGGCGGAGCGCGAGATCTTCCCCGCGCAGTCGCCGTTGTTCGAGGGACTGGTGGTCGACGTCGCGCTCTCGGTCGATCGCGGCACGTGGGTGCGCTCGCGCGAGGCGAACGTCGAGATCTACACCGACGGTCCGATCCAGGTGTCCGTGCAAGGCGACGCGCTCACGCTGGTCGGTGCGGTGAACGCCGACCGGGGCGAGTACACCTTCCTCAGCAAGCGCTTTCAGATCACGCGCGGCTCGGCGCTGTTCATCGGCTCGCCCGACCTGAATCCCACCGTGCAGGTCACGGCCGAGTACCAGGTCAAGCAGTCCACGAACGTGACGAACATTCGCGTGCTCGTCGGCGGCACGGTGCAGAAGCCGCGCATCTCGCTCGAGAGCGACGCACAGCCGCCGCTCTCGCAGAGCGATCTGCTCAGCTATCTCGCGTTCGGCGCGAGCTCGGGCTCGCTGCTGCAGACGGGCAGCACGGGCACGCTGGGCGGCGGGTTGCGTGGCAGCAACGTGCTCAATGCCGCGAGCACGCGGCTCGCCGGCGTGGCGATCGGCGTCGCGCTCGACGAGCTGGAGGGCGACGCCGCGCGCTCGCTCGGGCTCGACGTCTTCAACGTGACGCCCGGGGACTTCCCCGTGCTCGAGGGGAGCGGCGTCCAGCAGTTCCTGCGCGGCACCGAGCTGCAGATGGGCCGCTACGTGAGCCCGAGCACCTTCGTGTCGGCGGTGACGACGCCGGGCATCGTCGCGTGCGCCGGCGGCCGGCGCGGCAACAGCTCGTGCGCGACCCCCGGCCTCACGCTCCAGTATCGCACGAACAAGGGCTACCGCTTCGAGACCAGCCTCACGCCGCGCTACATTCTCGACCCGCCGACGCTCGCCGGACAGACCGCGGGGTCGACGAGTCAGTTCGGGGCGTTCGTGATTCGGGAGTGGAGGTTCTGAGGAACTGCCACTGAAGGACCCGGTACGACGGACGTAGCGGGTACCCGGTACCAGTTGGACGCTCCCGGAAATCCGGTCGGCCTCCGCTGCTCATAAGGTGCAGATCCCTCGACTGCGCTCGGGATGACGGAAATGCAGATCCCTCGACTGCGCTCGGGATGACGGAAATGCAGATCCCTCGACTGCGCTCGGGATCACCGCCCCGGTCATCCCGAGCGAGCGCAGCGAGTCGAGGGATCTGCACCCGCAGGGCCTTCCGGGAGCCTCCCCCCGGTACCGCGTACCATGTACGTCAGTCGTACCGAGTACTTCAGTGGCAGTTCAAGGACCCAGCTCGTCCAATAGCACCGCCACCGCCCTCATCCCCTTCGTGAAGTTCTCCACGCTCATCCATTCGTCCGGGGCGTGGGCGTTCTCGCCGGGGAGGCCGAAGCCCATCAGGAGGACCGGCGCGCCGAGGACGCGCTGGAAGTCGCCGACGACGGGGATCGAGCCTCCCTCGCCGGTGATCACGGGCTCGCGGCCGAACGCGGCGGCGAACGCGCGGCGCGCGGCGTCGAACAGCGGACCTTCGAGCTCGGCGCGCCAGGGACGGCCGCCGTGCAGCGCCGTCACCGTGACGCTCACGCCCGCGGGCGCGACGTGCTGCACGTGGTCGCGGACGAGCCGCTCCACTTCCGCGGGATCCTGATCGGGCACCAGCCTGAAGCTCACCTTCGCCATCGCCCTGGCCGGCAGCACCGTCTTCGCGCCCTCGCCCGTGTAGCCGCTCAGGAGCCCGTTCACCTCGCACGTCGGACGCGTCCACAACCGCTCGAGCACCGTGTAGCCGCGCTCGCCGCCGAGCGCGGACGCGCCCGTCTCGGCGAGGAACGTTTCTTCCTTGAACGGGAGACTGCGCATCTGCTCGCGCACGTGAGCGGGCCACTCGCGCACCGTGTCGTAGAAGCCGGGGATGGCGATGCGACCGTCGGCGTCGTGCATCGTCGCGAGGATTCGGGCGAGCGTCATGGCCGGGTTCACCACGCCCCCCCCGTAGCTGCCCGAGTGGAGATCCTGCGCCGGCCCCTGCACGTCGATCTGGAGGTACGCGAGCCCGCGCAGCGACGACAGCACGCTCGGCAGTCCGGGCGCGAACATCGCCGAGTCGGAGATCACGACGGCGTCGCAGCGCAACAGCTCGCGGTGCTTCTCGACGAACGCCGCGAGGTGCTCGCTTCCCACCTCCTCCTCGCCTTCGGCCAGCACCACGACGTTCACCGGCAGCCGGCCGCGCACCGCGAGATGCGCCTCGAGCGCCTTGATGTGGAGGAAGAGCTGCCCCTTGTCGTCCACCGCCCCCCGCGCGTAGACGCGCCCGTCGCGCACCGTCGGCGTGAACGGCGGCGAGGTCCACAGCTCGAGCGGCTCGGCTGGCTGGACGTCGTAGTGACCGTAGACGAGCACCGTCGGCGCGCCGGCGGGCGCCGCACGGTACTCGCCGACCACCACCGGATGTCCCGCCGTCTCGTGCAGCGTCGCCGTGAGCCCGGCCGACCGCAGCGACTCGGCGACCCACTCCGCGCAGCGTCGCGTATCGCCGTCGTGCTCCGAGCGCGCGCTCACGCTCGGGATGGCGAGCAGGTCGAAGAGCTCGGCGCGGATGCGCTCGTCGTTCGCGGTCAGGTAGGCGTCGAGATCGCGCGGGACGGTCATGGGCGGCGGTGCGAGGTGCGCGGGTGCGCGGGTGTACGACGAATCGAGCGAAATCTAGCAGGTCGAGGCTCCAGACTCCGGATCCCGGATGCCGGATCCCGGATTCCGGGTTAGTATTGCCGCGTCAATTGTTTCTTGCACGATCGCTGCCCACCGGATTCTCCGAGCGATTCGTCATGCCCCGTCGTAGCAGCACGCTTCAGGACGAGATCAAGCAGACCAGACCCTTTCGATCGTCCGCCGAGGAGGTCGTGGTCAGCGTTCTGCGCACCGCGGCCGTGGTGCAGCGGCATCTCGCGCAGGTCGTGGAGGCGCACGGCATCACCATCCAGCAGTACAACGTGCTGCGCATCCTGCGCGGCGCAGGCGAGGCCGGGCTGCCGACGCTGGCCATCCGCGACCGCATGGTCGAGGAGGCGGCGGGGATCACGCGGCTGCTGGACAAGCTCGAGACCGCGGGCCACGTGATCCGCGAGCGCTCGACTCCCGACCGCCGCCAGGTGCTCTGCCACATCACCCCGAAGGGTGCGAGCCTGATCACCACGCTCGACGCGCCGATGGACGCGGCGAACCAGCGGGCGGGCTCTCACATCGACGACGCGGAGCGCGAGCAGCTCATCGAGCTGCTCGGCGCCATCCGCGCGGGGTTCGCCAATGCGCGGTCGCCCGAGCCCGCTCAGGGCGCGGCACGCTCGGGCCAGCCGCCGCGGTAGCCCTCCAGCACCCACACGCGACGCACGGTCACCGTGTCGCGGCCGCGAAGCAGCGGCGCGACCGGACCGCGAGTCACGCGCTCGAAGTGTGGCGACAGGCGGGTGATGTCCTCGTGGTCTCCCGGCCGCTCATCGAGCGCGAGGACGAGCGCATCGCCGGTGCGGGCGCGCGAGGGGAAGCCCGGCCACAGCTCGTACTGGTTGCGGCGGCCGTTCAGGCACACGCACAACGCCTCCGGCCTGCCCGGAAGATGGTACGCCAGCTCGCTCACGTCCTGATATCGATCGGCGCCGACCCACGCACGATCGCCGATCCGTAGCCGCGCCGCCTCCACGGGCGCGGCGAGATCGTCCCATCCCGCGGCGCGGGCGATCGGATCGCGCCGCGCCGGCATCGGCAGCACGGGCACGAGCGCATGGAGGTAGAGCACGGCGACGAGCACCGCGGCCAGCCCGAGCCCGCCGCGCCACCAGCGGGCGAGCGTCGCCGACGTGGACGCGGCCATCATCGACCCGACGAGCGCCACACCGGCGATGTACGAGGGCGCCGGCCAGTTCGCTTCGACGCGCCGGTGGATCGCGCTGTAGACGAAGAACGCCCAGCTCCCGGTCGCCACGACGGCGAGCGCGAAGTGCGCGTCGTCCCTCGGCCGCCGCAGCGCGCGCCACACGGCGAGCGCGATGAGCGCGAAGAGGATCGGCGTGACGAGGCCGAGCTGACCACCGACGAGGTCGCCCTCGCGCTTGAGCGCCGAGCCCCTCGGCCGGCCGAGCCCGTGCTCGAGCTGGAACCGGAACGAGATCCAGTCGTGCGTCGCGTTCCAGTGCAGCACGGGCGCGAACACGAGCGTGGCGAGGACGCACGCGACGTACGGGCCCGGCTCGCGCAGCCGCTCGCGGAGCGACGGCCGCACGAGCACCGCGAGCGTGACGCTGAGCGGCAGCAGGAGCGCCGTGTACTTCGACGTGAAGGCGAGCCCGACGAACACGCCGGCCACCGACCACCAGCCGAGCGACGCGCGCGAGCGCACCGGCGATTGCAGCGCGCGCACCACCGCGTAGACCGCCGCCGCTTCCCACGCGAGGAGCGGCGGATCGGGCGTAGCCAGCACGAGCCCCGCCGCGGCGAGCGGCATGAGCGCGAAGGCGAGTGCGGCGTACATCGCCGCGCGCGCGCTGGCGACCCGGCGCGCCGTCGCGGTCGCGGCGAGCGCGGCCAGCCCGCCCGCCAGCACGGGGAAGAACCGCACGACGAACGGCGACGGCGCGATCCCGACCAGGCCCGCCAGCGCGGTGCCGGCGCGGATCAACACCGCGATCATCGGCGGATGATCGAAGTACCCCCCCGAGAGCCGGCGCGACCAGTCCCAGTAGTAGGTCTCGTCGGGGAACAGCGGCAGCCGCGCGGCGAAGACGAGCCGCACGAGCAACGACGCCAGCGTGACGCCGACGGCGACGCGCCACAGCCGTGCGTCGCGGTCGCCGGTGTCGGCCACGCTACGACTCACCCGGGCGGCGGCGGCGAAGCCAGAGGCGCGAGACCAGCACGACGGCGACGATCCACGCGAGCCACACCACGCGCTCGTCCACGCTCAGCGTCCGGAACATCCCCCAGGCGACGAGCGGCACCGTGAACGGCAGCGTCAGCGCGTCGTCGGTGTCGGCGACGTAGCGCTCGACCACCTTCGTCGCGCCGCGTCCGGCGGCGCGAATGGTCCGCGAGATGCCGCGCGACAGCTCCTCCGGCGGCGCGGCGCGCCACCCGGGCATGACGAACAGCGTCCATCCCGACGCGGTGTGCCCCCAGCCGTGGTGGTCGCTCCCCGCCACGAGCGCGAGGTTCGCGCTGTCGGCGATGTCGAGGATCCGCGCGCGCTCGCGCCGGCCCTGCGCCAGCCCGCGAGGAGCGCCGTCGACGATCTCGATCGCGCGCATTCCCGGCGTGCCGTTCCCCTTCGCCGGGATCACCCTCGAGAGATCCCCGGGGATGGTCTCGATGAGCACGGGCTCGTTCCCCGGTATCAGGCTCGCGAGCCGCAGCGCTTCCGTGTCGACGTCGCGCAGCGGCGCATCGAGGATGCCCTGGTACATGCGGTCGGCATCGAGGATGTTCACGTGCTCGCCCTGCCAGACGGCCTCGATCGCCGGCAGCAGGATCGTCCCGGTGCCGGACAGCGCGGGGTTGTTCGCCCACCCCTCGCGCGCGCCCTCGAAGGTGCGGTGGTCGCTGATGTACGCGACGTCGAACCCGGACTTCCGATGCCACTGGCGCACGTCCTCGGGCGTCCAGTTCCATCGCCCGTCGTGCGAGTACTTCGTGTGCGCGTGGAAATCGACGGAGAGCACGGCGGCGTTCGCCGTCCGGAGCGCCGCCATCGGGCGCGGCATCAGCACCGCCACCGCATACGTCCCGAGAAGCGTCACGAGCGCGATGCCGACGCGCGCGACGATGCGCACCGCGCGCCGCCCGCGCGGGACGGCGAGATCGTGCGTGCGTCGGCTCCACCACCACCACAGCGCCCAGCCCAGCACGAGCGTGACGACGAGCGCGACGTGCTGCCGCACGCTCAGCAGCGTGAGCGTGTCGAGGACGGCCGAGATCGGGGCGATGAGCAGGTATCCGCCGGAGCGGTCGAGGGTCGCCACATCCGACACCGCCCCCCCCGTCGCCGCGTCACGGATGGGGTCGATGGACCACGCCGCGCTCAGGGCGATGAGCGCGACGAGCGCCACCGCGAGCCAGGGAAGCCCGCGCAGCCGGGCGAGCAGTCGGGCGGATCGAGTCGCAGTGCGGGAAGCGTCGTCGCGGGGCACCGGGCTACTCTTGGTGGAATGAAGTTCGCGGCTCGGAGGTGGCGCGCCGCAAATTAGCCGCTCGACTGCGCCGCCGTACACCCGTGGCGCGCCCCCTCCCGATCCCTCATGGCCAACCATCTCGCCGGCGAGACCAGTCCCTACCTGCTCCAGCACGCGCACAATCCGGTCGACTGGTGGCCGTGGGGCCCTGGCGCGCTGGAGCGCGCCCGGGTCGAGCGGAAGCCGATCCTGCTCAGCATCGGCTACGCGGCATGTCACTGGTGCCACGTCATGGAGCGCGAGTCGTTCGAGGACGAGGCCACCGCCGCGCAGATGAACGCGCACTTCGTCTGCATCAAGGTCGATCGCGAGGAGCGGCCCGACCTCGACGGCATCTACATGCAGGCGACGCAGGCGATGACCGGGCACGGCGGCTGGCCGATGACGGTGTTCCTCACCCCGGAGGGGGAGCCGTTCTACGCGGGCACGTACTTCCCGCCGGACGATCGCCAGGGGATGCCGAGCTTCCGGCGCGTGCTCGCCGGCGTCGCCGACGCGTGGGCGAACCGCCAGGAGACCGTCACGCGCACGACGGCGTCGATGCGCGAGCTGTACGCGGCCAGCGCCGAGCGCACGCGCGCGTCGGGCGCGCTCGACGAGACGCTGCTCACGCGGGCCGTGGCCTCGCTGCGCGTGCAGTTCGAGCCGCGGTTCGGCGGCTTCGGCGGCGCGCCGAAGTTCCCGCCGACGATGACGCTCGACTTCGCGCTCCGGCAGTGGGTGCGCACCGGCGACGCCGAGACGCTGCACATGGTCAGTCACACCTTTCGCCGCATGGCGCGCGGCGGGATCTACGACCAGGTGGGCGGCGGCTTCGCGCGCTACAGCGTGGACGCGTACTGGCTGGTGCCCCACTTCGAGAAGATGCTGTACGACAACGCGCTGCTCGTCCGGCTCGGCGCCGCGCTGTGGCAGGCGACCCGCGACGAGGAGGTGCGGCGCGTCACGGAGGAGACGCTCGGCTGGGTCGCGCGCGAGATGACCTCCCCCGACGGCGGGTTCTACTCGTCGCTCGACGCGGACAGCGAGGGCCACGAGGGGCGGTACTACGTGTGGGACTCGAGCGAGCTCGAGTCACTGCTCGGCGAGGACGCGCCGCTGCTGCGCGCCTACTGGGGGGTGACGGCGGAGGGCAACTTCGAGGGGCGGAACATCCCGTTCGTCCCGCACGATCCGGAGACCGTGGCGCGTGCGCAGGGGGTGAGCGTCCACGAGCTGCGCACGGCCGTCGAGCGTGCGCGGCGCATCCTCTACGAGGCGCGCGAGCGGCGCGTGCGGCCGGGCCTGGACGACAAGATCCTCGCGAGCTGGAACGGCCTCATGTTGCGCGGCGTGGCCGAGGCGGCGCGTGCGTTCGGCGACGGCGAGCTGCGCGCGCTCGCGCTGCGCAACGGGGAGTTCCTCTTCCGCGAGCTGGTTCGCGACGATCGCGTGCTGCGCAGCTACAAGAGCGGCGCGGCGAAGATCCCCGGCTTCCTCGAGGACCATGCGGCGGTCGCCCTCGGCGCGGTCGCGCTGTACGAGTTGACCTTCGACCGGGCGTGGCTCGAGCGCGCGCGCCGGCTGGCCGACACGATTCAGGAACGGTTCTGGGACGACGGCGCGCAGGCGCTGTTCGACACGGCGGCCGACGCGGAGCCGCTCGTGACGCGCCCGCGCGACGTGACCGACAACGCCACGCCGAGCGGTACGTCGCTGGCGATCGAGCTGTTCCTGAAGCTCGGCGACGTGCTCGCTGCCGGGCAGACGTCCGCCCGCGCGCGGTATCTCCTCGAGACCGTCGCCGAACCGATGGCGCGCTATCCCACCGCGTTCGGCCACGCGCTCGGCGCGGCGGACATGGCGGTGCGCGGGGCGATCGAGGTCGCGATCGCCGGCGACCCGGCAGACCAGCGGTTCGCGGCGCTCGCCGGCGTGGTGGCGGAGCGGTACCTGCCCTCGCTCGTACTGGCCGGCGGCGAGGGCACGGCCGCCGAGGGCATCGCGCTGCTCGAAGGGCGGACCGCGGCGGTGCCGACGGCGTACGTCTGCCGCGCCTACGCCTGCGACGCGCCGACGAGCGATCCCGTGGTGCTCGGCGAGCAGCTCGACGCGATCGTCGCCGGCGCTACAACGTCATCTCCCACGTCTCCGCGGTGAGCCGCTTGCCGAAGGAGTCGTGGATCTCCTCGCGGACCTTCGTGTAGCCGGCCGCCGCGTAGATCTTCCGTGCGGCGGTGAGCACGTCGTTCGTCCAGAGGGATATCGTGTGATAGCCCGCGTCGCGGGCGAAGCGCGTGCACTCGTCGACGAGGCGGCGGCCGATGCCGAGCCCCCTCGCCGACGGATGCACCAGCAGAAGGCGCAGCTTGGCGACGCCCGCCCGCTCGCGGTCGCGGGCGACGAACACGGAGCCGACGTTCTCGCCGTGGCGCTCGGCGATCCAGCACCGCTCACGCGCCGGATCGAAGCCGTCCACGAAGTCGGCGACGATGCGGGCGACGAGCGCCTCGAAGCGCTGGTCCCACGCGTACTCGCGCGCGTACAGCTCGCCGTGGCTCTGCACCACCCATCCGAGATCGCCGGCGCGCGGAGGGCGGAGGATGTACGCCGGGGTCAACGGATCGTCCCGGAGGCCGACCGGGGCTGCGCTAGCGCGCCGGCGCCGCCGTCCAGTGCCGCGTCGTCCGCCACTTCGACGGCACGAACAGATCGTCGGCGAGGGTCACGTTGACCTTCACGTCCTCGTAGTCCTCGTAGAACACGAGCTTCCCCTCGTTCCAGATCTCCACGCGCGGCGCGATCCAGCCGCCCCCCGCGCGCTCGTAGTTCACGAAGCGGATGTCCTGCATCTTGCTCGTGTCGCGCGGCGTGGGCTCGAGCATGCGCACGAAGAGGAGCCGCTCGGCGTCCACCCAGAACTGCTTCCGGTTGAAGTCGCCCCTCCGCGCGCCGACGACGATCATGGGGCGGCCCTGGAACGTCGTCTCGTGCACGCGGGTGAGGTCGAAGCCCTCGCGACGCAGGCGCGAGGTCGTGTACGCGACCGGGGCGACGTACACGTCGAAGCCGAGCAGCAGCAAGGGATTGATCCCCGGATCGCCGCGCAGCGACCGTCCGTTCTGGATCACGAACTGGCTGTCGCGCGCGTAGAGCACGCCGTTCCCCGCGCGCACCGGGTCGAAGTCGATGCGCAGCCGGCCGGGCACCTTCATCGCCTCCCACCAGATCTGCACGTTCCACTTCCCGTTCGGGAGGAGACGCGACGTCTTCTGCTTGAAGGTGAGCGTCGTGTACCACTTGCCCACGTAGCGGTCGCGCATGGCGTCCACCACGTCGGCGCCGGTGCGGAACCGCGGAGCAGCGGCTTCGGCGGCGGGCGCTGGGGGGGTGGGAGCCGGCCGCGACTCCGGCGCGCGTCCCCGTCGGCATGCGCTCAGCAGGACCAGCGGAAGCGCCGCGACGACGGCGGCACGGTACGCATGAATTCGCATGACTCCGATGTGCGCGAGAAGCGCGCCGTAGTGCCCGGTCAAGTCGCCCTCTCCTGCTCCGGGAGGAGGGCCTGCTCGACGAACCCCACCAGCTCGGGCAGCGTGAAAGGCTTGTTGAGCAAGCTACGCATCGGAGACCCGAGTCCGCTGCGAGCGAGCTCATCGCTAGAGAATCCACTCATGAACGCGATCCGCACCTCGGGATGGTCGCGTTCGACGCGCTCGGCGAGCTGCACGCCGTTCATCCCGGGCATCAACACGTCGGTGAGCACCAGCATGGAGCTGAAATTGTCCTGACGGGCGAGCAGCCCGATCGCCGCGTCTCCCCCGCGCGCGGCCAGCACCCGGAAGCCCGCGCGCGAGAGCGCGCGCACCGCCACGTCGCGGACGGCGTCGTCGTCGTCCACGACCAGCACGGTGCGGACCTGCCCCGGGACGAGCGGCATCCCCGCGGCGGGGGTCGGCCGGCGCTCGGGTGCGATGCCGCCGTGCGCGGGGAGATATACCCGGAACTCCGTCCCTTGCTCCGGCGCGCTCTCCACGATGATCTGTCCACCCGACTGCACGACGATGCCGTGCACGGTGGCCAGGCCCAGCCCCGTCCCCTTCCCCTGCGACTTGGTGGTGAAGAAGGGCTCGAACAGATGCTCGAGGATCTCGGGGGTCATCCCGAAGCCGGTGTCGCGGACGGCGAGGGTGACGTAACGGCCCGGCACCAGCATGCCGAAGCGATGCTGGAGCGCCGCTCGGAGGTTGACGCTCGTCGTCCGCACGAGGATGGTGCCGCCATTGGGCATGGCGTCGCGCGCGTTGAGCACGAGGTTCATCACGACCTGCTCCATCTGTCCGGCGTCGGCGAACACGGCCGGCAGCGTGCGATCGAGATCGGTGCGGAGCACGACGTCGCCGGTGAGCACGCGCCGGAGCATGCGCTCCATGCTGGTGACGGTGCCGTTCAGGTCGAGCGGCTTGGGCTGCAGCACCTGGCGGCGGCTGAACGCGAGGAGCTGGCGGGTGAGCGTCGCGGCGCGGGTGGCCGCCTCGCGAATCTGCAGGATGTCGTCGCGCCGAGCATCGCTCGGATCGGTGGCGTCGAGGAGGAGCTCCACGTTGCAGCTGATCGCGGTGAGCAGGTTGTTGAAGTCGTGGGCGATGCCGCCGGCGAGCTGGCCGACCGCCTCCATCTTCTGGGCCTGTCGGAGCTGCGCGGCCAGCTCGGCCCGGTCGGACACGTCGGTGACGGTGCCGACGCAGCGGACGGCCCGTCCCTCCTCGTCGCGGAGCACCGTCCCGCGCTCGAGCACGGTGGCGTAGCTGCCGTCGGCGCGGCGGAACCGGTACTCCACCTCCCAGCGGGATCCGGTTCCGTGGAGCGCGGGCACCACGATCGCGCGCACGCGCTCGACGTCGTCCGGATGCACGCGCGCCGACCACCACTCGCTGGTGGGCTCGACGCGCTCCCACCCGAAAAGGCGCGTGATCGCGTCGCTGCGAAAGACGCCGCGGTTCGGGAGGTCGAGGTCGAAGATGACGCTTCCCATGTTCTCGATCACGAGACGCAACCGCTCCTCCGAGGTGCGACGCTCGGCCTCCTCGGGCGATTCGGCGCGGGCGGGCATGGACTGGAGGTCCTGGCTCATGCTGCGTCTCGTGCTGGGAACGGCGCCATGGCGCGAACGTTGTGAGAGGGACGCTCGCCGTGCGAGCGGCGCCCCGCGGCGGCGCCGTCCCGTACGTTGATCGGCGGTACCACGTTGTTCAAGCGCGCGAGACGGCGCGGCTGGTGCGCCCTCCCACCCAGACCTAAGCTTCCGCCATGAGCGAAGCCCCCTCGTTCGTCCGTGGCATCTTCGCCGGCGCGATCCACCACGCGCTGCTGTTCCCGTTCCCGCAGACGCTCGACGAGCGCGATCCCGACGAGACGCGCACGGTGCGGCGGCTGCTCGCCTCGCTCGAGCGGATGAGC
>DASTSX010000150.1:0-5847 GCA_035760455.1 Gemmatimonadaceae bacterium | reverse complement strand
GCGGACGTCGCGCTGAAGGAGCGGCGGACGCTCGTCGTGGTGCCGCGCGAGACGCCGTACTCGGCGATCCACCTCGAGAACATGCTGCGGCTGACCCGTGCCGGTGCCGTGATCCTCCCAGCGAGCCCGGGCTTCTACCATCGGCCGACGCAGATCGCGGAGCTGGTGGACTTCGTCGTCGCCCGCGTGCTCGACCACCTCGGCATCGGCCACTCGATCGGGCGTCGGTGGGGCGAGTCGCCGGAGGACGTGTGAGCGACGGCTCGACGCACGTCGTCGGGCTCATCTCCGACACGCACGGGATGGTACGGCCGGACGTGCATCGCGCGCTGGCGGGCGTGGAGCTCATCCTCCACGCCGGCGACGTCGGCCGCGATGAGATCCTCGACGAGCTCGAGCTGATCGCGCCCGTCGAGGCGGTATACGGCAACACGGACGATCCGGGTGAACCCCGACTCGTTCCGGCGATCGAGCGCACGATCGGCGGGGTGCGAATCCACGTGAGCCACGGCCACGAGCTCGGGAGCCCGACGCCGGAGAAGCTGCTCGCGCGCTATTCCGCCGACGTGATCGTCTACGGACACACGCACAGGCAGCTGGTCGTGCGGGCCGAAGACCGGCTGGTGGTGAACCCGGGCGCCGCGGGTGCGCGGCGGTTCAGGCTCGAGCCGAGCGTGGCGCGGTTGACGATCACGAGCGGCCGCGCCGAGGTCGAGCTCGTGCCGCTGCTCGAGGGCTGAGCATGGCGAAGCCGAGCGCATTGTGGGCGGCGACGGACGAGGCGCGGTGGCGCGACGCGCTGCGATCGTACGAGCGGATCGTCGAGCGACAGGGAGTGAGCCGGCTGGTGGCGCTGGACGCGTGGTATCGCGACGAGCTGCCGGAGGCGGTCGCGACGCGACGGCCGCGATACGCCACGCACGCCGAGCTCGTGACGCTGACGGAATGGAAGATGGCACGCGGCGTGTGGCGCGCTCCAAACCTGGTGCTCGTGAAGAGCAACGACGTCGAGCGGGTGAAGGAGACGACGGCGGCCGCGCTGGCGACCGCGCCGCATCCGACGGCGCCCGTCGCGGCGCTGGCGAAGCTGGACGGCGTCGGGCCGGCCACCGCGTCGGCGCTCGCGGCGGCCGCCGAGCCCACGGTGTACCCGTTCTTCGACGAATTGGTCGCCGCGCAGGTGCCGGGGCTCGGGCCGGTGAAGTGGACACTCGGCTACTACGGCGACTACGCCGACGCGCTGCGACGACGCGCCCGTGCGCTGGGTGAGGCGTGGACGCCGGTGATGGTCGAGCGCGCGCTGTGGGCGTCCGTCGGGGGCAAGGCCGGCGCGGCCGCGCTCGACTAGGGGGCCGCCGTCGCGCCGACGCGTGCCGTCCTGATGTAGTCCATCTTCGGGAACATGCGCTGGAGGTAGTTGTTCCCGAGCGTCGCGATCAGGTGGTACTTCGGCGTCTCCCCGTAGTCGTCGAAGAGCGAGTCGAGCACGCTCAATCCCTCGACGACGCGGCCGATGGGCACGAACCCCTGCGGATCGAGCCTGGGGTTGTCCTTCAGGTTGAAGAAGAGCTGGTGCGAGCGCGTGTTCGGCGCGTCGGCGGCGAAGGCGAGCGTACCGCGGCGATTGCTCTCGCGCGGCGGGTCGTCGGGGATCTTCACCTTGTCGGCGCGCTTGTTCCACTCCGGATCGTCGTTCGCTCCGAACTGGGCGATGTACTGCGGAATGACGCGGAAGAAGCGCTGGCCGTCGAAGAACCGCTCCGAGACGAGCTGATAGAAGCGATCGGCGCCGTTGGGCGACCACGCCTTGTAGACGGCCACGACGACGTCGCCCTTGCTCGTGGCGAGGGTGACGCGGAACGAATCCGGTGCAGGGCCGGCGACCACTTCGGGTTGGCGCTCGTGGCCGCAGGCCAGCGAGGCGGGAAGGGATGCCAGCGTGACGACGAGGAGGGCGATCGGTCGGAATTGCATGGCGCTGGAGATACCGCGCCACCCTCACGGCCGCAATCAGCCACGCTCAGACGGCTCGGAAATGCGACGCAGGGTACAGGAAGTCGTCGCCGGAGTCGTCGAGGATGCGATAGAACGCGCCATCGGCTTCGATGCCGAGCATCTCGTAGATGCGACCGAGCGTCAGGTCGTGGCAGCCGCCGGGCTCGTCACACCCCGGGTAGACGAGCCATGGCTTCACGCTGATGCACTGCACGAGAGTCGTCGGTTGCCACGAGGTGGTCATCGGCTGCCTCGGCGAGAGCGGATAGCGGGCGGACGCCGATGACTCGCAGTGCAAGAGCCTCGCCACGGACGGCGACGCGCGCACCCCGTCTATACCCCTTGCGAACCTGCGGAACGGCGTGTCGCGCGAAGGCGCGAGCACGCGCTCACGCGGCCGACGACGCCTCGTCGCCGAACAGCGGATCGTCGCGGGGATCGTACTCGAGCGCGGGCGGCTCGGCGACGAACGCGCTGGCTGCGCGCGACCGCGCGAGCTCGGCGGGAAACCGCCGGAACCACGAGGAAAGCAGGAGCAGCTCGTCGATCTCGTGCGACGGCACCTGCGCGCTGTCGCGCTCCACCGGGTCGAACACGCTCTCGACCATCTCGAGCAGCCGCATGCGATCGCGCTCGGAGCGGGGCATGGCGTACTCCCCGCGCACGCGACCGCGACGGATGAGATAGACGCGGTCGTCGCCATCGTGGCCGGGCACGGTGTACACGAACGACAGCGTCTCGACGGCGAAGCGGAAGCGGATGAACTGCTCGCGCAGCCCTTCGAGTCGGTGGAGCTTGTCGCGCAGCGCGGCGGCCCGCTCGAAGGCCATCAGCTCACTGGCGGCCTGCATCTCCGCGCGGAGCGCCTCCATGGGTCCGTCGTCGGCGCCATCGAGGAAGCCACGGACCAGACGGACGCGGTCGTCGTACTCGCGCGTGGTGCAGCCGCCGACACAGGGACCGAGACACTTCCTGATCTCATGACGGATGCAGCCCGGCGTGCGCGGAAAGATCTGGAAGAGCTCGGGCTGATCGGCGAAGTGCATGGGCTGATCGAGCCGGCAGTCGCGCAGGCCGAGCGCATCGTTGAGCTCGCGAACGGCGTCGCCGACGCGCTGCGCGCCGTAGAACGGACCGTAGTAGATCTGGGCGTCGTCGGCGCCCGCGCCTCGCACGACGAGCAGCTTCGGCGCGGGCCCGCGCGTGAGCTTGATGAAGGCGAAGTGCCGCGCGTCGCGCTTCATCGCCACGTTCAGGCGCGGGCGGAAGCGCTTGATCAGGCGAAGCTCCTCGAGCAGCGCCGCGAACTCGCTCGGCGTGTACTCCCACTCGATGCGGTCCGCCTCGCGGACGATGCGAGCGCCCTTCTCCTCGGGGAACGCGCATCGGAAGTAGCTGAGGAGCCGGCTCCGCACCTTCTTCGACTTGCCGACGTAGACGATCTCGCCGTCCGACGACAGCATCCGGTAGACGCCGGGCCGATCCGCGGCCGTGGCGCGCACGTGCGCGCGCATCGCAGCGAGCTGCGCGTCGGACGTGGGCGGGCGCAGCAGCGCTACCTTTGACAGCGAGCGCACAGGACCGTGGAGCGCTCGTCGACGGCGTGGGTCTCGACCAGACGCGCGCCGCACCGCAGACAGGGCTGGCCGCCGCGGCCGTACACGGCGAGAGAGCGCTCGAAGTCGCCGCGCCCTCCCGACGCGTCCCGATAGTCGCGGAAGGACGTGCCGCGCGCGGCGATCGATTCGGTGAGCACACTCACGAGGCCGGCGTGCAGTGCGGCGGCCTCGGCCGGCGCGATCGATCGCGCCGCGCGCGAGGGATCGACGCCCGCGCGCCAGCAGGCTTCGTTCGCGTAGATGTTGCCGACCCCGACCAGCACCCGTTGGTCCATGAGCACCTTCTTCACCGCCTGGCGCGAGCCCCGAAGAATTCCCGATAGATGGGATGGGGTGAACGCCGGGTCAAGAGGCTCGACACCCAGTCCGGACGAGTACTCGGCGAAGCGGCCAGCGCTCATCAGCGCCACCGTGCCGAGCCGCCGGATGTCGCGATAGTGGAGGTCGCGACCATCGTCGAGCGCGAAGCGCATCGTGGAGTACGGGGCTTCGTCCTCGGGAAGCGGGCCGCGACTCAGGAGAAGCGCACCGGTGAAGCGCGGCTGAACGACGATGCAATCGCCGGAGTCGAGCTCGAGCACGATCAGCTTGGCGCGGCGCCAGGCGCGGGTGAACGCCCGACCGATCGTCCGCGCGCCGAGGTCGTCGGCCGTGCCCTCGCGAAGCACGTCCGGTCGGAGGACGACGACCTGCGTGATGCGCCGACCCGTGATCGCGCGATCGAGGTCGCGCGCGATCGTCTCAGTCTCGGGGAGCTCCGGCACCTGGACGCTGCATCTGACGCTCGATCTCCCGCCACCCGATGTCGGGCCGATACTGCTTGCCCTCGAACCGGACGCGCTCCACGACCTCCATGCTCCTCGCCTGCGCGAGCTCGACGGTCGGCGCCACGGCGCTGACGGCGAGCACGCGCCCGCCGGCAGTCACGAGCCGCCCCTCGGCGTCGCGCGCGGTGCCGGCGTGGAAGACGAAGACGCCCTCTTCCGTCGGCGGCAGCGTGATGACGTCCCCGGTGCGCGGGGTCTCCGGATAGTTGGCCGCGGCGATGACCGTCGTGACGCAGGCGCTCGCCGCTTCCGCCGTCGAGATGCGGGACGAGGCTCGCGACGGCAGCGCGCCGCTCGCGTCGGGGACGGGGTAGCCCGGGATCGGATCCCCGCGGCCGACGGCGAGCATCAGATCGAGCAGCCGGGGCACGATGTCGAGCACTGGCATGAGGGCCTGCGTCTCGGGATCCCCGAACCGGCAGTTGAACTCGACGACCTTCGGCCCCGTCGGCGTGAGCATGAGGCCCGCGTAGAGCAGGCCGGTGAAGTTGCGCCCCCGGGCCGCGAGCCCTCGCAGCGTCGGCGCAAAGATCTCTCGCGCGACGTCGAGCACGAGATTGTCCGCCGCCTCGGGGTCGGCGCTGAGCACGCGATCGGCGTCGTAGCCGAGATGCACCGGCAGATACGCACCCATGCCGCCCGTGTTGGGACCGAGATCGTGCGGGAGCAGCCGCTTGTGATCCTGCAGCCCGGGCAGCATGACGAACGTGCGGCCGTCGGTGATCGCGAACAGCGAGATCTCCTCGCCGTGCATGAACTCCTCGACGAGCACTTCGGCACCGGCGGGCCCGAAGCGATTGCCCTCGAGCATGTCGTCGATCGCGCTGTCCGCGTCGCCGAGCGTCTTGCAGAGGATGACGCCCTTGCCCGCGGCGAGCCCCGACGCCTTGACGACGACCGGAGCCCCGAAGCGGCGCGCCGCCGCCTTCGCGCTGGCGACGCTCGTGTGAATCTCCGCGCGCGCCGTCGGGATGCGCTCCTCGAGGAGGAGCTGCTTGGCGAACGCCTTGGACGTCTCGATCTCCGCCGCCGCTCGAGTGGGACCGAAGATCGGGAGTCCGCTCGCGCGGAAGCGATCCACGATCCCCGCCTCGAGCGGCGCCTCGGGTCCGACGACGGTGAGATCGACGGCGCGCTCGCGCGCGAGGCGCTCGAGCCGCTCGATGTCGAGCACGTTGATCGGCACGCACTCCCCGAGGTCGGCGATCCCGGGATTACCCGGCGCGGCGATGAGCTCCAGATCGGGCTCTTCGCGCGTGAGCTTCCACGCGAGCGCATGCTCGCGCCCGCCGCCGCCGATGAGAAGGACTTTCATGCGGGGGAATATAGGCGCGCGGAGCGCGCCTGTCGTGCGGTGAGCTTGTGAGTTGGATATCGAGTTGGTTGGTCGGTTGACTGGTGCGTTG
>DASTSX010000149.1:0-14544 GCA_035760455.1 Gemmatimonadaceae bacterium | reverse complement strand
CGGCGCCGACGACCAGGATGGCGGGAGGGGGGACGGGCAGAAAAAAGGTTGTCGGTCGCCGGTTGTCGGTTGTCGGTTGTCGGCCGACCTCGGGACTCAGGAGCTTCCCGGCGCTGGCCGATAACTGATTACCGATAACTGATAACCGTCAATCGATAGCCGAGCCATTCGCCGCAGGCCGCCGCGTCCGCATTGCCATCCCCTGCGCCAAACGGTACGTTCCATGAGCGCTGACAAGTTCCGAGGGACGAGGGGGCCTGCCGATTCGAGCGGGCCCCTCTTTCGTTTCCCGACGTGGCTGCTTCACCCGTACGAGCCGGGGCCGCATGACTGGAATCTCGACCGCCGAACGTCGCACGCGCGCGCAGGTGCACTCGTGAACGCCCACGCGCGCGAGCGCGCGTTCCCGGAGTTCCGCGACACGCCGCTCTGGGCCGCCGCGGCCAGCGTGTTCGCCGAGCTCGAGGCCACCGGCGAGGTACGGATCGACACCGGGCCGGATTACGTCATCGGCTACCTCTGCCGCGAGCTGGCGGCGAAGGGCGTCGTGGACGCCCGCGCGCTCACGCCGCGGCGATAGCCGCGATCGGCAACCGGGTACGTGGCAGTCCCGCTCGCCGCACCTGCGGGACCTCGGAGGTAGCGCTCGGCGCTGTATCGGTGGACATTTGCAGCCGCGCCGTCGACGACACACCCGCCGTCGGCGGCGCGAGGAGGAGGCCGCATGGGGAAACGGTCCGCGAAGGCGCCGACGCCCGCCGATGAGCGGCACGCGCCACCCATCGTCGGGGTCGGTGCGTCCGCGGGCGGACTCGACGCGTTTCTGCGCTTCGTTCGCCGGCTTCCCGCCGACAGCGGGCTCGCCTACGTGCTCGTGCAGCACCTGTCGCCGGAGCACGAGAGCCACCTCCCCGACCTGCTCGGCCGCGCCGCGGCAATCCCCGTCGTGCAGGCGCACGACGGGGAGCGCATCGAGGCGAATCACGCGTACGTCATCCCGCCCAACGCGAGCCTGACCGTCACCGACGGTCACCTGCGGCTCGCCCCGCGGCGGAAGAAGCGCGGTCCGCATCTGCCGATCGACGCCTTCCTCTGCTCGCTCGCCGAGGTGCATGGGCCAGGCGCCGTCGGCGTCATCCTCTCCGGTGCCGGCTCCGACGGCGCGCGCGGCATTCGCGCGATCAAGGAAGCGGGCGGGATCACGCTCGCACAGGACCACGCCTCGGCGCAGCACGGCAGCATGCCCGCCGCCGCCGTGGCCACCGGCTGCGTCGACTTCGTGCTCGCCCCCGAGGAGATCGCCGACCAGCTCGCGCGCCTCGGCCACCACCTCGCGCGTCAGGCGCGCAAGGTCTCGGTGGAAGAGGATTCCGGCGACGGCGACGAGGCGGTGCACAAGGTGCTCGCGCTCCTTCATCGCCGGACCGGCGTGGACTTCGAGCACTACCGGCGCGGCACGGTGCAACGGCGCATCCTCCGGCGCATGCTCGTGCACAACATCGAGACGGGGGGCGAGTACGTCGCGCACCTGCGCGTCAACCCGATCGAGATCGATCTGCTGTTCGAGGATCTGCTCATCGGCGTGACGAGCTTCTTCCGCGATCGCGAGGTGTTCGACGTGCTGCGCGACAGCGGCTTCCCGCGCATCGTGGAGGCGCATGCGCCGGGCACCCCCATCCGCGTGTGGGTCGCCGGCTGCGCCGGCGGCGAGGAGGCCTACTCGCTCACCATCGCGCTCCTCGAGTACGCGCGGGAGCGCGGCGTCGAGTACTCCATTCAGGTGTTCGGCACGGACCTGAGCGACGTGGCGATCACGCGCGCCCGCGCCGGCATCTACGCCGAGAGCCTCGTCGCCGACGTCTCCCCGGAGCTGCTCGACCGCTACTTCGTGAAGGAGGAAGGCGGCTACCGCATCACCAAGGCGGTGCGCGACCTGTGCGTGTTCTCACGGCAGAACGTGGTGCGCGATCCGCCCTTCTCGCACCTCGACCTGATCAGCTGCCGCAACGTGCTCATCTATCTCGAGCCGACGCTGCAACGGCGCGTCTTCCCGATCTTCCACTACGCGCTCGAGCCGCACGGCCTCCTGATGCTCGGCACGGCCGAGTCGCCCGGTGCCGAATCGAAGCTCTTCGAGCCGCTGCACAAGCGCCACCGGATCTACCGCCGCCGCGCCGTGCCGTCGCACGCGATCGACGTGGACTTCACCGCGCCCCTCACCATGCCGACGCTGCGTGAGGGGGGCGCTGCCGCCGCCGCTTCCCGGCGCGCCGTCTCGTTCGGCAACGTGCCGCCGTCTCCCGACGACGTCGGCCGCGGCGCCGACGGGATCGTGCTCGCACGGCTGTCGCCGCCGGGCGTCGTCGTCAACGAGCGGTTCGAGATCGTCCAGTTCCGCGGCGACACGTCGGGGCTGTTCGCGCATGCGCCCGGCACGGCGAGCCTCGACGTGCTGCGGCTCGCGCGCCCCGAGCTCGTCCTGCCCCTCCGCGCCGCGCTCGGCCGCGCCGCGGCCACCGACCAGCCGGCGCGCGAGGTCGACATCGCGCTCGGCGAGGCGGGCGCGACGCGCGTGGCCACCATCGACGTGCTTCCCTTTCGCCCGGCGTCGTCCGCCTCGCGATACTTCGTCCTCATGTTCACCGATGTGCCGCGCCCCCCCGCGGGCAATGGCGACGGCCGGCGGAGCCGGGTGCGCAAGGCGAGCACCACGGAGGCCCACGAGCTCCGACGCGTACGGGACGAGCTCGCCGCCGCGCGCCGGTATCTGCAGGACATCATCGAGCAGCACCAGGGCACCACCGAAGAGCTGCGCGCCGCGAGCGAGGAGATCCAGGCGAGCAACGAGGAGCTCCAGAGCACCAACGAGGAGCTCGAGACGACGAAGGAGGAGGTGCAGTCGGCCAACGAGGAGCTCACCACCGTCAACGAGGAGCTGCGCCACCGCAACCGCGAGCTCGCCGCGCTCTCGGCCGATCTCTCGAACGTGCTCGCGAGCACCACGATCCCCATCGCCATCATCGGCAGCGACCGCCGGCTGCGGCGCTTCACCCCCGCGCTCGAGCGCGTCATGCGCGTGATCTCCACCGATGCCGGCCGTCCCCTCGCCGACGTCCGGCTTCGCTTCGACGGCGGAGATCTCGAGCAGCTCATCACGCTCGCCGTGGAGACGCTGGCCGTCTCCGACCGCGACGTGCAGGACGAGGAGGGACGCTGGTGGAGTCTCACCGTACGTCCGTATCAGGGCGTGGACCGGCGCGTGGACGGCGCGGTGCTGGTGTTCAGCGACATCGACGCGAGCAAGCGCGCCGAGGAGCGCGCCGAGCACGACGCCGAGATGCGCCGGGAGATGCTCGCCGTCTCGGAAGACGCGCGCACGCTCGCCGAAGGCGCGCAGCGGGTGGCCGAGGAGGCGAACCGCGCCAAGGCGACGTTCCTGGCCAACATGAGCCACGACCTGCGCACGCCGCTCAACGCGATCGGAGGGTACGCCGACCTGCTCGAGCTCGGAGTGCGCGGGCCGCTGACCGAGTCGCAGCGCATCGACCTGCTGCGCATCAAGCGAAGCGCGCGGAATCTGCTCGTCCTCCTCACCGACATACTCAACTACGCAAAGCTCGAGGCCGGGCACATCGAGCTGACCACGAGAGAGGTCGAGCTCGAGTCGCTGGTCGCGTCGCTGGACGAGCTCGTGGGGGTGCAGTGTGCCGCCAAGTCGATCCGCCTCGAGCACGCAGACGTCGCTGGCACCGCGCGCGCCGACGCGGACCGCCTGCAACAGATCCTCCTCAACCTGATGTCGAACGCGATCAAGTTCACCGGCCGCGGAGGCACCATCACCGTTGCGAGTGAGGCGGTGGGCGACCGAGCGTACGTCAGCGTGTCCGACACCGGCTGCGGCATCCCGGCCGACGAGCTGGATCGGATCTTCGAGCCGTTCGTGCAGGTCGGGCGCAGCCTCACCAGCACGCCGTCCGACGGCATCGGCCTCGGCCTCGCCATCAGCCGCGAGCTCGCGCGCGCCATGCACGGCGATCTCACGGTGCGGAGCGCGGTAGGGGTGGGGACGAAGTTCACGGTGGACTTGCCGAGGGGCACGGCGACTCGGTGAGTCAGTGAGTCAGGAACTGTCTCGGGACTCTCCGAACCGAGTCACCGAGTCACGGGTTCACGGCCGCGCTCAGCGCCGCGGCGTCCTCCTCGCGCTCGCGGCGGCGACGCTGTTCGGCATCAGCGCCGCGTTCTCCAAGCTCGCGCTGCGCGACATCTCGCCGCAGCTCCTCGCCGGCCTGCTCTACCTCGGCTCGGGCGCGGGGCTCGCGCTGCTCTGGCTCGCGCGCCGGCGCACGATGTCGCGCGAGACACCGCTCGGCCGGCGCGACGTTCCGTGGGTCGTGGCCTCGATCGGCGCCGGCGGCGTGGCCGCGCCGCTGCTCCTGATGGCCGGCCTCTCGCGCACGACCGCGGCTACCGGGTCGCTTCTGCTCAACCTCGAGGGCGCGTTCACGGCGGGTCTCGCCTGGGTCGCCTTCGGCGAGCGCTTCGACCGGCGCATCGCGCTCGGCATGCTCGTCATCGTCGCCGGCGGCGTGGTGCTGTCGTGGGGCGGCCGCGGCGAGATCGGCGGGATCGTCGGTCCCCTCCTCGTCGCCGGCTCGACGCTCGCGTGGGGGCTCGACAACAACCTCACCCAGCGCTTCGCCGACAAGGATCCATTGCAGATCGGTGTGCTCAAGGGCCTCGTCGCCGGCGGTGTCAACACGGCGATCGCGCTCTCGCTCGGCGCGCGCTGGCCCGCGGCGCCGAGCCTCGCCGCCGCGCTGGTGCAGGGGCTCGTGTGCTACGGCGCGAGCCTCGTGCTGTTCGTGCTCGCACTCCGGCACTCGGGCACGGCACGCACCGGCGCGAGCTTCTCGACGGCGCCGTTCATCGGCACGGCGGTGTCGCTCGTCGTCTTCCGCGAGCGCCCGACCGCGGCCTTCATGGCGGCCGCGGCGATGATGCTCGTCGGGGTGTGGTTGCTGTTGACGCGCGGGGAGGAGGGGTGAGTGCGCCGGGGCGTGAGTTTGCGGGTGCGCGGGTGCGCGGGTGCGCGGTGTGCGACAACCGTCGTTCCGCCCTACTTTCCCACCGCCACCTTCTCCCCGCCCCCCACGAACGCCTCCCGCACCGCCGTCCCCGTCCAGCCCTCCGGCGCGTCCACGCCGAGCAGCCAGAGCGCCGTGCCCGCCGTGTCCATCGTCCGCACCGCGCCGGCGACTTCCGAGCCCGCCCGCACGCCCTGGCCGTAGGCGATCCACGGGATCGTCACGTCCTCGCGCATCGCGCTGCCGTGGGTGCGGCCGTGGCCACCGTGGTCGGCGGTGAGGATCACCGTGTAGGCGCCCTTGCCGTAAGCGCGATCCGCCGCGGCGAGCAGGCGACCCACCGCGTCGTCGGCCTGGCGCACCGCGCGGCCGTACATCCACGACATCCAGCCGAACAGGTGGCCCGCGTAGTCCGGCTCGCCGAGGTGCACGAAGAGCAGGTTCGGACGCTTCGTCGCGAGGTAGCGCTCGACGTCGCCGAGCGTGCGCTTCGCCGACCAGCGGCCGTCGCCCTCGGGGGCCTGGGTGTAATCGAGCGAGCCGGGCACCTCGAGGTGGTTGAACTTCCCCTTCGAGAAGAACGCCGCCGTGCTGAACCCCTTGGCGCGCGCGAGGGCGAACACCGTCGGGATGGCCACCGTGGCGTGGGTGTGCGTCTCGTTCGTGTTCCAGGTGATGCCGTGCTCCTCCGGCCCCTCGCCGGTGAGCATCGAGGTATGCGAGGGCAGCGTCTTGCTCGGCGAGATCGTCGTGGCGGCGAGCGTGTGGCTCCCCTCGCGGATCATGCGCCCGATGGTGCGCGCGCCGAACCGTCCGATCGCGTCGGGGCGGAGTCCGTCGACCGACACGATGACGACGTGGTCGGTGGCCGAGCCGTTCCGGTGCGCGGCGGTATCCGCCACTGCCGCGATCGCGACCGGCGCCGGCACATGCTCGGCCGCGGCGACCCCCGCGCACCCCGCGCCGGCGACGACGAGCGTCGCGGCCGAGAGCAGGGAGAGGGCGGACGTGGTGAAGCGGCGCACGGGAGCGGAAGCCACCATGGACTACTCCTGGATTGCAGGTTGACTTGCGGCGGGCGGCCATGCATCATATCCGCATGTCCGAATATGAAGGTAACCAGTCGGAATCCGCGATTCCAGTCCTCGAGCGAGGGGTGGTCGACCTCGACTCCCTCTTCCGGGGCTTTGCGGACCCGACCAGGCTGCGAATCCTGAACGTGCTGGCGGCTGGCGAACTCTGCGTCAGCGACATCGTCGAGCTCGTCGAGCTGCCGCAGCCGGCCGTCTCGCGGCACCTGGCCTACCTCCGCCGGAGCGGGCTGGTGGAGGTGACGCGAGACTGGAAGCTCGGCCGGTACCGGCTCGCCGAGCCGCGGGATCCTGTACACCGGAGCCTCATCGAATGTGTGCGGTCGTGTTTCACGGGAGTCCCGTCGATGGACGCGGAGCGCCGGCGCGCGGAGCTCCAGGCCGCGGAGCGCGACGCGCTTCGGCCTGCCCGCGCACGAGCAGCGCCACGGCGCCGCCGTACGCTGACAACGGGGTTCAGTCCTACCGGGTGACCGCGGGCTGCGGCCACGGCCTCGCCCGACGCGGCCTCGTCCGGACTCTGTCGACCGACCGCGGCGTCGAGCCGCGCGCCGGCGGCCAGAGGAACACGCCGAGCAACCCGACCAGCGTCGCCCCGAATGCGACCGGCGGCTGGCCGAGCGTGAGGACCTGGAACAGCACACCGGCGGCGACGAGGCCGACCAGCGGCTGATACCAGTACTCGCGCCGGAGCACCATCATCCCCGCGGTGACGAACAGCGCGAAGGTGATCGCCCAGAGCAGCACTTGCCAGTGGTTCGCGATACGGTCACGCTCGCCGTCCTCGACGAGCTGCTTCAGGCCGAACATCGTCCGCCGCTCCATCGCGAAGTGCATCGGCTCGAACACCGAGCGGTCGAACGCGACGCCGAGCAGCGAGCGTCCCGCGGCGCCCCGGCCGCGCACGAGCAGTCGCGTCGCCGAGTCGCCGCGCGGCTCGAGCACGAAGGTCCAGCTCCCATCCTCCGGCTGGTCCCGCGTGGTGCCAATCGCGCGTGCCGCGAAGCCGAGCACGCGGCCGGGCTCGTAGACGCGCAACGTCGCGAAGCCCATCCCGTTCGCCTTGCGGGGCGGGTACATCCAGAGCTTGTCGCCGAGTCGCCACTGCTGCCTGTCGGGGCGCAGCACGTCCGTCGTCGGCATCTCGCAGCCGACGAGGTTCTCGAGCAGGTCGTAGCTGTAGAAGCCGCCGCGGTCCTGGCCGAGCTGGGCGACCCACGGCCACACCCGATCGGGTGGCGCGTCGATGGTGATCGCGCGCGTTTCCTGGCCCGCGGCGTTCGGGATGATCTCGTCGCCGGGGAGCGGGCGGACGATCTCGGCGTACGTCGCGCCCCAGTACAGGTACCAGGGACGCACCACGACGTAGAACCCGACGAGCAGCGCAGCGAACGCCGTCGCGAGCGCGAAGACTCGCGTCCGCATCGGAGTGCGTGTCATGGTGGCCCTCCGTCACCCGACGCCGAGCGCGTCGCTGGCAAAGAGGCCGACCGCTTGCTGCTCCTCACGCGCCGGCGCGTCCCGTTCCGCCTCGCGCGCGCGCTCGAATGCCTCGGCGCGCCGCTTGATGCCGAGCAGCATGCCGCGGGTCATCACGAACGCCGCCGGGTCGAGGACCGCCATCGTGATGCGCTCGGCCAGCGACGCCGGCGGCGCGCAGCGCACGCGCGTGACGAGGCGCGTCGCGTCATCGCCGTGAGGAAGCAGGTAGAACGACCAGGTGATGCGCCCCTTCACCGGCTCGAGCACGAGCGCGCGCTCCGGTTCGGCGACCTGAACCGGCCAGCTCGGCCCGCGGCCCATCGGGATCGTGTCCCCCGCCTTCACGTACTGGAACTCGGGGAGCACGGTGTCGGCGCTCGGCGCGTCGAGGTAGCCGAACAGGCGGTCGAGCCAGTCGTAGCTGTAGAGGCCACCGCGCCTGTAGCCCATCTGTGCGAGCCACGGCCACACCGCCGAGCGCGGCGCGTCGATCGTCACCGCGCGTGTGGAAAGGTAGGTCGCGTCGGGGACGAGCTCGTCGCCGGGGAAGAAGCGCGCGATCTCGCCGCGCGTCGCGCCCCAGTTGCGAAGCTTGCCGCGGGCGAGCCGCAAGCCCGCGATGCCGGCCGCGCCCGTGATGACGATGCCGCCCGCGATGCGTTTGGTCGAAGTGGTGTCCATCGAATCCTCCCGGGGCCGCCGCACCCGATACGGCCGGCCCGCTTCTGCTGCGGCACCGTGGAGGTTGTCGTCGGACGGCCTTCACGCGGCCGCGTTCCACCGCGGGGGAAGATACGACGCAGTCGCGGCGGCGTCTGTCGGCGAATGGTGGACAGTCGCGACCGGGCGCAGTTCTTCGCCGTGGCCGCCGCCCGCTGTCGCTCGAGGCGCAGGCGCTGGTCATCAGGCAATTCCGGACAGCATTTCCAGATGTTCATCGTGATCGTCCCGTGGCTGGAATCGGGGCGAAGCGCCACCTGAGCCAGCGATGCCCATCGAACACACTCGACGGTGATGTCGAGGAGGAGGAGCCATGAGCCATCTGGAACTACATGCTCACCTGAAGATCCGGCCGGGTCAGCTGGAGGGGTTCAAGACCCAGGCGGCGGAGATCATGCGACTCACGCGGGAACAGGACACGAAGACCCTTCGCTACGACTGGTTCATCAAGGAGGATGGAACGGAGTGCGAGGTCCACGAGGCGTACCTGAGTGAGGAAGGGCTCTTCGAGCACAACGTGCACGTCATGGAGGCACGGGCCGTCCTGTTCAGGGACTACGCTTTCGACCACCAGATGACCGCTTTCGGCGAGGTCTCCCCGCAGTTCAGGGATCTCGCAGTCAAGCACGCTGGCGGGATGACCGTGTACTCCTTCCTCCAGGGACTGGAGGCCGCGGCAGCCGTCTAGGTGGCACGGATGGCCCGAGCGCGCCGAGAGGCCGCCCGCAGCGCATCGTGACGAGAGGGCCTCGACGCGCTCTCGGAGCTACGCACGCGCACTAGATTTCGGGTTCCACTCGAACCCCGTCGCCCCAAATGGCAACCAGTTCATCTATGTAATGAAGGCTCTGCGGAAAGTCGTTCCGCCGATCAAAGTGATTCTGGACGACATCTGGCTGTCGTTCTATCCCGGGGCGAAGATCGGCCCACGAAGTCCTGGCGACGTAGGAGGGGCACAACCGTTACGGGGCCGCGAGAGGCAGCGTCTGTAAAGTGATGCCGTCTGGTGCAGCACATCGACGGCCTGGGCCGCTGGCCCCCCCTCCCCGCTCTCCCATGCGACTCCTCTACGGCCTCATCGCGGCCGCGCTCGCGCTCACCAGCCCTCCGGCTGCCGCCCAGCAATTCAGTTCGTCGTCCACGGCGCCGAGCCCCGTCCGCTTGCTGTCGCCCGCCAAGGCGAGTGAGCGCTGGCGCATCGGCGCGCCCGCCGTGATGCTCTCCTCCGAGCGCGACGACAACGTCTTCCTACTCGAGAACTCCAAGAAGGCCAACGTCGAATCGCCATCCGCGGCCGAGGTGCTCAGCCGCCGGTACGAAGCGATGGAGAGCCCGTCGGACGTCATCACCACCTTCGGGGCCGAGCTCGCCCTGAAAGGGCCGGCGCTGCTCGGCCGCACGCTCGCACTTCGCCCGAGCCTCCGGTACGAGCTATACGCCCGGAACGTCGAGCGGCGGAACCTGACGCTCAGGCTCGCCCTCGAACAGGAGCTCGCCCGGGGCGGCGAGTTGCGGCTGCGCGCGCGGCTCCGGCCGAGCTACTTCCAACGGAACTACCTGGCCGATGCCGTCGACGTCGACGGCAGCCGCACGATCCAGCCCGCCGAGCGCCGCTACGAGGCGGGGCGGTACCGCGAGACGGAGATCGCGGCGGACTACCGCTACCGGATCGACAAGGCCACCAAGGAGAGCCCCTTTGGCGCCGCGCTGAGGTTGGGCGCTGGGTACTACGCGCGCGCCTTCGACGCGCCGTTCGCCGGCCGCGACTTGAGCGGCCCGACCGCGAAGCTCCAGCTCGTCGCCGACGTCTCGCGTCGCGTCGAGGTAGACCTCAGGTACGAACTCGGGGCGCTGTCGGCGTCGCCAGCCGACGAGGTGCTGATCCTCGATGAGCAGGACGTCGGGACGGACCTCAACAGGAACGGCAGCACCGGTGACGCAGACGTGCGGACCGTGCAGCGCGTGGACCGTTCTCGGACCGAGCACGTTGTCGGGCTCGGCGCCCGCCTCGAGCTCACCCGTGCCGTCGATCTCGCGGCGGACTTCGAGCGCCGCCAGCGGACCTACGGCTCCCGCGAGCCCCTCGACGCCGCGTACAACGGACGCAGCGCCGGCCGCAACCTGTTCGCTGCAGAGCTATCGATGAAGGTGTCGCCGCGGGTGGACGTCGCCCTGACGAGCACCGTCGCCGCGCAGAGCCGCAGCCGCGACGGCGACTTCGGCTCGACCGGCGAGATCGACGACTACAGCCGCCAGAGTGTCGGGCTTCGTCTTGGCTACCGCTTCTAGGCCAGCCTCGCACCGGAGCCCGCGCGGGCCCGGCCGGCAATCGCGTCACCCCATCGGATCTCCCTCATGATGACTGCAGTGCTCACGTTCCTGCTCGCCGGGACCGGCGCGACGCCCGCGCCGGTGGGCGCCGCTTCCGACACTCTCCACTGTCGCGTCACCACGGTGAGCGCCGCGAACCCGCGCCGCTGTACCGTGAGGATCCCACCAGGCCGCACCGTCCGGATCTGCGCCTCCGCCGACGCGGCGGCGGGACACTGCGACAAACGCGCGAACCGCCGGTACGTGACCTGGGTCACGGAGTCGAACGGCGCCAAGTGCAGGCTCTCGCGCAAGCGGAGCGACTGGACCAAGGTCGCGACCGTCCGTATGACCCAGAAGACCCCCGCCCGCGCTGGAGCGTGCGACCTCTACGTGGTGCTCCACCGATGAGCAATCGCACCACGAAGCGGCGCGAGGTGTCCCGCGTGGTGTTCGCCGGCTACGCACCGGTGCACTTCCTCTGCTTCCGCCCGATATACGAGCGGCTCCGCCGCAGGAAAGACGTCGAGGTGTGGCTCTCGGGCGGGCGCGAGCCCGGTACCGAGGGAGAGGGGCCGCTGACGGCTCGGGCGCTCTATGCACCCTTCCGCGTCCCCCGCGAGCGCGTCATCGAGCTCGACGAGATGCGGCGGCGCGCGTTCGACCTTGTGTTCTGCGCCCACGTATCGGGCTACTTCCCGCGGGAGGACAAGCAGCGCGTGCAGCTCTTCCACGGCGTCTCCTTCCGCAACATGGCGGTCCGACGCGATGTCCTCGTGTACGACCGGCTGTTCGTCGTCGGGCCGTACATGCGCCGCCTCTTCACCGAGAAGCAGATGCTGCGGGACACGGACCCGCGGCTCCTGAACATTGGCTTCCCCAAGCTCGACCGGCTCGTGGACGGCTCGCTCGATCGACAGGCGATCCTGCGCCGGCTCGGCTTCTCCGGGCGGCGGCCGGTCGTGCTCTACGCGCCGACGGGACAGAAGGACAACTCCCTCGAGCACACGGGCGAAGCCGTGATCGAGCGGCTCAAGGCGACGAACGAGTACGACCTCATGATCAAGCTCCACGACCACCCGCGCGACCGCGGCGTCGTAGACTGGGCGGCCCGCCTGCGCCCGCTCTGCGACCGCCACACGAAGGTCGTCAAGGAGCTCGACGTCGTCCCGCTGCTCTATGCCGCGGACCTCCTCATCTCCGACGCATCCTCAGTCTCCAACGAGTACTCGCTGCTCGACCGGCCGATGGTGTTCCTCGACGTGCCGCAGCTGCTCGCGTCGATGCAGAGGAAGGGCGTGGCCCTGGACCTCGACACCTGGGGGCGGAAGGGCGGTGAGACGGTGCGCTGGCCCGACGAAGCGGTGGACGCCGTGGAGTGGTCGCTGGCGCACCCGAAGCGCGGGAGCGCGGTGCGCCGCGCGATGGCGCGCGATCTCTTCTTCAATCCCGGGGGCGCGACCGACGCCGCGGTGCGGTGGATCGCCGAGCAGCTCCAGCTCACCGAGGCGGCCTGAGGTGAGCCGCGTGAGGCCCGTGGCGCTCGGGACGCTGCGGCGCACGCTCGCCGTCCTCCGGCCGCACGCGGCCGGGGAGCGAGGGGTGCTGGCCGCAGGCGCGCTCCTGGGACTGGCGACAGTCGCGCTGCACGTGGCGCGGCCGTGGCCCCTCAAGTGGATCCTCGACTACCTCGTCGGGGCGGCCACCCCCGGTCCGGTGGCCGGCTGGGTGGCGAGCGCGCCGGCCGCCGGTGTCCTCGCGCTCAGCGTCTTGCTTGTCGCTCTCTCGCTCGCCGCCGCGGCGGCAGAGTGGGGGCAGACGATCCTGCTCAACGGGCTCGTGAACCGGGTGCTCTTCAGGTTTCGGGCGGCGCTCTTCTCGCACCTCCTCCGGCAGCCGCTCGCCTTCCACGAGTCGCGCGAGGTGGGCGAGCTGCTCACGCGCATCGTGTACGACACCTCGCGCCTCCGGCGCGGCATCAACGGCGTGCTGCTCCGCATCGTGCAGACGGTCGCGCTGTTCGCCGCCACGATCGCGGTCCTGCTCTGGGTCGACGTCCGGCTCGGCATCGTCTTCGCCGGTGGGGGATTGGTCGCACTCGGCGCGATGCGCCGGCGCGGTCGGCGGATCGCGCGGGTCGCGCGGCGGCAGCGGAAACGCGAGGGCCGCCTCGCGGCGCTCGTCGAGCGGGAGCTCTCCAGCGTGCGCGAGCTGCAGGCGTTCGGCGCCGGCGCGAGCGCAGTTTGCCGCCGCTTCGGCCGGAAGAACGACAGCAGCCTGCGGCGCGAGCAGAAGGTGCAGCGCCTCGCGGCGGGGCTCACGCTCGGCGTCGAGGCGTTGCTGGCCGTCACCCTCGCCGTCGCGATCGGGCTCGGCACGCACGCGGTGCTCACCGGCCGGCTCGGCGCGGGCGACCTCGTGCTGTTCTCGTCCTACGCGCTGACCCTGCGCGGCCCATTCGTGGATTTCGCGCGGCAGACCGCGAGGCTGGGCCGTACCGCCGCGTGCGCCGAGCGGCTCGCCGCGCTCGCCGAGCGCGAGCCGACGGTGGCTGACCGGCGCGATGCGGTGCCGGCGCCCGCGCTGCGGGGCGAGATCTCGCTCGAACGCGTGTCCGCGAAGGCGCCCAAGCGCAGCCGCGCCGGGCGCAAGTGGGCGCTCGACTCCATCTCGTGCGAGATCCCGGCCGGTCGGCGGACCGCGGTCGTCGGCGGCAACGGGGCGGGCAAGTCTACCCTCCTGCGACTCCTCCTGCGCATCGCGGACCCGGCGCGCGGGACCGTCCACCTGGACGGTCGCGACCTGCGCGAGTACGAGATCGACACCGTCCGCCGGCAGATGAGCGTGGTCCTGCAGGATGGAGTGCTCGCCGGCCTCACGGTGCGTGAGAACATCGGACTCGGGACGCCGGACGCCGACGACGCCGCGATCCACGCCGCCGCCGCCGCCGCCGGCGTGGACGGGTTGATTGCACGGCTCCCGCGTGGGTACGACACCCCCGTGCGGCGCGGAGGGACGCTCCTCTCCGGGGGCGAGCGCCAGCGCATCGCGATCGCCCGCGCCCTGCTGCGCGACGGGCGCCTCTGGCTCCTCGACGAGCCGACCGCGGGGCTCGATCAGGAGGCGGCGCGCGAGGTCGTCGAGGTCCTGTTCCGGGCCACTGCGGGCCACACGACGGTGTGGGTGACGCACGACCCGGCGCTCGTCACCCGGTTCGACTGGGTGCTCGCGTTCGAAGAGGGTGGCGTCACGTTCGCCGGGCCACCCTCGGCCTACCAGGGTTCCGTCGGGCCCGCGACGGACCACCCCCCCACCGGCGCGCCGGGGACGTTGGGCGGCGCTGCACCGACCATCATCGGATAGCCAGGGAGACTCGACATATGCAGGCGATCATTCTCGCTGCGGGTCTCGGGAGCCGCCTCCACAAGGTGACCGGGGGCAAGTCGAAGGCCCTGGTCGAGGTGGGCGGGCGTCCACTCATCCTGCACCAGCTCGAGGCGCTCGCCGACCACGGCGTCGGACCCGTGCTCGTCGTGGCCGGCCACGAGGCCGACGAGGTGCAGAAGGTCATCGGTGACCGGGCCGAGGTCATCCTCAACGATCGCTTCGCCGAGACGAACAGCCTCTACTCGCTCTGGCTGGCGCGCGACTGGGTGAAGGGGCCGTTCGTCCTCCTCAACTGCGACCTGTTCTTCGACCCCAGGATTCTCGATCGCCTCCTCGAGGAATCGCGGAACGTGCTCGCCTACGACTCGACGTCGTCGCGCGGCCGCGAGCAGACCAAGGTCGCGATCAAACAGCGCCGGGTCCTCGACATCGGCAAGGACGTGCCGGCGAGCTCCGCACGCGGCGAG
>DASTSX010000148.1:0-14224 GCA_035760455.1 Gemmatimonadaceae bacterium | reverse complement strand
AACACGCTGCGGAAATCCGTCGTGAGCGCGAGGTCGCGCCCCTCGTAGAGCTGCTCGGGCTCGAGACCAGGCCAGCGACCGTGCACCTTCTTCCCCTTCACGTCGCCGCCGATCACGAACAGCGCGCCCGCGTGACCGTGGTCGGTGCCGCCGCTTCCGTTCTGGCGGACCGTGCGCCCGAACTCCGACATCGTGAGGATCGTGACGTCGGCCATCCGGTCGCCGAGATCCGCGACGAGCGCCGCGATCGACCGCGCGAAATCGTCGAGCCGCTGGGCGAGCTGCCCCGTCGCGCCGCCCTGATTGACGTGCGTGTCCCACCCACCCACGTCGGCGAACGCCACCTCGAGCCCGACGTCGCACTTGATGAGCTGCGCGATCTGCTTGAGCCGCTGGCCGAACTGCGACGCGGGATAGAGCGCACCGTGGCGCGGGGTGTACTGCTTCGGGTTCGCGGCGCGAAGGATCTTCACCGCCTCGAACATCTCCCCGCCCGCCGCGTGCACCACGTCGGCGCTTCCCGTGCGATAGAGCGCCTCGAGCCGCTCCACGGCCGGCCCGCTCGCGCGCACGCTGAACGCGTCGAGTGAACTCATGGCGATCGTCGGCTGCGGGCCCTCGAGGATGCGCGGCGTCTGCTGCGTCATCGCCACGGCGCGGAACGGCGGGTCCTTCGCGTCGTGCACGCAGCCGGCTTCGCACGTGCCGCGCAGCGCGAGATAGCGGTTGAGCCACCCGTCGCGCGTCGACTTGAGGTCGGGGGTGCCCGTCTCCATGAAGTCCTGCGCATCGAAGTGCGAGCGCGTGCTGCTCGGGCTGCCCACCGCGTGGACGGGCGCGAGGATTCCCTGGTCCCAGAGCGGCTTCATCGGCGCGAGCGCGGGATGCAGGCCGAAGAATCCGTCGAGATCCACGGCGCCGGCGATGCCGCCGGCGAGCGTCGGCCGCGCGATCGCGATGTTGGGCCGGAGCCGGTAGTACGCCGACTCGCCGTGCGGGACGACGACGTTCAGCGCGTCGGCGGCGCCGCGCTGGAACAGACAGATCAACGTGCGACCGCGCGCGTTGCCGCCCGTCGCCGCGCCGCGCAGCAGCTCACCGCCGTACGCGGTGCGACGGAGGAAGCTCGGGCTCAGTCCCATCGTGACGAGCGCCATCGCTCCGGACTTCATGAACACTCGGCGATTCATCGATGTCTCCTGTGTAGCGCTCGACTCAGCGACGCTGGAACTCGGGTGCCCCGAGCGCCAACCCCATCACCTGCGCGAGCCCTTCGAGCCGTACCGGTCGGGCGAGCGGGGACGCGCGGCCGCCGGGTCGCGGCGCGCCGGCGTCCTGCATCGCCGCCATCGCGTCGTCGTCGCCTGTCGTCGCCACCGCGGAAGGAGCCGGCTCGCGTGCCGCCTGCGCGGCCAGTCTCGCCGCGAGCGGGTTCTCGCCGCTGACGAGGATGTCGCGCGTGTCGGGCGACGCCTGGCCACCGAGGAAGGCGCCGATGACCGCGTCCACCTGCTGCGCGCGCGGCGCGGCGCGTAGCCGCGCCGCCTCCGGCCACTGCGCCGCACCCGCGCCAGGCACGCGACCGGCGGCGAGCGCGAGGCCGAAGTTGATGCGATTGAGGATGGCGCCCGCGTTCATCCACGACTCGCCCGTCTCGGGCCACCCGTTCGGCGCCTGGTGGCCGAAGATCGGTGCGCCGAGGAACGCCACCATCTGCGCCGAGCGCGGCGTGGTGTCGGGCCGCGCTCCGACCGCGCGCAGCGCCGATGCCACGAGCTCGAACGGGCTCTTCACCTTGGCACGGTACGCCGCGCGGCTGAAGAACTCGGGACTCGTGACGATCGTGCGCACCGTCTCGCGGATGTCGCCGTCGGTGCGGCGGAACGTCTCCGCCGCGCGCTCCACGAGCGCCGCAGGCGGATCGTCGCTGACGAAGCGAATCGCGAGCTTGCGCGCGATGAAGCGTGCCGTGCTCGGGTGCCGCGCGAGGATGTCGAGCACCTCCTCGCCATCCTCGAGGCCGCGACCTCCGGCGAGCCGATGACCGAGCACCGTCTTCGCATCGGCGTCGTGCATCTCGGGGCGGAAGACGAATTCGGCGCCCTGCCGCGGGTTCATCGTCCACCCTGTGAGCGCGCGCGCGACCTCGACGACGTCGCGCTGCGAGTAGCCGCCGTCGACGCCGAGGGTGTGGAGCTCGAGCAGCTCGCGCGCGAAGTTCTCGTTCAGCCCGCGGGCGCGGAGCGCCGTGCGCAGCCGCGGCGCCCGCGCGCTGCGCAGGGGCGTGTGCGTCGAGTCGACGGCGCTCTGGACCTGATCGAGGTAGAAGAGCATCGCCGGGCTCTTCGCCACGGCGCCGAGCAGATCGCGGAAGCGCCCCAGCGCGCGCGGCCGGATCACGGTGCGGTCGTAGGCCGGGACGTACAGCCGCGTCAGTCCCTTGCCGGCGAAGACGGAGAAATGGTTTTCCCAGAAGTCGGTCATGACCTCGTCGAGCTGTCGCTCGCTCGCGACCGCCCGGGCGAGCTTCACCGCCTGCACGTCGCTCACGATGCGCCGCGCGTGCCGCAGCTGCTCGGCGAGCTGCGGATCCTCGCGCATCACTTCGGCGCGAATCTCCCGCCGATCGGCGGTGTCGCCCTGCTGTGCGAGGCGGCGGGCCCGCTGCCGGATCGCCTGCTGGGCGCCCTGCCCGAGTGCCACGAGCTCGCGCGTGTCGGCGTGATACGTCTCGAATGCGGAGGCGACCAGCGCATCGGTCGCCCGATCGTCGATGCGCATCGGCGCGAGCTGCAGCGCGATCCACTGGTCCACGCCCAGCTGGCGCACGCGGGCCACGTCACCGGGGCGTGGCCCGAAGCCGAGCCGGTTGAGCGCGTGCTGTACCTGTTGGTCGGCTGTCTGCTCGCGCGGCTCGCGCGCCGGAACGACGACGAGCGGTGCGGGCGATCCGCCGGTCCGCTGCGTGGCGCTCGAGCTGCCCGACGTGCAGGAGGTGGCGGCGACGACCGAGGCGAGGACGACGAGTCGTGGGAAGCGGGGCATGCGTCACCGGGGTCGAGGCATCCGGACGAAATCGTGGCTCACACGTACGACGCCGGCCAGCCGCTGAGGTTAAGCTGTGGTATGGTCCGGCTTGCCTCTGCGGGACCCTGACCCCTAGGGTTGGGTGCCGTCGGCGCCGCCGCCGCCGCCCCATCGACGCGTTCCGACGCACGCCATCACATGCTCGCCGACGATTTCGCACCGCACTTGACCCCCGCCGAGCTGGCCGTTCTGGCGACCTCGGTGGCGGCGATGCGGCCGGTGGTGGTGATGTCGGCGGTGCCGGCGCGACTCGTCGAGCTGCGGTCGAAGGTGGACCCGCGCCGCGTGGACGTGATGCTCCGCGAGCTCGTGGTGCTGGTGCGCCGCAGCCTGCGCGGCACCGACGCCGTCGCGCTGGCGGGGGACGAGCTGCTCGTGATGGTCGACGGCCCGATGGTGGTCGCCCAGCCGATCACCGCGCGGCTGCTCGCCGCCGTGCGCACGCACCGCTTCACCGGAGGGGTGATCGATCTCCCGATCCGGCTCACCCTCTCGCTCGGCGCCGCCGCGGCTCCCGACCACGGGAGCGACTTCGACCACCTCGTGCGCGCCGCGCGGCGCGCGCAGGCCGAGGCGGGGGCCGACAACGCCGCGTTCGCCCACGTGCGGGCGCTCGGCGGGCTCGATCTGGATCGCTTCGTGGGGCGATCGGAGCCGCTGGCGCGACTCTCGGAGTCGCTCGACGACATGTCCCGCGGCGTGGCGCGCGTCGTCGCGGTGATCGGCGAGACCGGCGTGGGGAGCAGCTCGCTGGTGCAGATGCTCGGCCCCGAGGTGCGGCTCCGCGGCGGGTCGCTGGTGAGCGCGGCGTGCCACGAGCAGCGTCTCCCCGAGCCGTACGCCCTGTGGAGCGAGGTGCTGCGGTCGGTGCGGCGGCTCCCCGTGAAGAGCACGCGCGTGTGGCGCGAGCTCTCGCTCCTGGATGCGTCGCTCGAGCGTGCCCCCGAGGAGCTCGCGAGGGGCGGGAGCAAGGTGCGCCTGCTCGAGGAGCTCGCCGACTTCCTCCGGCTCGCCGCGCAGCAGCGTCCGCTGCTCATCCTGCTCGACGACATGCAGTGGGCGGACGCCGCGTCGTGGGATGCGCTCGAGCATCTCGTGCCGCAGCTCGAGAGCGAGCGCATCGTCATCGCGCTGACGATCCGGACGGGGGAACAATCGGACGACGCGATCGAGCGCTGGTCGCGGCTGGCGTCGCGGCCGCATCACGACGAGATCCGCATGACGCGCCTCACGCGCGACGACGTGAAGCGGTGGGTCGAGGGCGCGATGGCGCGTGGGGAGGCCGGCCGCGATCTGCTCGCCTACCTGTACCGCCACACCGAGGGCAATCCGCTGCACCTCGCCCATCTGCTGCGCGACCTGGAGGAGGGCGGCCACCTCACGCGCGAGGGGGAACGCTGGCGGTGGAGCGATCTGCGCGAGCTCCCGGTCGACGTCACGCTCGGCGAGGTGGTGGCGCGACGCGTGGCGCGCCTGCCGTCCCACTGTGCGCCCGTGCTCGAGCTCGTCGCCACCCTCGACCGGGAGTTCGACGAGGCGTTCCTGCGGCGCGCGCGCGAATGGGACGACGAGGAGCTGCGGGACGGCATCCGCTGCCTGGTCGAAGCGCGGCTCCTGACCCCGACGTACGACCGGGACACCGCGTCGTACCTGTTTTCGCACGACGAGCTCGCGCGGGTGACGCGGGAGAGTCTGACGGAGGAACGGCGTGCGACACTCCACGCGGAGGTGGCATCGGCGCTCGCGTCGTCGGGGTTGGCGTCGGACTCGCTGATCGCCTCGCACTACGAGGCCGCCGGCCACAGCGCCGAGACACACCGGCATGCCGTGCAGGCGGCCGACGCCGCACTCGCGCTGTACGACTCGGGGGCCGCGTCGGCGCTTCTCACGGTCGCGGCGCGGCATGCCCCCTCGTCGGGGGCATTGGCGAGCGTACGCGTCCGGCTCGCGGAGCTCGCCGAAGCCGGAGGCCACTACGAGGATGCGGAAGCGCTGTGCGACCTCGCGCTCAACTGGTACGAGGGCGACGAGGACCCAGTGCAGGCGATCCGATTGAAGCGGATGCGCACGCTCGTACGGATGCAGCGTGGGCAGGGCGCGCGAGAGACCTTGAGCGCGCTGTTCGCGCTCGTCGACGAGGCGACCCTCGCCGGTGCCGATGCCGAACGGGCCTCGATCCTTCTCATCAGCTCCCAGATGCTCGCTCGCCTGGGCGAGCAGCGGGAGTCACAGCAGGTAGCCGAGGAGTGCCTGGGCATTGCCGAACGATGCGCGGATCCGGTGCTCCTGGCCGACTGCTACAACCGTGTGGGCGTCGCCAACCTGCTGTCCGACGCCCGGCGCGCCCGCGCGCTGTTCGACAAGTCGCTCGAGGTCATCGTGCCGCTTCGTGACGCGCTGCGCCGATCGCGAACGCTCAACAACATCGGGATCCTCGACATGATGGAGAACCGATGGACGGCGGCGCACGACAGCTTCACGTCGGCGGTCGAGTTCGCCCGCACCGCCGGCTTGACGGAACACTGGGGTCGCGCGGCCTTGAACCTCGGAGTGCTCGCCATTCGAACGGCGAACTTCGAGTCCGCCGCCTCATGGCTGGGGGAAGCGCTTCGAATCGGCGCAGAGGCGCAGAGCAGTGAGCTGCAGCTGGCGGCAACCTACAACCTGGCGAATCTCGCCCGGGATACCGGTGACTTCGCAAGAGCACGAGACACCTACGAGCTCGCGAGCGATCTCGCGGAGCGCATCGGGCAGTCGGAAATCCAGCTCGGCGCGATGGCCGGATTGGCGCTCAGCGACCTGGCCAGCGGCCGGGTCGAGGAGGCGAGGCGCATTCATGAGCGGCTTCAGTCCCAGCTCACGTCGTTCAGCGACTGGTTCCAGGGACGGGAGCTCGTGGAGGCGCTGGGAATCCGGCTGGCCATCCTGACTGGAGGGGACGAAGCGTCCCAGCTGTTCACCCGGGCGGTGGCGTTGGCCGATACCCGCGACGTGTACGGTGCCGCGCTGCTCACCGCCGAGTTCGGGCCCCTGCTTCAGGCATCGGCGCCGGAGGTGGTCCAGGACGCCGTCCGGCGTTACGCACAGCGTCCGGAGGTCGTGGAGAACCCCCGAATACGGCATCAGTTCGGTGTCCTGATCCTCGACAGCGCGAATGACTGTTGACCGAACTCGAAAGAGGCCCATATTGGATACAGTACTGGCGGCCCCACCTCCTACCAGCTCGACGCCAGTATGCAGCGCGGAGGGTCTCGCGCGCCCGAAAGCTGTAGATGCACGAGGTAGCTGTCCGATGCCGGATACGCCTCGCGTCTGCCCGTTCATGCAGGTGTAGCTATGCGTCGCACCAGTTGGATAACTGCTGGCTCTCTGCTCTTGTTCGGGGTGCTGGCAAGTTGCCGTGAGGGTGTCGTCTCCCCCGTCTCGACAACGCTGGAAGCACCCACCGCCACTGCACCTGCATCGATCACCCTTGCTCCCCAGGGCAGACCGATGCTCGATCTGAACGGGGGACTCGGCGATTCCGCATCGGTGGACTTCGTCGTGGGTCCATCGGGTGGCGTGTTCTACACGGGGAATCACGCGGTCGTCTTCCCGGCGCTGTCGGTGTGCGATCCCGCCATCAGCAGCTACGGTCCGACCACGTGGGACGAGCAGTGCGAACCGCTCCAGACTCAGCTGAAGGTGCACGCCGAGGTTCGAAGCAGGGGAGGGAAGACGTGGGTGGACTTCACCCCGGCCCTGCGCTTCGTGCCGTCGACCAGCCCGTCCAAGTGGGTGTGGATGGTGATGTACGCTCCAGAAGCGAGAGTAGCGACGACGGACCTGTCTCGCTTCAACATCCTCTGGGCGGAGTCGATCGGTGGAAAGACGATCGACGAAGTGGTTTCCGACGCTTCGCTGCGGACGTACGTCGATTCGTGGCAGGGGATCGCGCTCCGGCGCATCAAGCACTTCTCGGGATACGCGCTCGCCAGCGGGAAGGAGTGCGAGCCTGGAACGGAGGGGTGCGAATAGGCGGATGCTTCGAGGTACGCTGGCTCGCTTGCTCGACGCGCCCACCCCACGGTGGGCGCGTTCTTTTTTCCACTCGCACTTCGCCGCACTTCGCGCGAAACGCCACTACCGCGACCGCCTTGCGCTGAATTCCTTTCGAGGGTGAGCGAGCCCTGGATCGTCCCACCATCTGCCTCGCCCGCGCGCGACACGCGCCGCCGCGAGCCGTCTGCTCTCCAGCGCGGTATCGCCGCCGGACTCGTCGCTGCGGCCGCCGTGACGGGCCTCCTGGTCGGCAGCGGGCGTCGCGCCGGCACCGCACTTCGTCCGCTCAACGCCACAGCCTACTCGTTGCTCGGCACGCGCGCCGACGGCGTCTGGGGCTTCGATCCCATTGTGACCGTCGTGGGGGTTGTGGTGGTGCTTGCAATGAGCGCGTTGGCGGGAGTGGTCGTCGCGCGGCTCTCACCATCGTTCCGCGTGTTCCGCGCCCTTGCCGCGGCGGCGGGAGTAGCGCTCGGCGGCTATCTCCTCCACGTCCACGTCGTCGCACGCATCGAGGGCGGGCTGTCCGCACTCCTCTCGGTCGGGGAGCTGCGTGCGCTCTATCTCACCGTTGCGAGCGCGCTGGTGCTGGGCATGCGCTTTGCCTTTTCACCAGGCACGAGCGCACGCCGAGACTAGAACGCCGGTCGTCGCTCGCAGCGCTTCGTTCCCGCTTCGGGACGCGAGCGCGACGCGCGTGTGACACGCGGCGCGGAACTTTGGCGAAATGATCGTGTTTGGATCTGGGGGGTCGGCTCGCTCGTGCGTTGCTGAATCTTCCACCTGAGCGCACGCGTCGTGGAATGGGACGGCGGCCGCTCGGGTCACTTTTCAGGAGGGGGTTATGGACGTCCTCGTGATGCTCGAGGAAAGCCCCGAACACTCGCCGGTGCTCGCGCACGTCAACACCGCCCCGTCGTCGCTCGCCCCCGAGCGTCCGGCACGCGACATCGTGACGCTCTACGGCGTCCCGAACGTGGAACTACTGGCGTTGGCGCTCGCGGCGGCGGTCGAGTCGCATCGAACGGGGGAAGGGCACGACAACCACGACGCCATCCGGCACCTCGGCGTCTGGGCGGAACGCGGCGCCATCGGTGATGCGGCGTGGCGCGACGCGGGCACCGGTCAGCTGGTGAGCCGCGAGCTCGAGATTCCGCTGGAGATCCTGCACGCCACGGCGTCACAACTTCTTGGTGAGTGCGGTCACCTGATCCGGCGCCTCGTGGCCGGACTCTCGATGCCCGACTGGCCGGAAGGCGCACGCCGCGCGATCACGGTGTCGCTGGGCCCGATCATCGGCCTCACCGCTCCGGTGTTCGCACCGCTGGAATCGGTGCTCGACCGCCTCCGCGAGGCGGATGCATTGGCTTTCGACTACGACGGAGATTGAGCGACGAATCCTGACTCGTCAGAGCACGGACATAACGGACGGGCCTCGGCTGGGTGAGCGGGGCCCGTTTCGTTTGCGCGGGTGCGCGGGTGCGCGGGTGCGCGGGTGCGCGGGTGCGGGGATACCCTGATGCCGGGCGCACCCACGATCGGTCAGCAGGGGAGGCTCACCCATCATCCCGGTTTGACGCTCACCCATCATGCCGTCACTACGCCGTGCCGGGCGGACCCTCTCGCGTCACTGGGAGCACGTGGTGCGCGCCCAATTCCGCCCACTTCTAGCGGGTACTCCGCACCGCACCCTGCCTGCGATCCCCGGACACTCAAGGTCCAGCCTCGTGTGCCACGCATCAGGCTGTCGCCGCCGGCCGCGCCCCCGCACCCCCGCCCCCGCCCCCGCTTGACACCCGGATGGCCCGCTCGCATGTCTTACGCGACCGCATCACAGGTGGTGCAGTGCAGAGAGCCTCCACGCGCAACCCGCCGCAACGGTCGTCCGGTGGCGAGCGTGTGTTCACCGACGACGAAGGGCGCCTCTGGAGCGCCGCGCTCGAAGAGCGTGACGGCCCCGGTGGCGCCCTCGTGTTTCGCTGCATCAGCGACGGGCGCCAGCCGGAGCGCGCCCTGGCGGTGGACCCGCTCGCCCTCCTCGAGGCCGGCGACGAGACCCTGCGCGCCTGGCTCCGCGCCGCCCCGCCCGTCGGCACCCTCTCATAGCTCAGACGTGAGGCACGTTCATGCGAGAGTATCGGGGATCGGAGATCCGCAACATCGCGGTGGTCGGACACGGGGCGAGCGGCAAGACCAGTCTGGTCGATGCGCTCGCCTTCGTGTCCGGCTCCAGTAAACGGCACGGTACCGTCGCCGATGGTACCACGCTCACCGACACCGCGCCCGAGGAGATCGAGCGCGGCTACTCCATCAACCTCGGCTGCGCCTTCGCCGAGTGGATGGACACCAAGATCAACCTGATCGACACGCCAGGATTCCTCGACTTCCAGGGCGACGCCATCGCGGGGCTCGCCGCGGCCGACGGCGCCCTGTGCGTGGTCACCGCCACCGGCGGCGTCGAGGTGGGCACCGAGCGGATGTTCCACGAAGCGGTCTCTCGCGGCGATCCGGTGCTGTTCGTCGTCACGATGATGGACAAGGAGAACGCGAACTTCGACGCGATCTACCAGCAGATCAAATCCCGCCTCACGGCGAAGGTGATCCCGATCGAGGTGCCCGTCGGTGAAGGCGCCGACTTCCACGGGATCGTGAACCTCTTCGACAAGAAGGCGCACGTCTACGCGCGCGGCACGAAGAGCGGCGCCTACGAGGAGACCGACGTCCCCGCGGAGGTGCAGCCGCAGTTCGACCGCTACTACGCGGAGCTGATCGAGACCATCGCCGCCACCGACGACTCGCTCCTCGAGCGCTACCTCGACGGCGGCGAGATCGGTCGCGACGAGGCGATCCGCGCCATGAAGGACGCGATGAAGCGCATGGAGCTGTTCCCGCTCTTCTGCGTCTCGTCCACGCACAACTACGGCGCGCGCGCCGTGCTCTCGACGATCGTCGAGCTGATGCCCAACGCGTGGGAGATGGAGGAGATCCACGCGTTCACCGGCGCCGAGGGCGACCACACCGTCGAGATCCACGCCAACGACGACGCGCCGTTCGCCGCGCTGGTGTTCAAGACGCAGAGCGAGCCGCACGTCGGCGACGTGAGCCTGTTCCGCATCCTCTCCGGTGCCGTCTCCACGGGGGACGAGGTGTTCAACGCCACGCGCGCGGGCGCGGAGAAGCTGAACCATCTCTCCGTGATGCAGGGCCGAGACCGCCTCGAAGTCCCGCGCCTCCACGCCGGCGACATCGGGTGCGTGGCCAAGCTCCGCAACACGCACACGAACGACACGCTGTCGACGCGCGCGCACCCGGTGCGCCTGCCGCAGATCGCCTTCCCCGAGCCGCTCGTGCAGATGGCGATCTCGCCGGTCAACCGCGCCGACGAGGAGAAGCTCCAGTCCGGGCTGCACCGGCTGCACGACGAGGACCCGAGCTTCCATTCGCAGTGGAGCGCCGAGACGCACGAGACGCTGGTCTCGGGAATGGGCGAGCGGCACCTCGAGGTCGTGCTGGCCAAGCTCAAGCGGAAGTTCGGCGTCGCCGCCGAGCTGCGCCGGCCGCGCATCGCGTACCGCGAGACGCTCCGAGCCCGCGCCGAAGGACAGGGCCGCCACAAGAAGCAGTCGGGCGGACGCGGCCAGTTCGGCGACTGCTGGGTGCGGATCGGTCCCGCGCCGCGGGGAGGCGGGATCCGATTCGAGGACCAGATCGTCGGCGGCTCGATCCCCAGCAAGTTCATCCCCGCCGTCGAGAAGGGGATTCACGAGGCGGCGGAGCGCGGCGTCCTCGCCGGCTACCCGCTCGTCGACTTCAAGGTCGAGCTGTTCGACGGGTCGTACCACACGGTCGACTCCAACGAGATGTCGTTCAAGATGGCCGGCATCCTCGCCTTCAAGACGGTCGCGCCGAAGTGCAAGCCGGTCCTCCTCGAGCCGCTCGACGAAGTCGACATCGTCATCCCCGACGACTGCCTCGGCGACGTCCTCGGCGATCTGTCGTCACGCCGTGCCCAGATCCTCGGCACCGAGCCCGCGCCGGCCGACCTGCGCGGCACGCGCGTCCGGGCCATCGTGCCGCAGGCGGAGCTGCACCTCTACGCCAGCGCGCTCCAGTCGATGACGCACGGACGCGCGCGCCTCCGCCGCGAGTTCAAGGGCTACGAGGAAATGCCCGGCGAGGCGGCGCAGCGCGTGATCGCCGAGACGAACCAGGAGGAGGAGACGGCGGTCGGGGCGCACTGAGCACGCCGCGACGCGATCCGGAGCCTTCATGACGTCCTGAGCATCGACCGGCACGGCCCGCTCTCCTTCAGGGAGAGCGGGCCGCGTCACGTCCACGTACACCCCACCGGAAACCAGCATGACTACACGTTCATCGTTCGCGAACCTTCGCGGCGTCGCCGCCTCCACGCTCGTGGTGATGCTCTCGCTGAGCGGCGCACCGAGCGCCGGCGCGCAGACCCCCGCCGCGCGACCGGCACCGGCCGCCGAGGGACGCTACGTCGTGGAGTACTACTACAAGGTGCGGTGGGGCTTCCAGCAGGAGTTCGCCGAGCTCTTTCGGCGCAATCATCTGCCCCTCCTGCTGGCGCGCGTGCAGCGCGGCACGATGGTGGACGTGAGCGCGGTGGCACCGCGCTATCACGCCACGGAGGACGGACGCTGGGACTACCGCGTGACGATCGTCTTCCCGAGCGTGGCCGCCGCGCTCGGCGACACGCTCGAAGCGGCCGACCGGCGGCGCCTCTACCCCGACAGCGCCCGCTTCGCGCGCGAGGAGCAGCGTCGGTTCGAGATCCTGGAGGCGCACTGGGATGTACCGATCGTGCCGGTGGCGTGGAGGTAAGCGGAGCTGCCACGGCGAGTACCCGGGACGGCCGACGTACGCGGTACCCGATACCGGTCGGAGGCTCCCGGAAGGCCGCGCTGGCGTGCGGATCCCTCGACTCGCTGCGCTCGCTCGGGATGACGGCCGCGGTCATCCCGAGCGCAGTCGAGGGATCCGCATCTGCACGAGCAGGTGCCCGACCGGATTTCCGGGAGCGTCCCGCTGGTACCGCGTACCGGGTACTTCAGTACCGGGTACTGTAGTGGCAGTTAGCTTTCCCGAATGCCCTCCATCACCATCATCGGCCAGGGCCGCATGGGCACCGCGCTCGCGGCCGCGCTCCGCAGCGCGGGAGCGGATGTGCGCGGGCCGCTCGGTCGCGACGAGATCGCATCGGGCGCCGAGGTGGTGCTGCTCTGCGTCCCCGACCGGGAGATCGCGGCGGCGGCGGCCGCGGTGCCGGCCGGTCCGATCGTCGGGCACGTCAGCGCCTCCGCGCCGCTCGACCTCCTGCTGCCGCACGAGCGGTTCTCGCTGCACCCCCTGCTGAGCGTCGTCGGGGCAGGCGCGCCGTTCGCCGGGGCATTCTGCGCGATCGATGGCAGCAGCGAGCCTGCGCTCGACGCGGCGCGCCGGATCGCCACGACGCTCGGCATGCGTGTGACGGTCGTGCCCCGCGAGCAGCGTGCGCTCTACCACGCCGCGGCGTCGGTGGCGTCCAACTTTCTCATCACGCTCGAGGGAGCGGCCGAACGGCTGGCGGCCGCCGTCGGCCTGGAGCGCGAGGCGCTCGTCCCGCTCGTCCGCGCGAGCGTCGACAACTGGGCGCGCCAGGGAGCGCGTGCCGCGCTCACCGGTCCGATCGCGCGCGGCGACGTGGCCACGGCGGCGCGGCAGCGTGACGCGGTCATCGACGCGGCGCCCGATCTGCTCCCTCTCTGGGACGCGCTCGCCGCCGCGACGCGCGAGCTCGCGATCGCGCCGGCAACGGACGCCGCGTGAACACCGTTCGCACGGTGGCCGAGCTTCGCGATGCGGTGCGGTCGGCGCGGAGCGCCGGCGCGCGGATCGGCCTCGTGCCGACGATGGGCGCCTTCCACGACGGTCATCTCGCGCTCATGCGCCGCGCGAAGGAGCAGTCGGGGTTCGTCGTCGTCTCGCTCTTCGTGAACCCGACGCAGTTCAACGACGCGGCGGACCTGACGCGCTACCCGCGCGACGAGGCGCGCGACGCCGAGCTCGCGCGGGCGGTGGGCGTCGACGTGCTGTTCGCGCCCGACGTCGCCGAGGTGTACCCCGACGGCTTCGCGACGTCCGTCAGCGTGGCCAGGCTCGCCGAGCCGCTCGAGGGCACGATGCGCGGGCCGGGTCACTTTCGCGGAGTGGCGACGGTGGTCGCGAAGCTGTTCAACATGGCCCAGCCGGACGACGCCTACTTCGGCCAGAAGGACGCGCAGCAGGCGCTGATCGTCCGCCGGCTCGTGCGCGACCTCGACTTCCCGATCCACGTCGAGGTCTGCCCGACGGTGCGTGAGCCCGACGGGCTCGCGATGTCGAGTCGCAACGTGCGCCTCGAGCCCGACGCGCGACGCCGTGCGCCCGTGCTTGCGCGCGCCCTGCACGCGGTCGAGGCGTCGGTCCTCGAGGGCGAGCACGACGTCGGCCTGGCGCTCGCCGCCGGCGAGGCGTTCCTCACCGAGGCGGGGATCGAGCCCGAGTACTTCGCGGCCGTCGACGCCGCCACGCTCGAGCCGGTGACGCGCGTGACGGGCGAGACCCTCGTGGCGATCGCCGCCAAGCTCGGCGGCGTGCGGCTGATCGACAACGTGCTCGTGCATCCCGGCTCCCACGAGCGATGAGCGCACAGGTGCGGCCATCCGCGGCGGGCGCTGCCGCGCTCCCCACGCTCGCCGCGGCGCGCGAGCGGGGCACGCCGATCGTCATGCTCACGGCGTACGACTATCCGACGGCGCGCATCGCCCAGGCCGCGGGGGTCGATGTCGTCCTCGTGGGCGACTCCGCCGCGAACGTCGTGCTCGGCTACGCCTCGACACGCGAGATCGGCGTCGAGGAGCTGCTCGTCCTCACGCGGGCCGCGCGGCGCGGCGTCGACTCGGTGCCGCTCGTCGGCGATCTGCCGTTCGGCAGCTACGAGCCGAGCGACGAGGTCGCCGTCGCGACAGCGCGCCGGTTCGTCGTCGAGGGCGGATGCGACGCGGTGAAGCTCGAGGGCGCCGGCGCGATGCTCTCGCGCGTGCGGGCGATCATC
>DASTSX010000147.1:0-5662 GCA_035760455.1 Gemmatimonadaceae bacterium | reverse complement strand
CCCCGAACGGGCCGCGGGGTGCCCTCGAGCCGCGGCTCAGTCGCGGCTCAGTCGGCGGGGCGCAGCAGGCCGCCCGCGACCAGCTCGCGCACGGCCGCGGCGAGTTCGTCCCACAACTCGGCCGCGTCGGCGTCGAGCAGCTGCGCGATCGCGTCGGAGAGCACGCCGAGCGGCAGATCGCCGTCGGCGGCGCCCACGAGCGCAGCGAGCCCGGTGCCGGCGTCGACGACGCGACCGAAGCCGCCGCCCTGCCGCAGCAGGATGACGGTCGGCTGCGCGGCGCCGGGCCAGTGGTGGCGTTCCTCGGTCACGTCCTGCGCCGCGGTCACGTGCAGCGCGCGCAGGCCGGCCTCGTCGAGCAGGGCGATCCGGTCGAGGGCGGCGAGGCACTCCGCGAGGTGTGCGCCGAGTCCCCCCGACATCTCGCCGAGCGGCCCGTGCAAGCGCTCCGCCCGGGCGAGGCCCGGTGCGGCCCCATCGGCCGGCCGGCGCAGCAGCACGTAGCCGAAGCCGACCGACTCGACGCCGCGCTCGGCGAAGTCGTCGAGCCACGCGCCGTGGAGCGACTCGAACTCGGGGCTTCCGGGCCTCGTGCCGCCGTCGCGGATCCACGTCTCGGCGTACTCGCTCGGATCCTGCCGCTCGCGTTCGACGATCCAGTACTCCAAACCGGATGCCGCGGCCCAGCCGACCGCGCGCTCGAGGCCGTCCTCGAGGTCGTCGAGGCCGCCCGTCCGCCGGTACTCCCAGTTGCCGAGCAGTTGCGCCATCCCGCCCGGTGCGAGGTGATCGGCCGCGCCGCGCACCACGGCCTCGACGATGGCGTCGCCGACCATCCCTCCGTCGCGGTACTCGTAGGCGGGCACGCCGTCGCGTCGCGGCGTGATGACGAACGGCGGGTTCGACACGATGCGGTCGACGTGCTCGCCCGCGATGGGCTCGAAGAGGCTGCCGAGCCGGAACTCGATGCCGTCGAGCCGGTTGAGCCGGGCGTTGATCCGCGCGTACCGGAGCGCGCGGTCGGAGATGTCGGTCGCGACGACGCGATCGCTGAACCGGCGCGCGTGCATCGCCTGGATGCCGCAACCCGTGCCGAGGTCGAACGTCGTGCCGGCGGGATGCTGGAGCAGGAGGCCGCTCAGCGTGGTCGACGCGCCGCCCACCCCGAGCACGTGCTCGACCGGCAGCGCACCGCCGGTCACGAGCTCCCCGAGATCCGAGGCGATCCACCACTCCCCTTCGCCCGCGGCGTCCGCGAAGGCGTACGGCCGGAGGTCGGCGCGCGGGCGCACGTCGGCGCCGTCGCGCACCACGAGCCCGAGCGACTCGGCCCCGGCGAGCCCGAGCGTCGGCAGCGCGACCTCCAGGTCTGCGGATGGCACGGGCACGCCCAGCACGAAGCAGCGCACGAGCGTCGCGAGCGCGCGATCCGCCGCGCCGGCGCGCGCGAGCGCCCGCAACGCGGGAACGCGGTGGCCGCGGCGCAACGCGGCGCCGGGATGCGTGGACTCCGCCTCGGCGCCGCGCTCCCACAGCCGCTCGATCGCGGACACCCTGAACGGAGCCGACGCGAGGTCCGCCGCGAGTGCGTCGACCAGCTCGTCGTCGATCGGGGAGTCCATCCGACCATTCAATCAGCCGGCCTCTCGGGACCGTCGCGAGATCGTCACCGCGGTGACATCCCGTGTCCATCGCCGGACGCTCGGCGTAACCCTCCCGACACACTCGGCGCGTAGCGTCGGTTACCATCGGACGAGCGAGGGGAGGTCGCAGATGGCGGAGTCGTCGACCCTGGAGCGCCTGCGGCAGGATGCACGCGACGAGCTCGCCGCGCTCATCGAGCTGCGGTGCCGGCTCGGCGAAGACCCCTGGGCGTTCCTGCCCGAGCTGCCGTCCGTCGACGAGCAGGTGGTCGCCACGCTGCGCGAGGAACGACTGCTCGAGGATCGGTGGAGCCTCGCCCGGGCGCGCGCCTACCACCCCGCTGCGCGTCGCGGCGATGTCGCGCGGTTCGAGTTCGAGGTGCTCCGCGAGATCGCACTCGACCACCCCGAGCTGAGCTCCGCCGTGTGGAGCATGCTCGACCGCGTGCCGTCCAACTGGTGATGGGCGGAGCGGTCGGCGGCGTCTGCGAGGTCAGGTCGCGGCCGGCGCCGACGCGGCATCCGCTCGCCGCTGCACGCGCATCCAGGTGAAGAAGCCGATGATCGTGAAGACGCCGTAGAACAGGTAGAGCAGCGCCGACGCGTAGTAGCCGGCGCTGACGAGGAGCGGCACGCCCACGATGTCGACGGCGACCCAGATCAGCCAGAACTCGGTCCAGCCTCGCGCCATGCCCCACGTGGCGAGGAGCGATCCGACGAAGATCCACGCGTCGGCCCAGACCGGCTCGAACGAGCCGAGCGCGCGGAAGATCGGCGTGAGCAGCAGGGTGCCCCCCACGAAGACCACGATGAGCAGCACGCGCTCGCGACCGCTCGCCCAGTGCGGCGTGACCGCCGCGTGCTCGCGCCCGGTCCGGCGGTTGCGCGACCACTGCACCCAGCCGTAGATCGACACGGCGATGAACATGAGCTGGCGACCCGCCTGCCCGAGCAGGTTGACCGGGTTCGGCGTGCCGAACACCGCCCCGAGGAAGACCGTGAACAGCAGCACGTTGCCCACGATGCCGACCGGCCAGGCCCACACTTTCCGGCGCATGCCACCGACCGCCGACGCGAGGCCGAACGCGTTCCCCACGATCTCGCGCCACAGGATGACCTGGTCGCCGATGACGAGCTGCGCATCGAAGAGCCACTCGATCGGGTTCATCGCGCGTCTGCTCCGGCGCTGCGGCGGGCTCGGAGCGCGAGTACGAGCGCGGCGAGGGCGCGCCATCCGATCAGGAACACCGCGAGCGTGATCGCGGCGACCACGATGAACGGCGCCGCGATGCCCGCGCCGGTCAGCGCCCGGAGCAGCATGCCGACGATGAGCGCGCCGGCCCACGCGGCCACGCCGGCCGGCCATACGGCGAGCGGGCGACGCCACGCGAACGAGGCGGCCCAGCCGATCGCGGCGCCGACGAGGAACGGCCATGCCGTGCCCCAGACGCCCGCCAGGTCGAGCCCTTCGGCATGGCTGCTTCGTCCGGCGATCGCGAACGCGACGACGAACAGCGCGTCGAGCACGGCGGCGCCGACCACGATGCCGGCGCCGGCGGATGGGGGTGCGCTCATGCGTCCATCGTAGGGCTGAGCTCCGACGCCGAACCGGCCGGCAGCGCGCACACGAAGGCCCGGCAGCGGTAGGCGGCGGCACGGCCGTCGCGGGCGGTGCGGCCCGCGAACAGCTCGAATCCGGCGTCGGCGAACGCGCGCGCCTGGCGTTCCGTGACGACCGTCGAGACGGATGCCGCGTGGCGCCGGCTCGCGCGCACGAGCTCCCCCTCCGTCGCGTCGGGCGCCCTGTCGGCGGCGCCGTCCGGCACGACGGTGACGAGCTGCACGAGCGGCGCGGCGATCCGCGCCATGAGCTCGAGCGCGCCGCCGAATGCGATGGGCCGTTCGATCGCGACGCTCGCGACCGATCGCATGGCGCGCTCGGCCAGTTCGCGGTACTGCTCCCCCGCGCCGAGCATGTACAGCCGCCAGGCCGCGTCGGCGCATGCGGTGGTGCCGGACGGGGTCGCGCCCTCGGCGGGGTCGTCGGGCAGCACGAGTCCGCGGGACGCGAGCACGGGATCGGCGCCGCCGGGGGCACGGAACGGTGCGCGGCCTTCGAGTCCATCGCCCGCGGGCGCCGCGGCGGCATCCACGAGGGTGCGCGCCGCCACGGCGTATCGCACTTCACCCGACGCGACCGCGAGCTGAAGCAGCCCGCCCGCGAGCATGCCGGTGTCCTCGATCGTGGCGCGCGCCGACGAGGCGACGCCGCCGAGCGACGCGCGCACCAGGGTGCCGTCGGCGCGCACGTGATGCTCGAGGAGGAGGTCGGCCGCACGGTGGGCCGCGTCGGTCGCCGTGACGTCGCCCAGGACGTATCCCGCACGCGCCAGGGCGCCGATCGCGAGCCCGTTCCATCCCGTGAGGACCTTCGCGTCCAGCGCCGGCGGCTCGAGCCCGGCGCGACCCGCGGCGTCGCGCAGGTAGTACCCGCCCTCGCTCCGGACGCCGTCGATGTCGCTCTCGGAGTCCTGGGCGCTCGCGAAGCCGCCGCCCGCCAGCATCAGGCGCTCGGTGAGGAAGCGGACGAGGTCGCGCGCGATGGCCTCCGCCGCATCGTCGGGCTCGCCGCCGGTCGCGAGCTCGGCCGCGACCCCGAGCAGCAGCGCGTTGTCGGTGAGCATGCGCTCGTAGTGCGGCTCGCTCCAGTCGGCGCGCGTGGCATAACGGAAGAACCCGCCCTCGACCGCGTCGCGCAGCGGCGACGCACCCATCATGCGGAGGGTTCGCGTCGCGAGGCTCCGGCCCGCGGGCCCGGACTGCGTCAGGAAGCCGAGCACCGGCGCGACGGGGAACTTCGGCGCGCCGCCGAATCCGCCGTGCACGCGGTCCTCGTCCTCGGCGAGCCGCTGGACGGCCTGCGCGAGGTCGGCGGGCCCGGGCAGGTCGCTCATCCCGGTGGCGACGGATGACGCGGCGAGGGCCTCGCGGACGGCATCGGCCGTGCGATCCAGCTCGCCCCGCCGTTCCCGCCAGGCCTCGTCGACCGCCGCGAGCACCTCGCGGAATGCGGGAACGCCCGGAACGGGACGAGGCGGGAAGTACGTGCCGGCGTAGAACGTCCGTCCGTCCGGGCGCGCGAAGACCGTCAGCGGCCAGCCGAGCTGGCGGGTGAACGCGGATGCCGCGGCGAGGAAGCTCGCGTCGACCTCCGGGTGCTCCTCACGGTCGACCTTGATCGAGACGAAGCGCTCCGCGAGGAATGCCGCGATCTCGGGATCGCTGAAGCTCTCCCGCGCCATGACGTGGCACCAGTGGCATGTCGCGTAGCCGATCGACACGAGGACGGGCACATCGCGTCGGCGGGCCTCGGTGAACGCCTCCTCACCCCAGGGGTACCAGTCCACGGGGTTGTCGGCATGCGCCCGGAGGTACGGGCTCAACGCATCGGCGAGTCGATTCCCCATCGCTCCAGCCTAGGCGCGGACTCGCACGACGGCTTAAATGCAGAAGAGCCGCCCAGCATTGGGCGGCTCTTCTGTGAAGAATGTCCGGCGGTGTCCTACTCTCCCACAGGGTCGCCCCTGCAGTACCATCGGCGCTGCGAGTCTTAGCTTCCGGGTTCGGAATGTGTCCGGGCGTTTCCCTCGCGCTATGGCCGCCGAAACTCTAGGACCAGCACACCTGTTGGGTGTGGTGGTGGTCTCGGTGCACCCCTTGGCCCACGACCGGTTGGGGTGGTGGGTGGGGTGGTGTTGTTGCTCTGTTCTGTTGGTGGGTTTCCGTCTGTTGGGAACCACAGAGTGGACGCGAGTACATCAGGCCACGCACTCCAGCCTTACAACGGAGTGTGTGTAGTGATTGTCAAGTTATCGGCGTATTAGTACCAGTCAGCTGCACACCTTGCGGTGCTTCCACATCTGGCCTATCAACCCAGTCGTCTGGCTGGGAGCCTCTCCCCCCGAAGGGGATGGAAATCTCATCTTGAGGCCGGCTTCCCGCTTAGATGCTTTCAGCGG
>DASTSX010000146.1:0-10008 GCA_035760455.1 Gemmatimonadaceae bacterium | reverse complement strand
CGAGCGACACCCCCGACGCCTCGCTGTAGGTGCGGATCCCCTGCTTGTGAAAGAACTCCGTCGCCGCGCCGTAGTGATGCTCGGCGAACATGTCGACGAGCGTGCGGCGGAAGTCCCAGAGGAAGCGATCGCTCGCCTCGGCGCTCTCCACCACGCGTCCCGCGAGCGCCGGCATGAATGGCGTGGGATCGTAGCCGCGGCGGCGGCGGAACTCGGCGATCATGCCGTCGGTCCAGTTCTGCAGCCCCGCCTCCCAGCTGTCGAGCAGCACGTGGCGCAGCGACTTGCCGTAGAGCGGGCCGAGCGCCTGCGCGATCGGCGACGTGTAGTCGCGCAGGTACTGCTCGACGTGGGCGCGATTCAGCTTGTCCACCTCGTAGCCCAGGGCCGCGGGCACCGCGGGGCGGTTCTTCGCGCCGGTGAGCGAGCGGCCGAAGCGGAGGATCGTCCAACGACCGGCAGGCACCTCCCAGTCCAGCGTGCCGTCGGGCTTCATGCGCGACGTGAGATCGACGACGAAGCCGCGCGCGATCGCCGACGTCGCCGGCTGCGCGGGGGTCGAGGACGTCTCGTACTCGAACAGCAGGTTGAAGCCCGCCTTGTCCTCCCACCGGTGCACGCGCCCACCGGCGTGCGGGAGCAGCTCGGTGATCGCGTACTCGCTCGCCGGCTGCGGCGCGGCCTGCGCCATCACCGCCGCGGGAGTCGGTGGCGCGCCGGTGAGCTCGAGGCGGATGACGCGCGCCGACGTCTCGCGCACGGAGTAGGTACGGACGCCGCTCGGCCGGTACTGCTGCGCGCCGGGCAGCGTGACGAGCGTGCGGAAGCGGACGCCGTCGTCGCTGGCGAGCACGCGACCGTACGGGATGCTGCCGCGCGCCGCGATCGACACCGCGCGCACGGGGATCGGCTCGGCGAACGCGAGCTGGATCCACGCGGGACCGCCCCCCGCCGCCGGCCGCACCGAGAGCGCGGTGGCGAGGTCGTCGTCGAGCAGGGCCTTGCCGTCGACGGTGCCGGCGTTCGTGGTGACGGTGGGCCCGAGCGCGACGACGTCGCGCTCGTCGGCGGGGGTGGGATAGGCGATGACCGCGTCGTCGCCGTAGAACGTGGGATCCTGCGACGGCTGCGTGCCGCGCGGCTGGTTGCGGATCGGGCCGTTGATCGAGGGCGGCTGTGGCAGCTGCACGGAGAGACGCTGCGGTCCCTGCACGGTCGTCTCGCTCCACACGAGCTTCTTCATCGCCTGCGCCGGCTTGACCCACGGCCCGCCGGTGATGCTCCACCCGGGCGACGCGAAAAGGTCCATCTCGAGGCCGAGCCGGTCGGCCTCGGCCGCCGCGTGGCGCACCGCGTCGAGCCACTCGGGAGTGCCGAACACGATCTTGCGGTCGACCGGCTGGCCGCCGCCCGCCGCCACGTCGGCGAGCTGGAAGCCGGCGATGCCGGCGCGCTTCATCCACTCGAGATCCTTCGTGATCCCGTCCTTCGTGACGTTGCTGCCGGTCCAGTGCCACCAGGTGCGAGGGCGCGCGCTGGCTGGCGGGTTGCGAAAGCCGATCTCGAGGGAGTCGGTGGCGCGCTGTGCGACGGCCGCGCGGTCTGGCGACGCGAGGAGCGCTAGCGTCGCGATCGGAAGACAGAATCGGCGCACGAGTGGGAAGCACAGTGAGGTGCGGATCCCTCGACTTCGCTCGGGATGACGGGGAGGTGTCATCCCGAGCGAGCGGAGCGAGTCGAGGGATCTGCACTTTGTCTCCTCATACGCCGCGCGGCGACGCACCGTTCGGCAACTTCAGGGGGTGCGGCGAGCGGCGATCTTGACTTGGCCTCCCGATGGTCGCGAAGCTTCGGAGCGCCGTCGGAGCGCCCCCGGTCCGCGGGAAGGGATGGTCCCGTCCGACAGCAGTGCCCGTAGTCATCGAGCGCCACACCTCTTTTCGGGCCCCTCACGCGGACACGGGCCACACGAAAGGAGGAGGTATGCCCGTCGTACGCCCGCTCCCGCCGCGGCCGAGCCTCGAGTACGAGCGAAAGGAAGCCAAGGCGCTGCTTCGCCGGCTCCGCGCCGGCGACCCCGACGCCATCGCGCGCGCCCGCGCGCAGCATCACGCGTTCGGCGCGACCAGTTCCGCGCGCGCACGCCTCGCCGACGCGCAGCTCGTGCTCGCGCGGGAGTACGGGTTCGCGAGCTGGCCGCGGCTCGTGCGCTGGTTCGGCGACGTCGAGCGGCACCGGCACGCATACCAGCAGATTCACGCCGACTGGGGTTCTCTCGAGGCAGAAGTGCGCAACTTCGTGACCGCGCACGGCGCACGCAGCGCCCGGGTTGGACGGACGCTCGCCGCCTATGTGCCGCGCTTCTATGGTCTGTCCCCGGACCAGGCGCTGGCCGCGCCGATCACCGACGCCGACGCGCGCCTCGCCGTGGCGCGCAGGTACGGCGCGCCGAGCTGGGAGGTGCTGCTCGAGCGTGCTGCCTGGAAGGAGGATCCGGATCCCTGGAACGACCCGATGCGGGACGCCTGGACGGCGATCGATACGGGAGACCTCGCAGCGCTCGAGCGGATCGTCGCGGCACACCCCGAGCTGCTTCGACCGGCGCACCAGGCGATGGCTCGACGGAGCACGCTGATCGCGATCGCCGTCGGCGTGGAGCAGCGTCGAGGACGGGAAGCGATGCGCCCCATCGTCGAGTGGCTCGAGGCACGGGCGTTTGATCGTCAGCTGGAGCTCAATACCCAGCTCTGCGGATGGCGACCGCGCATGTCGGCGCAACAGGTACGCGACCTCATCGAGCAGGGGGCCGATCCGAACTGGGTGGCGCCGAACGGCCTCCCGGTGTTGGAGCACGCGCTGCTGCGATACTGGAACGGCGAAGCGGTGGACGTCGTCGCGGCGCGTACCACGCCGCGCGATGCCCTCTGGATCGCCGCCGGGCTCGGCGACGTGGACGGCGTGCGCCGGTTCCTCGACCGTCGCGGACGGCCCACGGCCGCGGCGCGACGGCTCCGTCCGGACTTCGATGCCGTCGGCTTGCCGATGGCGTCCCTGCCGGACCCGGACGACGAGGAGCTCCTCGCCGAGACGCTCGTCGTCGCGACACTCAACGGGCGCACAGCGGTGCTCCGGGAGATGGCGGCGCGCGGCGCGCCGCTCAACAGCCGCGTGCACGGGACCCCCGTGCTCCACTTCGCCGTCGGCAACGGCCTCGTGCGCGCGGTCGAGTGTCTCGTGCAGTGCGGCGCTGACGTCGATCTGCGCGGCACGCAACCCGACCGCTCGGCGCGCGAGCTGGCGCGCACGATGTTCGAGCACATGCCGGACGACGCCGACCGGCGGCGCATCGTTGAGTTGTGCGGGATGGATCCCGACGCCGTGCTCGCGGAGCGCGACGCGCGTGCCGCGCCACCACCGGGGCGCCTGCCCATCTTCGAGGTCGCGCTCGCGCTCGCGGCCGACGACGCGACGCGTCTCGGTCGGTCGGAGGTTGGCGCCGAGAACCTGTTCATCGGTGTCCTGCGTAGCAGCGAGCTCCCTCGAGACATGCTGGTGCGTGCCGGCGGGCTGAACGTCGATCGCTTCCGCGGCGCTTTGGCGGACCGTCTGCGCCCCGCTGCGGATCGAGTCGAGGGCGACCTGCCGTTCGATGCCGACGCCCAGCGCGCGGTGAATGCCGCCATCGCGAGCGCGGTGAACCGGAAAGGCGGCGTCGTGCACGCGGCGCATCTCCTGCTGGCGCTCCTCGACGGACACGCGTCGATCGCCGCACTGCTCGATCGCTTCGGCGCGGACAGGGCGGCCCTGAAGGCGGAGCTGGAGCGCATGCTGTGAGCTCAGGCGGAGGGGGAGACGACGAGGGAAGCGTGCGTTCGAGGCACCGTGGCCGGTCCTCATCTTGCTCTCCCCCCCTTCATGGGTCCGCTAGGAGAACGTGCATTCGCCGATCAGCCGGGGCGTGTAGCCACGGTCGCGGCTGGCCGCCCCGGGGCGTCGGTGCGCATCGCGCGAGCGCTCGCCATCGCGATCGCTGAGCTCTCGCTCTCCGCCTGCGGCTGGGACTGCGGCACCGCCGCCCGTACGGTCGCGACTGGCACGGTCCGCGATGCCGCGGGTTCGACGCTCGCCACGGCGACGGTGGACCTGAGCGACAACGTCGGCCCGAGCTTCCTCCGGCTCTCCGTCGGGGTGATGGCGCCCGGGGGATCGGCGGGCGCCCCGCTCAAGGGCCGCGTCACCCGGGCCCGTCTGGTGTCCGAATCGGGTGAGCTGATCGCCGAGATCCCGACCAGCACCGAAACGCTCTACCTCGACGTGGTGGTCGCGCTCAACGTGGACGTGTCGCGAGCGGAGTACAACCGCATCCGGGCCGCGCTCTTCTCGAGCCGCACGAGGATCATTCTCGAGACAGACCTCCCGGGGCGCGAGCTCATCGAGACGGTCATGCAGGACGTGCGCGACGTGCCGAGCGAGGTGGGACGGTGTAGTCCGCAGTAGAGCCGCGATGCGCTTTTTGCGCGATGCGCCGTGCGCACGTGCCTCGGGAGGTTGCTCCAGGCGTCGGAACGACGCGGACCCGGATTGCCCGGATGAGAGGGATGACCCGGATCTGATCCGTCGTGGGCGGAAGGGTCCGTGCGCTGCAGCCAACAAGAGTTGGGATCGCGGATGGCGAGGAGCGTCGCGTAAGTACGAGGGTCTCGACCCTGGAAGGAACAGATCCGGCCGTCTCCGGCCAATCAGGGTTCCCGCCGTTGGGTCTGCGCTCGACGGCCCGATATCCAGCGCACAGCGCACTTCGCAACGCGCATCGCGCATCCCGCATTGCGCCCGACGCATCGCGCCGCGACAATCCCACGATGCGAATCCCCTACGCCGACCTCTGCGCCGCGATGCGCGGTGTGCTGGAGCGCGAAGGCATGGACGCCGACCGCGCCGACCACTGCGCGCGTCTCTTCGCCGACTCGAGCCGCGACGGCGTCGCCTCGCACGGCGTCAACCGCTTCTCTCGCTTCGTCGCGATGATCCGGAACGGCATGGTGGACGTTCAGGCCCGCCCCGTTCGTGCCAGCACGCGTGGCGCGCTGGAGCGGTGGGACGGCCGCCGCGGGCCGGGCAACCTCAACGCCTGGACGTGCATGGCCCGCGCGATCGAGCTGGCGCGCGAGCACGGCATCGGCGCCGTGGGGCTCGGCAACTCCAACCACTGGATGCGCGGCGGGAACTACGGGTGGCAGGCCGCCGACGCGGGTGTGATCGGCATCTGCTGGTCGAACACGCTCCCCAACGTCCCCGCATGGGGCACGACGGTCCCGCTCATCGGCAACAACCCGCTGATCATCGCGGTACCGCGCGCGTCGGGGCACGTCGTGCTCGACATGGCGATGTCGCAGTTCTCCTACGGCGCCCTGGGTACGCACCGCATGCGCGGTCAGGAGCTGCCCGTCGTCGGCGGCTACGACGAGCGCGGCGAGCTCACGCGCGATCCGGCGGCGATCGAACGGACGCAGCGACTGCTCCCGATCGGCTTCTGGAAGGGCTCGGGGCTCGCCATCATGCTCGACATGGTCGGCGCGGTGCTCGGCGGCGGCAAAGCGACCCACGACTTCTCCGTCGTCCCCGAGGAGGAATCGGGACAGTCGCAGGTATTCATCGCGCTCGACGCGGCGTCGCTCGGCGGCGACGGCGAGGGAGATTCGATCGCCGATCGGATCGTGGACGCGCTGCACGCCGGAGCGGCAGAGGCGGGTGAGGAAGCGCGCTATCCCGGCGAGCGTACGCTCGACGTCCGCGCGCAGAGCATGACCGAGGGGGTGTTCGTGGACGACGTGATGTGGCGGGAGGTGCTTTCCTTATGAACGCAATGCGCAATGCGCAGTGCGCACTGCGAGCCTGCCTCGGGATGTTCCTGGCGGCCGGGATGGTCGCCCCGCCGGTGCACGCCCAGGCGCCGCGCAACCTGCTCGCCGGCCGCGCGAGCGAGGCCCAGCTCGCGGCGATGCTCGTGCCGCGCGAGCGCTGGCATCCGTACCCGACGATCGACGAGCGCGAGCGGTGGAACGCCCTCCCCGCCTCTGTCCGGCTGGCGTACGTGACCGCCGCCGAGAAGGAGCTCGGCGCCGAGTGGGGGAGCATCCCCGCCGCGGTGACGCTGCGCTACGTGCGCGACGGCGACCGCGCGCAGTACGACGGCATGAACACCCGCCGCCGCGCGCGGCTCGCCACGCTCGTCGTCGGCGAGCTGCTCGAGAACCGCGGGCGCTTCCTCGACGAGATCGCGAACGGCATCTGGGCGATCTCCGAGCAGACGTTCTGGGGCTCGACGGCGCACCTCGGCGCGCAGAAGCGCGGCTCCGGTCTGCCCGACGTCACGGAGCCCGTCGTCGAGCTGTTCTCCGCCGAGACGGCCGCGCTGCTCGCGTGGACGGACTACCTGCTCGGCCCGCGGCTCGACAAGGTATCGCCGCTGCTGCGCGAGCGGATCCGCGTCGAGGTGGACCGGCGAGTCCTCACCCCCGCGCTCGAGCGCGACGACTTCTGGTGGCTCGGCTTCGGGGCGCGGAAGGACGTCAACAACTGGAACCCGTGGATCGCGTCGAACTGGCTGGCGAGCGCGCTGATCCTCGAGCGCGACCCGCGGCGCCGCGCGCGCACGGTGCACCGCATCATGCGCAGCCTCGACGTCTTCCTGAACGGCTATCCGGACGACGGCGGCTGCGACGAGGGACCGAGCTACTGGGACCGCGCCGGCGCCTCGCTGTTCGACAACCTCGAGCTGCTGCGCGGCGCGACGAACGGCGGCGTGGACGTCTACGCGCATCCGCTCGTGCGCAACATGGGCCGGTACATCTATCGCGCGTACATCCAGGAGCCGTACTTCGTGAACATGGGCGACGCACCCGCCAAGGTGCGACCCGATCCGGAGCTCGTGTACGCGTACGGCACGCGCATCGGCGATCCGGTGATGCAGGGGTTCGGCGCGTTCCTCGCCCGCCGGCGAGGCGAGTACAGGCCCGGCTCCTCCACGCTCGGCCGGATCCTGCCGGCGCTGCTGAGCACCGCGGAGGTGGCGGCCGCCACGCCGAAGGAGCCCCTCCTCGCCGATGTCTGGCTTCCCGACCTCCAGTTCATGGCGGCCCGCTCGACGCCGGGCGGCGCGGACGGTCTCTATCTCTCGGCCTTCGGCGGCCACAACGCACAGAGTCACAACCACAACGACGTCGGCAACTTCGTCGTCTACGCGGACGGCCGCCCCGTGCTCGTCGACGTCGGCGTCGAGACCTACACCGCGAAGACTTTCAGCGCGCGGCGCTACGAGATCTGGACCATGCAGTCGGCGTATCACAACCTGCCGACGATCAACGGCGCGATGCAGAAGGACGGTGCGGCGTTCCGCGCGCGCGACGTGCGCCATAGCGCGAGCCCGACGCGGGCGAGCCTCACGCTGGACCTGGCGGCCGCGTATCCCGGCGAGGCGGCGGTGGAGCGCTGGGAACGCACTGTCGCGCTCGATCGTCGCGCGCGCACCGTGTCGCTCGACGAGCGGTATGCGCTGCGCGAGTGGAAGGCGCCGCACCGGCTGAACCTCATGACGCCGCTCCGTCCCGACGTGTCGGCCCCGGGCGAGGTGCGGCTCCGCGCCGACAGCGCCGGCACGTCGTTCGTCGTTCGCTACGACGCCGCGCGGTTCGACGCCACGACCGAGGAGATCCCGATCGCCGACGCGCGGCTGCTCCCGACGTGGGGCCCACGCCTCGCGCGCGTGGTGCTCGTGTCGAAGGACCGCGGGCTGCGCGGCGGGCACACACTCACCATCGGCTACGCCCCATGACGAGTGCGGATCCCTCGACTCGCTCCGCTCGCTCGGGATGACCGTCCTCCGTCATCCCGAGCGCAGTCGAGGGATCTGCACCCGCTGGAGCCCGATCGTGACTCCTCAATCGGCGACCGCACCATGAGTGACCCTACGGCCGGCGTCTCCCGGCGCGACTTCGTGAAGCAGAGTGCCGCGCTGGCCGGTGGCGTACTGGTGACGGGAGCCTCGTCTTCCACTGCACGCACGACGCAGGACATCGCCAGCCATCTCACGCTCTGGTACCGCCGCCCCGCCACGCAGTGGGTCGAGGCGCTGCCGGTCGGCAACGGCCGGCTCGGCGCGATGGTGTTCGGCGGCGTCGAGCGCGAGCGGCTCCAGCTCAACGAAGACACACTCTGGACCGGCGGCCCGCGCGAGTGGAACAACCCGAACGCGCCGAAGGCGCTCGCCGAGGTGCGGCGGCTGGTCGCCGAGGGGAAGTACGCCGAGGCCGACCGCGCCGCGCGCGGGATGCAGGGGCCGTACACCCAATCGTACGCGCCGCTCGGCAACCTCGTGCTGAGCTTCGAGCACGGCAACGCGTGGCGCAGCTATCGGCGCCAGCTCGACCTGCAGTCGGCGGTCGCCGACGTGCGCTACCGCATCGGCAACACGAGCTACGTACGCGAGGTCATCGCGTCGCACCCCGATCAGGCGATCGTCGTGCGGCTCTCGGCCGACCGGCCCGGGATGATCACGTTCACGGCGACGCTCGACAGCCTGCTGCGCCACGACATCCAGACGGACGGCACGGTGCTCAAGCTCGTGGGACGCGCGCCGGCGCACGCCGATCCGAGCTACTTCGACAGCGGCAACCCGCCGATCGTGTATCGCGACGACGGCGGGATGCGCTTCGAGGCGCAGCTGTCCGCCGCGTCCAGCGGCGGGCGCACGTGGCTTGATCGAGCAGGGCTGCATGTGCGCGGCGCCGACGAGGTGGTGCTGCGCCTGACCGCGGCGACGAGCTTCAACGGCTACGACAGGAACCCGGTGGCGCAGGGTCGGGATGCTGGCGCGATCGCCGCGCGACAGTTGAGCGAGGCGAGCGCGAAGCCGTGGAGCGCCTTGCGCACTGCGCACGTCGCGGCCCATCGCGCGCTGTTCGACCGCGTGTCGCTCGAGCTCGTGCCGGCCACGCCCCCCGAGAAGTCGCCGCAGGACCTGCCGACCGACGAGCGCATCAACGCCCTCGGCGCGAAGGACCTGGCGCTCGTCGGGCTGCTCTTCCAGTACGGGCGCTATCTGCTGATCTCGAGCTCGCGGCCCGGCACGCAGCCCGCGAACCTGCAGGGGATCTGGAACGAGGACACGCGGCCACCCTGGAGCTCGAACTACACCATCAACATCAACGCGCAGATGAACTACTGGCCGGCGGAGATCACCAACCTCGCCGAGCTCCACCAGCCGTTCATCGACTTCATCGAGCGCGTCGCCGTGAACGGCCACCGCACGGCGCAGGTGAACTACGGCGCGCGCGGCTGGGTGGCGCACCACAACAGCGACATCTGGGCGCAGTCGGCGCCGGTCGGCGATTACGGCAAAGGCGATCCCGTGTGGGCCAACTGGCACGGCGGCTCGGCGTGGCTGTCACAGCACCTCTGGGAGCACTACGCCTTCGGCGGCGACGTGCAGTACCTCCGCGCGCGCGCGTACCCGGTGATGAAGGCGGCGTGCGAGTTCTACCTCGACGTGCTCGCACCGAACGCGAAGGGGCAGCTCGTCACGCTGCCGTCCGCGTCGCCCGAGCTGAAGTTCAAGGTGGCGGGGGGCGGCACCGCGTCGATGAGCGCGGGGGTGACGATGGACCGCGCGCTCGTGTGGGATCTGTTCACCAACACGATGGAAGCGTCCACGGCGCTCGGCACCGACGCCGCGTTCCGCGAGCGGCTCCGCCAGGCGCGCGCGCGGCTCATCCCCTATCAGGTCGGCAAGCGCGGCCAGCTTCAGGAGTGGGCCGAGGACTTCGAGGAGGAGGATCCGCAGCACCGGCACTTCTCGCACCTGTTCGGCGTGTATCCGGGCCGCGAGATCACGCGAGAGGGGACGCCGCAGCTGTTCGCGGCGTCGCGCCGCGCGATGGAGATCCGCGGCGACGCGGCGACGGGCTGGTCGATGGCGTGGAAGACGAACTTCTGGGCGCGGATGGGCGACGG
>DASTSX010000145.1:0-13346 GCA_035760455.1 Gemmatimonadaceae bacterium | reverse complement strand
GTTGCAGCAGATGATAGTCCTCGTTGTGCGCGAGGATGTCGAGCATCGTGCTGTCGGGCTTCGCGCTCACCGCTTTGCCGTCGGCCAGGAGCGCAAACAACCGCGTCATCTCGTTCGGCGTCGTCACGCCGAGGCCGTACTTCACCGAGCTGTCCATCGCCACGCTCGCGATCCGAAGGAAGACCTTCGAGTGCACCTTCGTGTGCGGGAGGCCGAGCTTCTCCATCTTCGCCCACACGCGCCGGATGACGATCCGGTCGAGCAGGAGGTTCGTCGCGGTGTTGTCGCTCGTCACCGACATCAGCCACGCGGCGTCGCGCACCGTGATCGTCGCGCCGTCGTGCATGAACTGCAGGTTTCCGGCGCCGGGCACCTTGTCGATCTTCAGCAGCGTGAGCCGATCGTCGAGGGAGAGCTGCCCCTGCTCGACCAGGTCGAACACGGTCACCAGGATCGGGACCTTGATCAGGCTCGCGGTGGGAAAGGTCTCGTCGCCGCGCCGCTCGAGGCGTTCCCCGGTGTCGACGTTGTGCACCGCGTAGCCCACGATGCCGCGGTGCGCGCCCGCGAGCGAGTCGAGCGTGCGGTGGAGGCGCGCCGTATCCGCACGCGCGAACGCCGGCGCCGACGGCGTGCCAAGCGATTGGCCGATCGCGCACCCCGACGCGGCGAGCTGCGCGAGCAGTGGAACCGTCAGCCGCCAGCCACGCGTCATCGCGACTCGTGCGGCTCGGCGTCGGGGAGATCCTCCGCGCGCACCGACTCGAGCAGGTCTCGCTCCTTGGCCGTCGCGTCGAAGATCGCGACGACCCTGATCACCTCGCCCGTGTAGGCGTCGAAGGTCTTCACCTTGCCCTGGGCGATCCGGATCTCGTGGCCGTCCTCGAAGCGGAGGATGACCTGCGGATACTGGAGGTTCACGTACGCTTTACGAAGTTTGGCACCGGCGGATGGCATATGCGTTCTCGAAAATTGATGCTCGGTGTGAGCGTTGTTGGAACTTCACTCCGGTCCTGACGCGGGCGGGCACGCGCGAGTTTCGCACGAGCGGCGTCAGGTCACCACCGTCGACTCGTGAGTGTATCGCTTCCAGGCATCCCGCGCGAGGATGTCGTCGATCGCCTCCACCACCGCGTCCAGCTCGTCGTCGCTCGTGTAGAAGTGCGGCGCGATGCGGATCCCGGCGTCGGGACGGTAGTCGACGATGACCTCGCGCTCGAGCAGCGCGCGTGCCACCTCGCGGGCGTGCGGCACGTCGAACGCCACGGTCCCGCCGCGGCGCGCGGAATCGCGTGGGGCACGCACCGCGTATCCGCGCGCCTCCGCGAGCGCGATCAACCGCGCCGTCTGGTGGACGCTCTTCGCGCGTACCGCGTCGATCCCCGCCTCGCGCAGGATCCGCGGTCCTTCGGTGGCGGCGAAGAGCGCGGGGATCGCCGGCGTGCCGCCGAGCCAGCGCCAGGCCCCGTCGGCGTAGTCCATCGCCGGCTCGAAGGCGAACGGGTGGCGGTGCGCCTGCCAGCCGGTGACCGCCGGAGCCAGCGTCGCGCCGACGTCGGGCCGCACCCAGAGGAAGCAGCCGCCCGGTCCCCCGCACAGCCACTTCAGCACGCCCCCCGTGAGGAAATCCACGCCGAGCGCGCGCACGTCGACGGGGAGTACGCCGACCGAGTGATACGCGTCGAGCGACACGAGCGCGCCCATCGCGTGGGCATGCGACGCGATGCGCTCGACGTCCAGCACGTAGGCCGATCGGAAGAGCACGTGCGAGATCGCCACCAGCCGCGTGCGCTCGTCGATCGCCTCGATCAGACGCTCCTCGCTCACGCCGATGCCGTCGTCGCTCGGAACGACCACGATGCGCGCGCCGAGCCGCGTGGCCAGCGCGTCGTACACGTATCGCACCGACGGGAAGTCGAGCGCCGTCATGACGATCGTGTCGCGCGGCGCGGCGTAGTCGAGCGCCGACAGCACCTGCGCCTGCGCGATCGAGACGGTGGGGACCATCGCGACCTCGCCCGGCCCTGCGCCGATGAGGGGCGCGATCTCGTCGCCCACGGCGACGGGCATCTCCCACCACCGCTCGGCCCACGCGCGCACGCCGCGCGTCGCCCACTCGCGCGCGTACTCGGCGAGCCGGTCGGCCACCGTGCGCGGCATCGCGCCGAGCGAGTTGCTGACGAGATACGTCGTGCGCTCCAGGATCGGGAACCGATCGCGGAATCCCAGCAGCGAATCCGACATCGACTCAGGCGGCTCGTGCGCGGGCACGGCGCGATGGACCCGTGACGAGGTACACGAGCACCGCTGCCGCCGCGACCACGGCGGCGGCGCGCCACTCCTCGGCGCGCAGTCCCCAGAGCAGCCACGCGATCACCGCGAGCGCGAGCCAGGGCACGACCGCACCGCCCGGCACCCGGAACGGGATGCCGCCGGCGCGCACGTCGCGCCGGCGGAGCTCGGCGGCCGCGAGACAGCAGGCGGCGTAGACGAGCAGCACGGTGACGTTGGCCGCCACGGCGAGCTTCTCGAAGCTCGCGAGCAGCGCGAGCACGATCACCAGCGCCGTCTGCGCCACGATCGCCACGTGCGGCGTCCGCCAGCGCGGATGCACGCGTGCGAGCGCCTCCGGCAGGAAGCCATCGCGGCCGAACGCGAACAGCATCCGCGGCACGGCCAGCGTCATCCCGCTCACGTAGGCGAACATAGAGATGGTCGACCCGACGAGGATCAGCGTGCGGCCGGCCGGCCCGAGCGCCACCCCACCTGCCGAGGCCAGTGGCGTCGGATCGCCCGGCAGCGCGGTGCCGAGCAGCCCCTGCGCCACGACCTGGATCGCGACGTACATCAGCGCGACCACGGCCATCGCGAGGAAGATCGCGCGCGGCACCGTCCGCGCCGGGTCCTGCACCTCGCCGCTCGGCACCAGCGCGCTCTCGACCCCGAGGAACGCGAACACCAGCAGCACCGACGCACGCGACACGGCGGCGGCGCTCGGCGGCTCCACCCAGGCGAGGTTCGACCAGCGCATCGTCGCCAGCCCGACGACGACGAGCAGCACGAGCGGCAGCAGCTTGGCGAGCGTCGCCGCGGCGTTGAACCGCGTGACGCCGCCCACGCCCCGCACGTTCGCCGCGGCGAGCACGACGAGCACCACCGCGATCGCCACGGCGCGCCCCGTGGAACCGAGCGCGGGGACGAGCGCCAGGAGCGAGTCGGCGAAGAAGCTCGAGACCGCGGACAGCGCGAGCGTGATCCCCACCCAGAGCAGCACCCCCGACACGAACCCGACGAACGGACCGAACGCCGTCTCGACGTACGCGTAGGGGCCGCCCGTCATCGAGACGCGGCTGCCCGCGTCGGCGAAGCAGAGCACGATGAGCCCCATCGCGACGGTACAGGCGAGATATGCCAGCGGCGCCCCCGCCCCCACCTCCGCCGCGACCCCCGCCGGCAGGCGGAAGATGCCGCCGCCGATCGTGACGTTGACGATCCCCGCCGCCAGTCCCCAGCGGCCGATGGCGCGCGCGAGCCCGCGCTCTCCCTGCGCCGGCGCCTCGGCCGCAGGCGCGCTCACGGCCGTGTCGCCGTCGTGCGCTGGAACTCCGCGTCCGCGTTCCACGTCGGCATCGTCGGCGCGTCGGCGATGCGCCGCGCGAAACGGTGGACGATGTCGGCGAGCTGCACGACGCCGCTCAGGTCGAGGTCCGGCCGATACTCGTCCGATGGCTGATGGTAGCGCTTCGCGGTGAAGTCTTCCTCCTGCTGGCGCCCCCATCCCGCCGGCCGGCCGACGACGTCGGTGCCCGGATCGATCGACACGGCCGGAATACCGGCCTTGGCGAAGGAGAAGTGGTCCGACCGGTAGAAGAAGCCGCGTTCGGGGAACTCGTCGGGCACCAGTCGCACCCCCTCCGGTCGCAGCATCGCCGCGAGCTGCGGGCCGAGAGAGCTCTTCGTGTCGCCGAGCACCTGGAGATCTCTCGTACGGCCGGAAAAGCCGAGCATGTCCAGGTTGAGCGCCGCCGCGATCTGCGACAGCGGCACGGGCGGGCTCTGGACGAAGTAGCCCGACCCCAGCAGCCCGGACTCCTCCGCCGTCACGAACACGAAGAGGAGCGACCGCCTCGGCCGCGTCTGCGACGAGGCCACTCGAGCGATGGCGAGGAGCGCGGAGAGGCCGGTTCCGTTGTCGCTCGCGCCGTTGTAGATCGAGTCGCCGTTCACCGGCGTGCCGATGCCGAGGTGGTCCCAGTGGCCGCTGAGCGCGACGTACTGGCGATTCAACACCGGGTCCCGGCCGCGCACGACGCCGATCACGTTCTCGGACGTCACGCGGTTGATCGTGTGCGCCACGGCGAGATCCATTGTGATGCCGGTGGGGACGGGCCGGAAGTCACGCGACTCCGCCTGCCGCCGGAGCGCCGCGAAGTCGAGCCCCGCCTGGCGCAGCAGCGCCGTGGCGGCGCTGTCGGTGATCCAGCCGCGAACACCGAGCGGCGGCGGCAGCTTCGGGTCGCGCGTCAGCAGCCGATGCTCGGTGGAGTTCGACCCCACCACGACCTGCCATCCGTAGCCCGCCTGATCCGTGCGGTGCACGATCAGCATCCCCGCCGCCCCGCGCCGCTCGGCCTCCTCGAACTTGTAGGTCCAGCGGCCGTAGTACGTCATCGCCTTGCCGCCGAACAGCGCCGGCTCGGACGGGGGGGCGGGAGGATCGCTCACGAGCACGAGCAGCACCTTCCCCTTCACGTCGACGTCCTTGAAGTCGTTCCAGCGGTGCTCGGGCGCGGTGGCGCCGTAACCCACGAAGACGAGCTCTCCTCGCGCGGTCGCCTGCGGCGTGGCGGCGCCCCCCCAGATCACGACGTCCTCGGGCTGCCGCAGCGTGGCGGTGGCCTTGCCGCTGGCCGCGGCCCGCACGCTCGCCGCCTGGGTGGCCATCACGTCGATCGGCACCGTCTGGAAGTACGAGCCGTTGACGCCGGGCTCGACGCCGAAGGCGCGAAGCTGCGCGGCGAGGTACTCGGCCGTGAGCCTGCCGCCGCGCGTCCCGGGTTCGCGTCCCTCGAGCAGATCCGAGCTGAGGAAGCGGAGGTGGCCGTCGATCTCGGCCGTCGTGATCGGGGTCCGCGACTGAGCGCCGACGGCGGCGGGAAGGAGCACGAGCAGCGACGCGGCGGCGCGGCGGAGCTGTACGGCCAGCGGCATGGTTGCGTGAGACAGGAGAGAACGGCCCGAAGTTCGCAGCGGACGAGGCGTCGAAGACTAGACCAGGCACCCACGAGGCGCCACCATTGTGCGCGCGCCGGACCGATCGCGGCGCGCCCGACCCGTACCAGGATCCGACATGCACGCACGCTCACGCATCGCTCGTCTCGCCGCCCTTTCCGGTGTCGTCATTCTCACCCTCTCGGCTCGGCCGGCACTGGCGCAGCAGGCCTCCGGCCAGCCGACGCTCGGACAGCCCGTGCTCGCGCAGGACGCGCTCGCCTCGCAGGCGCTCTCGCCGCGCACGCCCCCCGCCGACGTGACCGCGCCCGCCCGTACCGCTGGCCCGACTGCCGAGTCGGCCCGAGCCGGCGTGACACAGCAGACGTCGGACGAGCTGCGTCCGGCCGCCCAGACCCGCCGCGCCGGCTTCGGGCAGCCGGTGGCCCTCATGGTGGTGGGCGGCGCCGCCCTGCTCACGGGGCTGATCATCGGTGGCGACGCGGGAACGGTGATCGCCGTCGGAGGCGCGCTGGTCGGCCTCTACGGCCTGTACCAGTACCTGCAGTAGCGCTCGATCGTCTTGCGAAGCGAGGGGCGGGCGTCGTTCCGATGCCCGCCCCTCGTGTACGTGGGGTCCATGCATGGGGTCCCGTCAGGCGGGCACGGCATTTGACTTCAAGGCGGGCATGCCGCGCTCATCCCTTTCCATCCGGCCGCCGGAGGCATCCGTGGGAAGACGCATCGCGCTGGTCCTCGGTGGCGGGGGCCTGAAAGGGTTCGCGCACATCGGCGTCCTCCGCGCGCTCGAGGAGCGGGGCATCGTCCCCAACGTCTATGCGGGCACGAGCATCGGTGCGATGATCGCGGGGGCGTATCTCACCGGCACGACGGTCGACGAGCTGGCCGCGCGCGCCGAGGCGCTGCGGAAGCGCGACCTGTTCCGGCTCAATCACTTCGGGATGCTGCTCGAGCGGATGCGCTCGCCGTCGATCTATCTCGAGGAGCCGCTGCGTGCCCTCTGTGCGGCCGCGCTGCCCGAGATCACCTTCGCCGAGCTGCCGAAGCGTCTCCTCGTGAACACGGTGGACCTCAACCGCGGCGCCCGAGTCGTGTGGGGGCTGCCGGGCCTCGAGGACGTCCCCGTGCGCGACGCCGTGTACGCCTCGTGCGCCCTCCCCGGCTTCTTTCCGCCCGGCACGGTCGGCGATCGGACCTGCATCGACGGCGGCGTCGTGGACAACCTGCCCGTCTCGGTGGCGGCCCACTTCGCCGACCTGATCATCGCCGTCGACGTCGGCAGCTCCGACCAGTCGCGCAAGGACGCGGCGTCGAACGGGTTCGCCGGCATCTACATGCGCGCCGCGACGATGATGATGCACGCGCTCCAGCAGTTCCCGCTCGAGCGCTGGCACGGTCCCCCCATGGTGCTGATCCGGCCGAAGGTCGACGACGCGAACTGGCTCAGCTTCAGCGACACCGCCGCGAACATCGCCGAGGGGTACCGTTCGGCCGCGCGCGCGGTGGACCGGCTCGATTCGTACTGGGACCATCCGAACTCGGTGTACCCGCGCCGCCGCGTGCAGATCGAGGTCGACCGGGAGCGCTGCACGGGCTGCGGCACGTGCGTCTCGCTCGCGCCGGCGCTCATGGGACTGGACGGCTCCGGCAAGGCGTTCGCGCGGACGCGCATCGTGGAGTGGTCGCCTGCCGAGGGCGGCTTCGTCCACGAGTGCCCCACGAGCGCGATCACGGCGACGAACGTCGATCGCCGCTCGACGAGCGTGGACGTGCACACCCTGCACGACCCGACGCCGAGCGGCGGCACGGGGCTGAGCGATCCGGACCCCGAGGAGAGCTCGGCCGCGTGAAGGCAGGGAGTGCGGCAGTGCGGTAACGCACCCGCGCACCCGCGCCCTAGCGCCCTAGCGCCCTAGCGCCCTAGCGCCCTAGCGCACCAGCGCACTCGCGCTGAGAAGCGTCACATAGCTCGCCGACGGCAACGAGAACCGCGCCACCCCGCCCCGCACCGCGACGCGCGCGCCCTCCGCCATTCCCCGGCGTTCGTTCGTCGTCCACATCCGGAGCGACCGCACGCTGCGGGGAAGGCCCATCACCACCGCCGGCCGCGTCGCGCCCATGTTCACGACGTGCACCGCGTACGTTCCGCGCTCCGCGCTGCCGAGCGCCGCGCAGCTCACCGTCCCGCCGCAGGTGATCCGCAGGTGCGACAACCCCGCTGGCACCGACGCGAGCTGCTTCAGGTTCCAGAACCGCTGCGTCGGTCGGAGCGCGGTCGAGTCGCCGAACAGTCCTCCGCCGGCGAGGAGCGGGTAGTCCGACGTGAGCTGCCACTGGAGGATCGACTTCGGCTCCGACAGCGCGAGCATGCGGACGTAGAGCTCGATCTCCGGCAGCGCGAAGTCCGCTTCCTGGAAGATCTGCGGGTAGCGCCACGCGCCGGCGTCCGTGCTTCCCTCGCCGACGAGCAGTGGCACGCCGATGCGCTTCGCCGCGTCGCTCCAGAAGGTGAGCAGCGAATCGCGCCAGCCGCGCCACGAGTGATACGACACCGCGCCGATGTACGGCCAGCTCGACGAGTCGGCGAGCGCGGGCTGGATGAACCAGGTCGGCGTCGCGTCCGACACGTCGCCGAGCAGCATCGTGGTCTTCAGGCCGCGCGCATTCAGGTAGGCGCCCAGCCCCTTGATGAGCTGGAGGTGCTCCGGCGCGGTCTGTCGCACGTCGATCCCCAGGTCCGACTCGTTGAACGAGAACGCCCACGCCTCGACGCCGTAGTGCCGTTTCAGGTACTCCAGGTAGGAGGTGATCGACGCGTAGATGCGGTCCGTCTTGGTCGAGTCGAGGGCGTTGCCCCACACGCCGTTCACCGGCCCGCCCCCCGTCGGCAGCCGGCCGACGACCGCCCACTGCGGCGGGAACCAGGCGCTCACGATCACGGGCATCCCCCGCCGCGCCGTCGTGCGCGCGATCTCCATCGCCGCCTTGACGCGCGGATCGAGCTGCGCGGTGTCGCGCGCCGCGGGATCCGGCACGCTGTCGGGATGCCACGCGCGCCACGGCATCTCCACCCGCGCCCACGCCACGCGCATGTTGGCGAGGTTGTACGCGATCACCGGCGGATCGAGTCGCGCGTTCTGGATCCGGAAGTTGCCGCCGAGGCCGTCCCAGACGCGGCCTGGAGTCCGCGCGTCGAGCTCGAGGAGGATCGGCTGGCGGTTCGGCGTCCCCGAAGCGGTGATCGTGTAGGTCGCGCGGGCCGTCGCGCCGCGCTCCGTCGGCGCCGCGGCGATGGGGACGAGCACGCGGTCAAGCGCGCGCCCGTCGCGACGATCGGCCACGGTGCGCACGCTCGCCTCGCTCCCGAGCTCGAACGTCACGCGTCGCCGGACCGACGGGGACGCGCTCGTGAGATCGATGCGTCGTGTCGGCCCCGCTCGCACGGCGCCGTAGTGGCCCGTCGGCGTGTCGATGCACAGGTGCGGACGCAGCGCCGTGACGCTGTCGGCGGTCACCGTCACGTCCAGCCGCGCCACCCCCGGACGCACGTCCTCCACCAGCTCGGTGAACGCGAACGCGCCGAGCCTCGTCGTGATCGTGCGCGTCGTGCCGCGGCGCGCGAATGTGGGACGCTGACGCTCCTTCGCCGTGCGCGCACGCACGGCGCCGGTGCTGTCGGCCAGGCAGAGACTCGTCTCGAACGGCACCACCTCGCCGGCGACGCGCACCCCGTCCACGTTCCCCCACGCGGCGACGACGGCCTGCGCCGAGGCGCGCTCGGCGAGCGGCCCGAGCGCGAGCGCGCCGAGCAGCGCGTGACGGATGCGTCGAGCTCTCGTGTGCATGCCGGAGCGTGGCTGGTGGATGGTTGGTGGGCTATGCGAATACGGCGATGAGCGCCACTCCGCTGCTCACTAGCAGCGCGCCAATGATCCGGTGCGCGCCACCCTGCTCGCGCAGCACGAACACGCCCACCGTGGTGGCGAGCAGGATGCTCGTCGACACGACGGCGAGGACGTAGCCGGCCTGCGAGAGTCGCAGCGCGTTGTGCAGTCCGTACTGCTGCACCGCGAACGCGACGCCGGTGAGCGCGACGACGCGCAGCCACGACGACGTCTCCCGCGGCATGCCGATCCCCGTGGTCGTCCGCGCCATGAACGGCAGCGCGACGGCCAGCGCCACGGCGGATCCGAGCGTGAGGGCGGTCGCCCACGGCATCGCGCCCACCTCGGCGATTCCCACCTTGTGCGTCAGCGACGTCACCGTCCAGAACACCGCGGCGAGCAGCGCGATCCAGCTCGCGCGCGACGTCGCGAACGCGCGGATCGGCTCGAGCGCCGACGCGCCCTTCCGCAACCCGACGAAGTAGAGCCCCGCGACGACGAGCAGAATCCCCACCATCGCCGGCGTACTCGGTGTCTCGTGCAGGATCAGGACGCCGCCGGCCATCGTGAGCAGCGGGATGAACCCCATGATCGGCTGGACGGCCGACAGCTCGCCGATGCTGAGCGCGAGCGAGAGGCAGAGCATCCCGCCGATCTCGTTCGGGATCACGATGGCCAGCGCGCGCCAGAACGTCGGCGTCGTCGCCGGCCACGGCCCGCCGGCCGCCGTCGCGATGGCGAGCAGCACGCCGCCGACGGCGCGGAACGCGACCGTCGAGACGACGACGCCCGCCCGACCCACTGCCCGCTTGAGGAGCAGGCTGGTGGCGGCGGACGCGACGGCGGCAATGAGGGCGAGGACGATCCACATGGTCGGGAAAGGAAAGGGGGCGGCCAGCGAGAAGGAACCTCGCCGGCCGCCCCCGTCTCGCGTCACGCGGTCAGGGCACGATCACCGTCTGCGTCACGCTGTTCGTCTGGCCCTTCGTGTCGGTGACGGTGAGGCGTACGTAGCGCGGACCGGCGTGCCAGTAGTCCGTGGTCACCAGCACCGTCGTCGCCGTGCCGTCCGGGGCCTTGCCCAGGTCCCACTGGTACGACGCGATGCCCACGTCGTCGCTCGACGTCGATCCGTCCATCGTGCAGACGGTGCCGGCGCACGACCAGGTGAACCGCGCCACCGGCGGTGCGTCGGTGACGGGCGGCGGCGCGGGCGCCGTGACGGTGACCGACTTGGTCGTGCTGTTCGAGAGCCCGGCTCCGTCCACGACGGTGAGCGTCACGGTGTACGTTCCCGCCGCCGCGTACGTGTGGCTCGTCGTGACGACGTTGCCCGCCGAGGCGCCGTCGCCGAACGACCACGAGCGTGAGGCGATGCCGACGTCGTCGCTCGAGCCGCCGGAGTCGAACGTGCAGCCCAGATCCGCGCACGATGCCGTGAACTGCGCGACGGGCGCCTGGTTCGTCGGCGTCGTCACGATGTTGACCGTCTGCGTCGTGCTGCTCGTCAGCCCGCCCGCATCGGTGACGGTGAGCGTGATGGTGCGCGGTCCGTCGTGCGGGTACGTCGTCGTCACCACGGCGCCGGACGCGTCGTTGCCCGGATACTTGCCGAGGCTCCACGTCCACGACACGATCCCGACGTCGTCCGTCGAGCCGCGCCCGTCGAACGTGCACGTCGTGCCGCTGCACGACGCGGTGAACTGCGCCACGGGCGCGGCGTTCGGTGGCGGCGCCGTGCCGCCGATGAACGCCACGTTCAGCAGCCGGTTCGGCGAGCCGTTTCCGACGTTCGACAGCTTGCCGCTCGACGCGTTCGACGTCAGCGCGCTGGCCACCGCCGCCGGCGTCGCGCCGGGATTCACCTGCCGATACAGCGCCGCGGCGCCGGTAACGTGCGGCGCCGCCATCGACGTGCCGCTCATCCGGCCGGTCTGCGTGTCGCTCCCGTTCAGCGACGAGGTGATCGACTCGCCCGGCGCGAACAGGTCGACGCACGAGCCCCAGTTGGAGAAGCTCGCGCGCCAATCGGCGCTGGTCGACGCGCCGACCGTGATCGCCGCGGGAGCGCGCGCCGGCGAGCCTCCGCAGGCATCCGCGTTCGAGTTGCCGGCCGCCACGGTGAACGTGACGCCGCTGGCGACGGCGTTCTGGACCGCCTGGTCCAGCGCGGACGACGCCGAGCCGCCGAGGCTCATGTTCGCGACGGCGGGATCGATGCGATTGGCCGCCACCCAGTCGATGCCGGCGATGACGCCCGACGTCGAGCCGCTTCCGTTGCAGTCGAGCACGCGCACGGCGTACAGCTTCACCGCCTTCGCCACGCCCCACGTCGCGCCGCCCACCGTGCCGGAGACGTGGGTCCCGTGGCCGTGACAGTCGTTGGTTCCGTTGCCGTCACCGATCGACGTGTAGGCGCCGCTCGCGCGCCCGCCGAACTCCGTGTGCGTCGTGCGGATCCCCGTGTCGAGGATGTACGCGTTCACCCCCGCGCCCGTCGCGTTGTACGTGTACTTCGTGTCGAGCGGCAGATCCGCCTGATCGATCCGGTCGAGCCCCCACGTCGCGCCGAGCTGCGTCGCCACGATGCTGACCTCCGCGTCGGGCTCGATGAACGCGACCTCGGCGCGCGCCCGCAGCGCCTCGACGGCCGCGGGTGACAGCGCCGCAGCGAAGCCGCGGAGCGCGGTGCGATAGGTGAACTCGAGCTGGCCGCCGTGCGTCGCGACCATCGCGCGCGCCGTCGCCGCCGGATCGCTCACCTGGCTCTTGAAGACGACGATGTAGCGCCCCGCCCTCGGCGATGCGCCACTCGAGCGAAGCGGCTCGTTCGGAGAAAGCGGCGCGCGTGACGTCGTGGGCGCCGAGGGCACGTGGTCGCTGCACGCGGCGCCCAGCACGAGCACGCCGAGCGCGAGGAGCGATCGTCTGAGAGGCAAGAGCGTCTCCGGTGGGGGGAGGTGGACGAGTGCGAACAATTCTACACGAATTCCTGACGCGCGCGTCACCACGCTCGTGCCCGCCACCTGTGCACTCGCCCGCCTCGCCGGCGACACCGCACACCGGGGGCGCGATCGCTCACCGCTCGTGCAGCGACTCGACGATGCGCTCGTAGCTGTCGGCCGCGGCGTGCAGCGCCGCGATCTCGACGTGCTCGTCGTCGCGATGCGCGACGTGGATGGAGCCGGGCCCGAAGAGATAGGGTGTGCCCCACGTCGGCATCGCGGGAATGTCGGTCGCGAAGGCGACGACCGACGTCGGGAAGCCGTCGAGCGCGCCGAGCCGCATCGCCGGAATCTCGATGCTGCGCTCGATCGACGCGCGGCCGGCGACCCATCGTTCGAGGCGCGCCCATACCTCGTCCGATGGGCCGACGAGACGCGCCATCAGCCGAGCTTCGGCGCTCGGCGCGACGACGTTGTCCGCCACGCCCCCCGTCAGGCTGCCGATGTTCACCGTCGTCTCGCCGAGCAGCGCGTCGCGCGGAAGGTCGAGGGAATCGAGCTCGGCGAGCAGGTGCACGAGCCCCCGCGTCGCCGAGCGACCGAGCTGCGGATACGCCGAGTGCGCCGCTTCCCCCTGCACGCGGACGATCACGCGCATCGCGCCCTTGGTGCCGAGGGCCAGCGTGCTCTCCGTCGGCTCGCCGTTCACGAGGGCGCGGCTGCGGAACCCCGTGGCGCGCGCCCACGCCTCGGCCGCGTGCGCCCCGTCGTGCGTCGTCTCCTCCCCGACGACGAACAGCATCGCCACGGAGCGGCCGCGCGCGCGCAGGCGTTCGGCGGCGCACAGCATCGCCGCCGCGATCCCTTTCGCGTCGCAGGAGCCTCGACCGTACAGCCGCGTCGCGTCGCGGTGCGGCGGCAGGTACGGGGGTACCGTGTCGAGATGGGTCGAGAGCGTGACGAACGGCGCCTCGCCCGCCGTGGCCAGCACGTTCACGCGCCCGTCGCTCACCGGGATCCGCGTCACCGCCCACCCCCGCCCCGCCAGCGCCTCGGCGAACGCGCTCATCAGCGCCTGCTCGTGCCCACTCGTGGAGTCCGTGGACATGAGCCAGGCGGCGATCTCTACGGGGTCGTGTGCCGGGAGAGGCATGCGTGATGAGTTGAAGGCAAATCCGTGCGCCGTACCGAGTACGACCGACGGAACCAGACTGGCAGACTAGCCCGACGAAAGCGTGGTGACCGCTCTACCTGAAACGCTCTGATCCGGGCGTCCCCGTCGAGC
>DASTSX010000144.1:0-8630 GCA_035760455.1 Gemmatimonadaceae bacterium | reverse complement strand
GCCAGTTGACCTTCGCCGAGCGGGGGTTGCACCTCGTGGCGGACATGGGGGAATGGTGGTTCCAGGAGACCGGATTGCCGCTGCCGCTGGGCGGCAACGTGGTGCGCAAGGACTTGGGTGTCGAGCTCACACAGAAAATTTCGCGACATCTTCGTGACAGCATCGCGTATGGCCTGCAGCACCGCATCGGAGCGCTCGATCATGCGATGCAGTACGCCCGCGGTCTCGACCGCTCCAAGGCCGACACCTTCGTCGGCATGTACGTGAACGACTGGACGCTGGATTACGGCGAGCGCGGACGCCGCGCCGTTCGTCTCTTCCTGGAGCGCGGCGTCGAGGCGGGGCTGATCACGACGCCGGTCATGGTGGAGTTCGTGGAGTAGCGCAATGCGCCGTGCGCCTTGCGCGATGCGTGACGGCCTCGGGACGCTCCTGCCTCCCGAGGCCGTTTTCGCATGGCGCATCGCGCATCACGCACGGCGCGCATCCGTCCGATACTCCATCGGACCCTCCCTCGTCCTACGAGCATGATCGATTCGACCGCATCTCCCCTCCCCCCGACCCTCTCGCCGGACACGCTGTCGCCCGCGCGTCGTCCCGACACCGAGACTCCCGGCATCGCCCGCATCCTCGTCGTCGAGGACGAGGCGACGATCCGGCGGGCGCTCGCCCGCTTTCTTCGAGAGCGGGGCTACGACGTGCACGAGTGCGGCTCGGGACCCGCGGCGCTCGCGATCCTCCAGCACGAGCGCTTCGTCGTGATGCTCTGCGACGTGCGCATGCCGGAGATGTCGGGGCTCGACGTGGTGCCGCGCGCCCTCGAGATCGACCGCAACCTCGCGGTGCTGATGCTCACGGCGGTCAACGAGGCCAGCGCCGCGACCGAGGCGCTCTCGCGCGGCGCGCTCGACTATCTCGTGAAGCCGGTCGCCTTCGCCGACCTCCAGCTCGCCGTCGAGCGCGCGGTCCATCGCCGGCAGCTCGAGATCGATCGTCGCAACGTGGAGCGCCACATCCGCGAGGAGGTGATGGTCCGGACGATGGAGCTCGAGCGCGAGAAGGCCTCGCTCCACGCCCTCACGATCGGCATCGCCGAGACGTTGATCAACGCGATGGAGGCGAAGGACGTCTACCTGCGCGGGCACTCACGCCGTGTCGCGGAACAAGCGGCGGCCGTGGCCGAAGAGATGGGCTTCGACGCCGACCTGGTGGAGAACGTCCGCCTCGCCGGCCGCCTGCACGACATCGGCAAGATCGGCATCCGCGAGGACATCCTCAACAAGCCGGGTGCGCTGACGGCCGAGGAGTACGCCCACGTGCAGGAGCACGTGCGCATCGGTATGGAGATCTTGCAGCCGCTGCGCCACATCCCCGTGGCGCTCGAGTTCATCCACGATCACCACGAGCACTATGACGGCTCGGGCTACCCGCGGGGGAAGAGCGGCACCGACATCTCGATCGGCGGCCGCATCCTCGCCGCCTGCGATGCCTTCGACGCGATGACGTCGCGCCGTGCCTTCCGCGAGGCGTACGACGAGAAGTCGACGATCGCGTATCTCGAGGCCGAGGTCGGTCGCCTGCTCGACCCGACCGTGTTCGCCGCCCTCGAGAAGGTCGTCGTCCGCCGCAAGACCTTGACGTTCATCGACGACCTGCACGCCTGAGCTCTGCGAGCAGCGTAGGCGGCGGCACTGCACGACCTCTTGCGTCGCGCGCGAGTGGCGCGGCGCTACCCGCCCGCGCGATCCTCGCCTCCTCCCACCCGCCGCAGCGCCCCCACGAGCTCCGCGCCGGTGAACGGTTTCGGCACTACCGGACACCGCCAGCGCGCCGACACGTGCGCCGCCGACGCGCTCGTCGCCGCCCCCGTGATCACCACGGTGCGCGCCAACAGCGCCGGCAGCTCGTAGCCCACCTGCGACACGAGCCAGCCGCCGCTGCCGTCGGCCATCTTGAGGTCCGTCACGAGATAGTCCGGGAGCGGCCCGCCGCGCAGCCGCGCGAGCGCGTTCCGGCCGCTCTCCGCTTCCGTCACTTCGTACCCGCTCTCCTCGAGGAAATGTCGCGCCATGGCGCGCATCGGCGCGTCGTCGTCGACCACGAGGACCAACGGCTTCGCTGGCGTGCGCGCCGCATCTGACGGCCGGTGCGGTGCGGGCGATGGGCTTGGATCGACGGGCATCGGTGCGGGGCTCGAGGGCTACCCGGAGTGTCGACCGCGGGCAGGGGACGCTGCACCACGATCCGAGCCACGGGCGCCCCCTGATCAATGAGGATGGTGCGAGTGGTGCTCGTCGGGCTGATGGTGCTCGTGATGGTGATGCGAGCGCGCATGGGTCACCCAGCCCACCACCTCGGCCGTGCGTTTCCCCAGCCGGCGGGCAGCCTCCGCAGTGGACTCCTGCGTGTCGGTGAACGGCATGGGCACGAGGATCATGCCCCGGTCGGCCATCGGCGTCAGGGCGGCCCAGAGGACGGCGCTGCGGCCGGGCCCCTCGGCGGTCGTCACGGCGGCGCCCACCTTGTTCACGAGCGATCCGCCCAGCGTCGCGAGCACGTTCGTTAGCACCGCGCCCCGGTCGCCGCCGGCCGGCAGCGCGAGGATCAGCCCGTCGTAGAGGGCGATGTCCTCGACCCGGTCGAGCGCACGATGGGCGCGCCCACCCTCGTCCGTCGCGGACACGGGCAGGTCGGCCTCGGGATCCACGAGGCGGCGCAGATCGACCTCGGCGAAGCGTACGCTGCGCACGCCGTCGACGACGGCTTCGGCGAGCGCGGTGACATCGGGACTCCGCGCGTGGAACAGGACGAGAAGCTTCGGCATTGGCGATGGGGACGTGCGTGAGCGTGGGACGTCGCGTCCGAGACGCCATCGAGATCGGGCGACGGCGTGCCCCGGACTCAATCTGCCACACTCCGCCTCATCGCGCCGCTGGGGCCAACGACGGCTCCCGGCGCGGCGTATACTTCACTGATGCATTGCCTTAGCTGCCTACCCGCGGGGTGGGCGCGACGCACGGTCGCGCTCGCCCTTCTCATCACTGCCAACCGACTCGGCGCACAGGCGCCCGCGCGGTCGAGCGACACCCTCCGCCTGTCGCTCGATCAGGCGATCGCGATCGGGATGAGTCGGAGCGACGAGATCGGTCTCGCCAACGCGCAGATCGACGTCGCCGACGCGCAGTACGCCAGCGCGCGCGCCAACGCGTTGCCGCAGCTGCGGTTCACCGGCGCCTACACGCACGTGTACGAGAGCGCGCGCGGCCAGGCCGTGGGCCAGCTCTTCAATCAGCCCAACACCTACATCTTCAACACCAACCTCGCGCAGCCCCTCTTCCAGGGCGGGCGGCTCGTGGCAGCGATGCGCGCGGGGAACGACGTGCGGCAGGCGGCACGCGAGGACGAGCGTGAGCAGCGCGCGGACGTGACCATGCAGGTCCAGCGCGCCTACCTGCAGGGCCTCTTTGCGGCGCGGATCGCCGAGCTGCAGGAAAACAATCTCGCGCTCGCGACGAGCCGCGTGACGCAGATCGAGCAGCTCCAGACGGCCGGACAGGCCGCGCGCTACGACGTGCTGCGCGCTCGCGTCGAGCGGGCCAACATCGAGCCGCTGGCGATCCAGGCACGCAACGATCGGGAGCTCGCGCTGCTCGAGCTCAAGCGACTGCTCAACGTGCCCGTGGAGCAGCCGCTCGCACTCGTGACGCGCATCGATGCGGCGGCCGCGGCGGCGCTGCTCGCCTCCATGGACACCACGGGCACTCCCGAGCGGGCGCTCATCCGGTCGGCAGAGCTCAATCTCGCGGCACGGCGCCTCGGCGTCACGATCGCTCGCGCCGACTACTACCCGTCGCTTGCCCTGACCTTCCAGACGGGCTTCTCGGCGTTTCCGCCCATCGGCTACGGCATCCCGCGCACGCGTGGCCGGCTCACCACCGAAGATTGCCCCGCGGGCAGTGCGGCCGGCCGCGTGTGCCAGAACGGAGGCTTCTTCTCCGACCGGCAGCTCGGGCTCCAGCTCTCCTTCCCGATCTTCGACGGCTTCCGCGTTCGCTCCAACGTGGAGCTCGCGCAGGCCCAGGCCCGTGTGGCCGAGCTTCAGCTGCAGCAGCAGCGCGAGTCGGTCGCGCTCGACGTCGCGCGCGCCCGCGCCGAGGTGCGGCGATCGCGCGCCGCGTTCGCCGCGCGTCAGCAGAATTCGCTCGAGGCCCAGGAGGCCTTCCAGCTCGCGTCGCTCCGCTTCTCGCGCGGGCTCAGCACGCAGCTCGAGGTCTCCGATGCACAGCTCGCGCTGCTGACCGCGCAGAGCACCGAAGCGCGCGCCACGTACGACCTCTTCCTCGCTTCGGCTGACCTGGCGCGCGCGCTCGGCCGGCCGATCCCGCTCCCGCCGACGGCGACGCCGCCGACGGCACCGAGATAGTTGAATGCGACCGACTTCCTCTTCGCTCCGCGCCGTCTCCCTCAGCCTCGCGCTGCTCTCGCTCGCGGCCGCCTGCTCCAAGGATGCGGCCGGCTCCGCGGCCAGCGCGGAGGGCAATCGTAGCGGCGGCGCGGCGCAGCCGGGCGGGCCCGCCGGCGGTGGTGGCGCGGGTGGGGCCGGCGGCGGCGCCCCAGGCTCCCCTGGAGCCAAGGGCGGCGCGGGTAGCGGTCCTGGCGGACGTCCCTCGCCCTCGATCACGCTCGCCGCGACCGACGTCGCCACCGTCGCGCCGACGACGATCGAGGACGGCGTCGCGCTCACCGGCGACCTGCATCCGCTCGAGACGATCGACGTCCGCTCGCGGATCGAGGGCGATCTCGAGGCCGTCTACGTGCGCGAGGGCGACCAGGTGCGCGCCGGCCAGCTGCTCGCCCGCTTCGAGGCGAGCCTGCAGGAGAGCGGCCGCGCGAGCGCCGAGGCGGACCGCGTCGCGGCGAACGCGGAGCTGGCGAATGCGCAGTGGACGCTCGAGCAGAACGAGTCGCTCTTCAAGGCCGGCGCGATCGCCGAGCGCGATCTCAAGGTCTCGCAGCAGGCGGTGGCCACCGCGCGCGCACGGCTCGCCGCCGCGGCCGCGCGACTGCGGACGAGCGGCAACGAGGCGCGCGACACGCGCGTCGTGGCGCCGGCGAGCGGCGTGGTGGAGAAACGGCTCGTCGACGGCGGCGTGCATCTCTCCCGCGGCGCGCCGATGTTCACGATCGTGCGCAGCGGCACGCTCGAGCTGGCCGCCGCGGTGCCGGCCCGTCAGGCGGCCGTGGTCCGGGTCGGGCAGGTTGTGCACTTCATCGCCGACGCGCGCCGCTTCGACGGCAAGGTCGCGCGCGTGAGCCCGACGATCGATCCGGCCACGCGCGCCGTGACCGTGTACGTGCAGGTCCCGAACCCCGGCAACACGCTCCGTGGCGGCACCTTCGCGACGGGCCGCGTCGTGGCCCGCACGCTGACGAACGTGCTCGCGATTCCGACCAGCGCGCTGCGCCAGGGCCAGGAGGATGGCAAGCCGTTCGTCTACCGCATCGACGGCAAGACGCTCAACGTCGCCCCCGTGCAGCTCGGCGCCGTGGACGAGCAGCAGGGCATCGCGCAGGTCACCGAGGGCCTTCAGGCGGGCGACAAGATCGTCGTCGGCAACGTGGGCACGCTCGGCCGCGGCATGCAGGTCACGATTGCCGGCACCGAGCGGCAGCAAGTTCGCCGCCAGTAAACGCGCGGGCGCCGCTCACCCGCTCATCCAGCACCAGGTCCCCGATGTTCCTCTCCGACGTCTCGATCAAACGGCCCGTGTTCGCCACCATGATGATGGTGGCGCTCGTCGTGCTCGGCATCGTCAGCTACAAGCGCCTGGCGATCGACGAGTACCCGGACATCACGTATCCGGTCGTCATCGCGCAGACCACGTATCCGGGCGCCTCCCCGGAAGTGATGATGCGCGAGATCTCGAAGCCGATCGAGGAATCGCTGAACACGGTCCAGGGGATCAAGGAGATCACCTCGACGTCGCTCGAGGGGACCTCGATCGTCCGCATGACCTTCCACCTCGGTGTGGACGTGGCCGTGGCGCAGCAGGACGTCATGTCCAAGCTGGCGCGCATCCGGCGTCAGCTGCCGCAGGACATCGAGGAGCCGATCGTCCGCCACTTCGATCCCAACGATCAGCCGATCATGACGATCGCGCTGCAATCGACCGAGCGGTCGATCCGCGAGATCACCGATCTCGCGACGGAGGTCGTGCAGACGCGCATCGAGGCGAACGAGGGGGTCGGCGGCGTGAACATCGTCGGCGGCAACCCGCGCCAGATCCGCGTACAGGTGGATCCGGACGCGCTGCGCGCCTACGGGCTCTCGCCGTCGCAGCTCACCAGCGCGCTCCAGCGTGAGAATCAGGAAGTGCCCGCGGGCCGCATCGAGCGCGGGGAGACGGAGCGGCTCGTGCGCGTCACGGGGCGCATCCTCGAGCCCGCGAACTTCGCCGACATCCCGGTCACCGTGCGGAACGGCACGCCGATCCGCATCGGTGACGTCGCGACCGTCGTCGACGGCGCCGAGGAGCGCCGCACGGCGGCGGAGATCTGGAACGCCGGCGCGAAGGAGCCGGTGTCCGCGGTGTCGCTGGAGGTGCTCAAGATCTCGGGCGCCAACACCGTCGCTGTGGCCGACGCCGTCCGCGGCGTGGTCCAGGAGCTCGAGCGGCAGCTGCCCGCCGACATCATGATGACCATCACCCGCGACGACTCGTGGCGCATCCGCGAGTCGCTCGCCGACGTGCAGCTCTCGATCGTGCTCGGCGCGATCCTGACGGTGATGATCATCTACCTGTTCCTGAACTCGTGGCGGTCCACCGTCATCACCGGGCTCACGCTCCCCGTCTCGATCATCAGTGCGTTCTTCATCATGTGGGTGTTCGACTTCACCGTGAACACCATGACCCTGCTCGCCCTCTCACTGGCGATCGGGCTGCTGATCGACGACGCGATCGTCGTGCGCGAGAACATCGTGCGCCATCTCGAGATGGGGAAATCGCACGAGGCCGCCGCCAAGGAGGGGACGGACGAGATCGGGCTCGCCGTCATGGCCACGACCTTCGCCGTCATCGCCGTGTTCATCCCGGTGGCGTTCATGGGCGGGATCATCGGGCGCATCTTCTTCCAGTTCGGCGTCACCGTCACCTTCGCCGTCCTCGTGTCGCTGTTCGTGAGCTTCACCCTCGACCCGATGCTGTCGAGCGTCTGGGCCGACCCGGAGGTGGAGCACGACCCCGAGCACGGTGGAGCGTCGCTGGCGGAGCAGCGTCGCCGCGCGAACCCGATCCGGCGCGTCGCCTTCGTGTTCAACGACTGGTTCGAGCGCGTCGCGGACCGGTATCCGCGCTGGCTGGCCTGGTCGCTCGACCACCGGCCGCTCGTGCTCGGCCTCGCCGCGGCGACGGTCGTCATCAGCATGCTGATCCTGCCGCGGCTCGGCTTCACCTGGATGCCGGACGTCAACGGTCACGAGTTCTCGGTGAACTACCGCACGCCGCCAGGCTCGCGCATCGAGTACACGCTCGCGAAGGGTCGCGAGATCGCGGCGTTCCTCAACGCGCAGCCGGAGACGGACTTCACCTACCTCTCGGTCGGCGGCGGCTTCCGCGGCACGCCCAACCAGGGCCAGGTCTCCGTCACGCTCAAGCACGACCGCGAGCGCACGCTGTTCGAGATCCAGGCCGACCTGCGCGGGAAGCTGCGCAGCATCCCGGGAGTGCGCCCCACCATCCAGGGGCAGCGCTCCATCTTCGGCGGCTTCCGCCAGCCGATCCAGGTCAACGTTCAGGGGCCCGAGGCCGGTCGGCTGAAGCTCGTGGCCGAACGGACGCTCCAGGCCATCCGCGCCGTCCCCGGCGTGGCCGAGCCGAATTCGAGCGAGGAAGGCGACATCCCGCAGCTCGACGTCCGCGTCGACCGGCAGGAGGCCTGGCGCGCCGGCCTCGGCGTCGGCAGCGTCGCGTCCACGCTCCAACCCCTGTTCTCCGGACAGCGCGCCACGACGTGGGAGGACCCGCAGGGGTACTCGCACGATGTCGTCGTGGTGTTCCCCGACTCGCTGCGCGCCTCGGCCGCCGACGTCTCGCAGCTGCCCGTCGCCAGCACCTATTCCGGTCCGAACGGCCTCCCGTCGATGGTGCCGCTCGCGCAGGTCGCCGACGTGCGGGCCGGCGTCGGGCCCCAGCAGATCGAGCGCCGCCAGCTCGAGCAGCAGGTCCAGCTCTCCACCGGCGTGCTCCCCGGATACGCGATGGGTGAAGTCGCCAACCGCGTGAAGGCGTCCATCGAGTCGCTCGGGCTCCCACCGGGCTATCGCGCCATCTTCACCGGCGACGTCCAGAACCTCGAGGAGACCAAGGGCTACGTGCAGGAGGCGCTGGTCCTCGCCGTCGTCTTCATCTATCTGATCCTGGCGTCCCTGTTCGGCTCGTTCCTCCAGCCGCTCGCGATCATGCTGGCGCTCCCCCTCAGCTTCATCGGCGTCGCGCTCGCGCTGCTGCTCACCCGCGGCAACATCAACGTGATGACGATGATCGGCATCATCATGCTGATGGGGCTCGTGACCAAGAACGGGATCCTCCTGGTCGACTTCGCGAACCAGATGCGCGCCGAAGGGAAGGGCC
>DASTSX010000143.1:0-14813 GCA_035760455.1 Gemmatimonadaceae bacterium | reverse complement strand
CGCGCGCGACTGAGCCTCCCGGTTCGTGAGCGCGTAGACGCGCGCCAACGCCAGGCCGACCTCGGTGCTCCGCGGGTCGAGCTCGCGGGCGCGCTTCAGCTGCGCCTCGGCGTCGGGGTAGCGGCCCGCCTGCATGTAGGTGAGGCCGAGGTTCGCGTAGCCCAGCGGATCGTCGGGGGCGAGCCTGGTGAGCTTGGAGAACTCGGCCTCGGCCTCGGTGAGCTGGTTGCGCTGCAGGTAGCTCAAGCCGAGCATCCGCGTCGTGTACAGCTCCTCCACCGACGCCTGCTCGGCGCGCGGACAGGCCACCGCGGCGGCGAGGACGAGCGCCGTGGCGGCGCGAGAGACCCATGACATGGGGGAAATATCTCGCGGGGACGGGCCGGGGCAATCGGGTGAGTTGGTGAGTGGGATAGGGGGATCGTTGGTCGGTTTCTGCGTGAGTTGAAGGGCAGATGCCACGAACCGGCGCGGACACTCCTTCGAGAGATCTCCAGGTCGTCGGGGACTAGGTTCGGCGCGTCATCGACGTTAGGCTGCACTCGATGAACGTGCTCATCCTCGGTGCCACCGGCATGGTCGGGCAGGGCGTCCTTCGCGAGTGCCTGCTCGATGACGGCGTCGCGCGCGTCGTCACGCTGGGCCGGACGGCGACGGGACAGGCGCATCCCAAGCTGCGAGAGATCGTTCACGCCGATCTCCTCGACCTGTCGCCGGTGCAAGACCGACTCGGCGGCCTCGACGCGTGCTTCTACTGTCTCGGTGCGTCGGCGGCCGGACTGTCCGAGGCGGAGTACACGCGCATCAACTACGCGACGACGCTCTCCGTCGCCGAGACGCTCGTGCGGCTCGATCCCGACGTCGTCTTCGTCTACGTGTCCGGTGCCGGTACCGACAGCACCGAACGCGGCCGCACGATGTGGGCGCGGGTGAAGGGCCGCACGGAGAACGCGCTCCTCCGCATGCCGTTCAGATCGGCGTACATGCTGCGACCAGGGTTGATCGTGCCGATGCACGGCGTGAAGTCGAAGACGCGATTGTATCGCGCGTTCTATACGGTGCTCGCGCCGGTGCTCCCGGTGCTCAAGGCCCTGTTCCCCCGCTCGATCATCACGACCGAGCAGCTCGGACGCGCGATGCTCCGACTCGCCCGCTCGGGGTATCCCAAGCCCGTGCTGGAGGCGGCGGACCTCGCCGTGCTGTGACGCGGCGCAACCAGCCCCGGCGGCGGTTCAGTGATGGGTGACGCCGATCACTGCGCCGTCTCTTGCATGACTGTTCTCTGCCATGCTCTACAGGCCACGGTCCGCCGCGGGACCACGGCTGTGCCCGCATCGGCGCTCTCGCCCCACGCCTCCTCGTTGTCCCATGCAGCAGTCAGTTGACGCCCCGACGCCGAAGGCGCTCGCCGATCTCGTCGCGCGATGCGATCAGATCAACCGATTCGCCATGCAGCTCACCGCGGTGGAGGAGAACCGGATCGCCGCGCTGGCGGCCGGCATCCTCGTCATGCGCCAGGTGCTCGATCTCCCGCTGATCGATCCGGAGAAGCTCCCGATGCGGCAGGGGCGCATCCAGCACTGGGCGCTCACGGGCGGGCATCTGAAGGAGGCGGAGACGCCCGCCATCCACGCGGTGCGCGGCCAGCTCTGCCTCGACGAGCACGAGCAAGTGAAGGTGCTGGCGCATCGCACGTGGCGGGGACAGTGGCGGTCGGTGACGCTGTGGAAGAGCGCCGAGCACAAGATCCTTCCCGCCTCGATGATGGAGTTCCTGGCGCGGCTCACCGAGCTCGCGCAGAAGCGCGCCCCCGACGCGGCGAGAGCCCTGCTCGCCCGGAGCGAAGCGGTGACGGCGACGCATGCCCTGCTGGCCGTCGGGCCGAGGCAGCGAGGAGGGTGAGGGTGAGAGAGTTGGTGAGTTGGATGGCGGGTTGGTTGGAACGGCCTCGGGGAGCTTCTGCCTCCCGAGGCCGTTTCAACTGATTCACCGATTCACCGACTCCCCCGCGTCAGCTCACGAAAACGACGTCGCCGTCCTCGTCGAGCCCGAGCTCCTGCTGGAGCCCACAGACCCCGCAGGTCTTGGTGGCGACCCATATCGCGTGCAGCTCGGCCTGCAGTGCGGGGGTCGCCGGCTTCACAGCGAGCTTCTTGAAGCTGTACTCGCCGCAGTTCTCGCACGGATGCGCGCGCGCGATACGCTCCGCCCGCTCGCGGGTGATCGCCATCGAGCCTAGAGGTCGGTCACGGGGGCGCCGTCCGGTCCGTCGTCGTCGCCCCCCTCGTCCGCATCTCGACGACGGGCGCCCGATCCGAGCTGTGGCGGCGCGGACCGCGACGACGCACGGGTGCTCGCGCGCGCCGCTCCCGGTGGTCCTGGAGGCTGCGCCGCAGTCCCGCTCCGCGTGAGCAGCTCGCGCAGCGAGCCGATCGCTCCCATCACCCCGGCCGCCTCGGCCGGCAGGAAGATCGTCGTGCCCGCCCCCTCGGTGATCTTCGGCAGCGCCTCGAGGTACTTCACGCCGAGCAGGTACATAGCCGCCTCGCCTTCCGGGAGCGCGGCGGAGATGCGGGCCAGCGCCTCCGCTTCGGCCTCCGCCATCGCCAGGCGAGCCGTCGCCAGCCCCTGCGCACGGAGGATCGCCGCGTCCTTCTCGCCCTCGGCGCGCCGGACCTGGGCCTCGCGCACCCCCTCCGACTCGAGGATCGCCGCGCGCTTCGTCGCCTCGGCGTTGGTCACCGAGGCGCGCCGCTCGCGCTCGGCGCGCATCTGGAGCTCCATCGACTGCTGGATGTCGCGCGGCGACTCGATCGCCTGGAGCTCGACGCGCGTGAGGTCTACCCCCCAGCCGATCGCCGCCTCCTCGATCACCTCGCGCATCCGGGTGTTGATCGCGTCGCGGCTGGCCAGCGTGGCGTCGAGCTCCATCTCGCCGACGATGTTGCGCAGCGTCGTCCGGGTGAGCGTCTCGAGCGCGTACGGCAAGTTCTGCACGGCGTAGGTCGCCTTCTGCGGATCGGCCACGCGGTAGTACAGCACGGCGTCGATGTCGATCGTGACGTTGTCCTTCGTGATCACCGGCTGGCTCGGGAAGTTGAGCACCTGTTCACGAAGATCGATGCGGTTCGTCGAGCCCGCCGTGATCTTCTTCCCCCCGCCGGGCGCCGCCTCGAAGTAGCGGACGTCGATCGACCGGGGCCGCTCGATGAGCGGGATCAGGATGTTGAGCCCCGAGCGCGCGACTCGGTGAAACCGGCCCAGCCGCTCGATCACCATGACCTCGGCCTGGCCGATGATCTTGAACGACGCGAAGCCGAAGGCGACAATCAGCGCCAAGAGCGCAAGGATGACGAACGTCATAACGGCTCCTTGAGGGTCGGCTGATGTTACCGCGCGACCCCGGGGCGGGCAACGACGACGCGGCCCGCGGCGCTCGCGCTCAGCGCGTCAGCGCGGCGATCGTCATCGCCGTCACGCGCATGAACGCGTCGGCGGGATTGAGGGGATCGGTGATCTTGCGGCGCAGCGCGAGGCGCCGGGGGCGGCGCGTCGGCTTCGGACGGTCCGGAAACACGAGCGTCGCCGCGTACGTGAGCCCGGCGTCGAGCAGGATGCGCCCCGGACGCGAGCGGCGCGTCTGCTCGCGGAGCACGGCGTAGGCCGCGCCGAGCACGCCGGCGTACACGAGCTGGGTGGCCACGCCGGTCGCGATTCGGCCTCCGCCCTCCCCGACGTCGAGCCCTGCCCGCGACAGGCCCCGCGCGGCGATCTCGTCCCACTCCGATCGGTGCCGCGCGCCGCCGACGATGCGTGCCAGCACCTCGCGCTCCACGAGCGAGATCGCGAGCCCGCCGGCCATCCCGGCCGCTCCGCCACGGAGCGCCGTCTCCAGCAACGAACGCTTCGGCCGTCTTTCCCTGGCCATTATCTGCTCCATCCGAGGAGAACCGCCCCCCACCTTGCACGACCCGTGCGCGCCGCCGGCGCCGTCCCGCCCAGCACGCGCGGGTCGCGGTCGACGGGCTCGGCCATCCTCCCCGTCTCGCGAACGCTCCCACCGTCGGGTACGTTATCGACGTGGGCGTCCGCCCGGTCCGACGCCGTCGTCCGGACCCGAGATGCGGGCACACGACGCGAGCAGGGGGACACCACCACGTCGATCTCCGAAGTGTTGGCGACGAGCAGGGTCGCCTCGGATCCACTGTTCGACGGCCCGGGCGAGATGCGCGCGCGTTGCCGCGCCTTCGACTGGGCCTCGACGCCCCTCGGCCCGTCCACCGCGTGGTCGCAGAGCCTGCGCACGACCGTGGGGCTCCTGCTCGCGTCGAGGAATCCCATGTTCCTCTGGTGGGGGCCCGAGCTGATCCAGTTCTATAACGACGCCTACCGACCGAGCTTCGGCGCGGAGGGGCGGCATCCGATCGCGCTCGGCATGCGCGGCCGCGACTGCTGGACGGACATCTGGCCCGTCATCGGCCCGCAGATCGAGCAGGTCATGACCACCGGCGAGGCGACCTGGCACGAGGACCAGTTCATCCCGATCGAGCGCAACGGCCGTCTCGAGGACGTCTGGTGGACGTACAGCTACAGCCCGGTCCGCGACGAGGAGGGGCGCATCGCCGGCACCCTCGTCGTGTGTCAGGAGACGACGAAGAAGGTCGTGAGCCAGCGCGAGCGCGAGCAGCTGCTCGAGGCGCGACAGCAGGCGGAAGAGTCGCTGCGTGAGAGCGCGGCGCGCCTCCGTGCCATCTACGACGGCACCTACGAGTACATCGGCCTCCTCGCTCCGGACGGCACGGTCCTCGAGGCCAATCGGGCGTCGCTCGAGTTCGCCGACATGGCGCGTGAGGACGTGATCGGACGCCACTTCGCCGACACGCCGTGGTTCGCCAACACGCCCGGCGCCGGCGAGGCGATCGCCGACGCGGTGCGGCGCGCCGCCGCCGGCGAGTTCGTGCGGTTCGAGACCGACATTCGGCCGCCCTCCGGGGAGTTCCGCACCTTCGACGTCTCCCTGCATCCAGTGACCGACGAGCGGGGCAACGTGGTGCTCATCGTTCCGGAGGGGCGCGACGTCACCGAGCGCCATCGCGTCGAGATGGCGCTGCGCGAGAGCGAGGCGCGTTATCGCGCCCTGTTCGAGTCGCTCGACGCCGGCTTCTGCGTCGTCGAGATGTTCTTCGACGAGCGCGGCGAGCCGAGCGACTGTCGGTTCATCGAGGTCAATCCGGCGTTCATGCGGCAGACCGGAGTGGCCGATCCATCGGGGAAGCGATGGAGCGAGCTCGGTCGCGAGTGGGACGCGTTCTGGATGGGCACGTACGGGCGGGTGGCTCTCACGGGCGAACCGGTGCGCGTGGAGGCGCCGACGACGGGCAGCGGCCGGTGGTACGACGTCTACGCCTTCCGCATCGGTCCCCCCCGCGAGCATCGCGTCGCCGTCCTGTTCAACGACGTGACCGCGGCGCGCACCGCGCAGCTCGAGCGCGAGCGCCTGCTGCGCGCGCTCGAGGTCGAGCGCACGCGGCTCGAGTACGTCTTCCAGCAGGCACCGGCCTTCCTTGCCGTCGTGCGCGGAGCCGACCACGTGTTCGCCCTCGCCAACGAGGCGTACTATCGTCTCGTCGGAAACCGTGAGCTGATCGGCAAAGCCGTGCTCGAGGCGCTGCCGGAAGTGGCCGAGCAGGGGTTCAAGGAGCTGCTCGACGAGGTGCTGGCCACCGGGACGCCGTTCGTCGGCCGCGAGGTGTCCGTCCGCATCGCGCGCATCCCAGGCGCGGAGCCCGAGGAGCGGTTCCTCGACTTCGTCTACCTGCCGCTCGTCGAGGGCGACGACGAGCGCGTCGGCATCATCGCGCACGGCACCGACGTCACCGAGCAGGTCCTCGCGCGGCGCGAGGTGGAGCGGTTGTACGACCTCGAGCAGCACGCGCGCACGGTCGTCGAGGAGGCCTATCGGCTCGCGGAGGCGGCGAACCGCGCGAAGAGCCAGTTCCTCGCCGTGATGTCGCACGAGCTGCGCACGCCGCTCAACGCCATCGGCGGCTACGCCGAGCTGCTCGAGATGGGCATCCGCGGCCCGATCACTCCCGAGCAGCGCGAGGATCTGCATCGCATCCAGGCGAGCCAGCGGCACCTGCTCGGGCTGATCAACGAGGTGCTGAACTACGCGAAGCTCGAGACGGGAACCGTCTCGTACGACCTCGACGACGTCGTGGTGCGCGAGGCACTCGTCGCCGCCGAATCGCTGGTGGCGCCGCAGGCGCGCGCCAAGGGGCTCACCCTGCTGACCGCGGAGTGTGGCGCCGACCTGGTCGCGCGCGCCGACGTCGAGAAGTTGCGTCAGGTGCTCGTCAACCTGCTGTCGAACGCCGTGAAGTTCACTGACTCGGGGGGGCGCGTGGAGACGAGCTGCTCCGCCGACGAGGAGACGGTGCGCATCCACGTGCGCGACACCGGGATGGGAATCCCCGGCGACAAGCTGCACGTGATCTTCGACCCGTTCGTGCAGGTGCGCAGCGACCTCGCGCGCCGGCACGAGGGGACGGGCCTCGGGCTCGCCATCAGCCGCGACCTCGCGCGGGGAATGGGCGGTGATCTCCTCGTCGAGAGCACGCTGCGGCAGGGGAGCACGTTCACGATCGTGCTTCCCCGCGTCGCGCGCGCCGGCGCCTGACGCACGCGGCGCTCGGCGGCGAACGTCCGGTGCAGACAAACGAGTGCCGGCACGAGGAGCACGGCACCGGCGGCGAGCGCCCCGACGAGCAGCACCGTGAGGCGCGGGTGCGCGGGTGCGCGGGTGCGCGGGTGCGCGGGTGCAGAGGTAACCCACTGGTCGAGCGACGCGCCCGGTCGGATGAAGCCCGGCTGCCGTCGTCGAGCGGCGCCGAGGCCGCTTGACTTCAACAATCTCAGTACTAAGATATATGACGGGAACGATGCGTGCACCCACGCGGTTGCGCACGAGGCGGGACACCAGCGGGCGCGCGAACCATCAGCGAGAACGACCATGACCATCGAGCTGCAGGGCATCCATCATCTGACCGCGGTCTCGGCGAAGATCCGGGACAATCACCAGTTCTATACGCGCTCGATGGGGATGCGCCTCGTGAAGCGCTCCGTCAACCAGGACGACGTGAGCGCCTACCACCTCTTCTACGCCGACGCGAAGGGCACGCCCGGCACGGATCTCACCTTCTTCGACTGGCCCGTGCCACAGGAGGTCCGCGGCTCGCGCTCGATCGCGCGGACGTCGCTGCGCGTGTCGGGCGCGGACAGCCTCGGCTACTGGAAGGAGCGCCTCGGGGAGCTCGGCGTGCGCGCCGCGGAGATCGAGGAGCGCGACGGCCGCCTCACGCTCGACCTCGAGGATCCCGAGGGCCAGCGGCTCTCGCTGGTCGACGACGGCGGTGTGGGCGGCGCGAACCCGTGGGACCGCAGCCCCGTGCCGGAGAAGCACCAGGTCCGCGGGCTCGGCCCGATCGTGCTGAGCGTGCCGACCCTGGCGCCCACGGATGCGGTGCTGCGCGCGATCGGGATGCGTCCGGTGCGCGAGTACGCGCACCCGGACAGCGCGGGCGACGTCGTGCACGTGTACGAGATGGGCCCGGGCGGCCCCGCCGCGGAGCTGCACGTGGCGGAGCAGCGGCGCCTCGCCCCGGCGCGCCCGGGCGCGGGCGGAGTGCACCACGTCGCCTTTCGCTCGCACGACGCGGACTACGACGCCTGGGCGGACCGGCTCAACACGCTCGGCATCCCGAACAGCGGGAAGGTGGACCGCTACTGGTTCCGCAGCCTCTACTTCCGGGAGCCCAACGGCATCCTCTTCGAGATCGCGACCGATGGTCCCGGCTTCTCGGTCGACGAGGATCCGGCGACGCTCGGCGAGAAGATCGTGCTCGCGCCCTTCCTCGAGCCGCAGCGAGAGAAGATCGTGAAGAACCTCAAGCCGATCGACTGAGGAGCGCCACGCGCTGTGCGCAGTGCGCATTGCGCGACGGCCTCGGGATGCGTTTGCGTCCCGGGGATCCGCCCCTCAGCCTTCCGCGCTCCGCCTGGGCGCGGCCCGGCGCTCCGAGCGCTGCATGTTGAAGGCGGTGCTCACGAGCGCGACGTGAGAGAACGCCTGCGGGAAGTTGCCGACCTGACGGTGACGTGCGGGATGGTACTCCTCGGCGAGGAGACCCACGTCGTTGCGCACGTCGAGCAACTGCTGGAACAGCGCGCGGGCTTCGGCGTGGCGACCCTGGAGCAGGAAGTTGTCGACGAGCCAGAAGGTGCACGCGAGGAACGCCCCTTCGCCCGGCGGGAGGCCGTCGTCGGTGAGCGCCGAGTCGTAGCGGTAGACGAAGCCGTCGACGAGGAGGCGCTCCTCGATACAGCGCACGGTGCCGCGGATGCGCTCGTCCGACGCGGGGAGGAACCCCACGAGCGGCATGAGCAACAGGCTCGCATCCACCTCATGCGAGCCGTACGACTGCATGAACGAGCCGGTCCGGGGGTCGAAGGCACGGTCGCAGATCTCGGCGTGGAGACGGCCCCGCAGATCGGTCCAGCGTGCGACCGGCCCATCGAGCCGGGTGAGCTGCGCGCTGCGGATCGCGCGATCGAGCGCGACCCACGCCATCACCTTCGAGTGCGTGAAATGCTGCGGCTGGCCGCGCACCTCCCAGATGCCGTGATCGGGCTCCGGGCACACCCGCTCGAGGTGCGAGACGAGCGCGCGCTCGAGGTGCCACGCGTCCTCGCTCTCGGGCATCCGTCCACGCCGAGCCTGGTGCAGGGCGTCCATCACCTCGCCGAAGACGTCGATCTGGAGCTGGCCGTGCGCGGCATTGCCGACGCGGACGGGGCTCGATCCCTCGTAGCCGGGGAGCCACGGCACCTCCCACTCGAGGAGCCGGCGCTCGCCGCCGAGCCCGTACATGATCTGGAGCTGGTCCGGGCTACCGGCGGCGGCGCGCAGCAGCCAGTCGCGCCATGCGCGCGCCTCGTCGAAGTAGCCGGCGTCCATCAACGCGATCAGCGCGAGTGTCGCGTCGCGCAGCCAGCAGAGGCGATAGTCCCAGTTGCGCACCCCGCCGAGCTCCTCCGGCAGTGACGTGGTGAGCGCCGCGACGATGCCTCCAGTCGGTCCGTAGGTGAGCGCCTTGAGGGTGAGCAGCGAGCGGAGCACCGGCTCGCGGAACTCTCCCTCGTACCGGCAGCGCGACGACCACTCGCGCCAGTAGTCCTCCGTCTCGCGCAGCGCGGCCGCGGCGTCGATCGCCTCGGGAGGTGACTTGTGCGACGGTCGCCAGCCGAGGGTGAACGAGCGCGACTCGCCCTCGCGCACGACGAAGTCCGCGACGCTGGTGAGGTTCTCGCCGTGCAGGGGGACGTCGGTGTGGAGCACGACCATGTCGGGACCGGCGATCGCGCGGAGGCCCTGCCGCTCGTGACGGGTGACCCATGGAACGAGCGCGCCGTAGCCGAAGCGGAGGATGAGCTCGACGCGCATCGCGACCTCCCCTCGCACGCCGACCACGGTCCGCACGATCCGGGATTGCGTGCCTTCGGCCGGCATGAAGTCGATGAGCGTGGCCGTGCCCGACGTCGTGACGAAGGTGGTCTCGAGGATGAGCGTGTCGCCGCGGTACCGCCGCTCGGTGCGCAGCGTCTCGCCGGCGGGCGCGATGCGCCAGCGCCCGTGCTCGGGTCCGCCGAGCAGCGCGGCGAAGCACGCGCCCGAGTCGAATCGTGGCCAGCACAGCCAGTCGATGGAGCCGTCGCGCCCGATGAGCGCGCCGGTCTCGCAGTCGCCGATGAGGGCGTAGTCCTCGATGCGCTGCGTCACGCAGCGGCACCGTGACGTGGAGGTGTCATGCGTGCGGGCTGCATGAGGTCGCCGAATCCCGTGCCGAGGCCGCCGTCATTCGCACGAACGGGACCAGCGCTCGCGGCCGCGCGAGGTCGAACGCGAGCGGATTACGCCGCGCCAACTGACGAAATCCGGGCGAGCGGAGGCGCGTGGTTCGCATTACTTTCGGGGCGTCTCCTCCCTCCTCGCGCCCTACCGACATGCAGCACGGCACCACACTGATCGCGACGATCGCGCTCGCGTTTGCGGCTGCGCTCCTGCTCGGCATCCTCGTGGCGCGGCTGAGCCTTCCGCCGATCGTCGGCTACCTGCTCGCCGGGATCGCGATCGGTGTCGCGAACCCCGCGCTGGGGGCGGCGGACGGCGTGGCGTCGCAGGCGAGCGAGATGGGCGTCGTGCTGCTCATGTTCGGCGTCGGGCTGCACTTCTCCCTGCGCGACCTGATGGCGGTGCGCTCGACGGTAGTGCCGGGCGCGCTCCTGCAGATCGCCGTCACTGGAACGATCGGCACGGTCCTCGGCCGGCTGTGGGGCCTCTCGCCGGGGGGTGCCATCGTGCTGGGGCTGTCGCTCGCCGTCGCGAGCACCGTCGTGGTGCTCAAGGGCCTCGAGGCCCGCGACCGGCTCGACTCGCCCGAGGGGCGGCTCGTCGTCGGGTGGCTGGTGGTCGAGGATCTCGCGATGGTGGTGGTGCTGGTGCTGCTGCCGGCCGTCGCCGCGCTGCTGGGCGGCACGATCCCCGACGGGCACGAGGTGTCCGTGGGCGGGCTCGGGAAGTCGATCGGGCTGGCGATCGGGAACGTCGTCGCCTTCCTCCTGCTGATGTTCGTCGTCGGACGGCGGGTGGTGCCGTGGCTGCTGGCGCACGTGGCGCGCCTCGGGTCTCGCGAGCTGTTCACGCTGACCGTGCTCGCCATCGCGCTCGGAGTGGGCACCATCGCGTCGCAGCTCTTCGGGATGTCGTTCGCGCTCGGCGCTTTCGTCGCCGGGGCGGTGGTGAGCGAGTCGGAGCTCAGCCAGCGCGCGGCGGCGGATGCCATGCCGCTGCAGGACGCATTCGCCGTGCTGTTCTTCGTCTCCGTCGGCCTGCTGTTCGAGCCGCGCGTGCTGGTCGAGCAGCCCGGGCGGGTGCTCACGCTGTTCGGGTTGATCCTGGTCGGAAAGATGGCGGCGTCGGTGGGGGTGCTGCGGCTGCTCGGAGAGTCCGGGCGGACCGCGTTGACGCTCGGCGCGAGCCTCGCGCAGATCGGCGAGTTCTCCTTCATCCTCACGGGGCTCGGCGTGTCGCTCGGTCTGCTCGATCGCGAGACGCACGCGCTGATCGTCGCGGCCGCGTTGATGTCGATCACGGTCAACCAGCCCGTTCAGGCGTGGATGCAACGGATCCTCGCCAAGCGGCTGCCGGGCATCCCGGATTCGATGGAGGGGATCGACGACTTCGATTTCAGCGACGCGCGGGATCACGTCATCCTCGTCGGGTACGGCCGGGTGGGGACGACGGTCACCGAGGCGCTGGACCGGGCAGGGGTGACGCACATCGTCGTCGAGGAGCAGCCGCGGGTCGTCGCGGGGCTGCGGATGCGGGGCGAGCACGCGATCGCGGGCGACGCGACGCGCCCCGACGTGCTGGAGCGGGCCGGCGTGGCGGGGGCTCGACTCATCGTGGTGACCGCCCCGGAGCCGATCCGCGCGCGGCGGGTCGTCGAGGTGGCGCGCGAGCTCAACCGGCACATCGCCGTCGCGGTGCGGACGCACAGCGCCACCGAGCAGGCGTTCTTCGAGGAGGTACTGCACGCGCCGGGCGGCACCGGCCGCGCGGTGTACGCGGAGCGCGAGGTGGCGTTGAGCCTCGCCCACTACACCCTGATCGCCGTGGGCCGGAGCGACGACGAGGCGGACATGTTGATCGAGGCGATGCGGGGTCGCGCGACGATGCCGACCGAGACCTTCGCGGCGATGCGGACGCGCGAGTTCCAGGCGGCGATCGGGGCGGGGAAGGATCTGAAAGGCCACTGAGGTATCCGGTACCTCCGTAGCAGGTAACCGGTACGAGCGACGCCCCCGGGGGGGCGGTGGGCGGGGAGAATGCTCGGCCTTGACACTCGGTGTGATAACACCTATATTCAGTCATGTCGCCCACGCTCAAGGAAGACCTTCGCCAACGAAAGGCGTTCACGAGCCTCCAGCAGGAGGCCTTCCTCAACGTGCTGCGGACCTCGTCGAGGCTGACGGATTCTCTCGAGGACCTGTTGAGGCCCTATGGCCTCAGCTCTACCCAGTTCAACGTGCTGCGGATCCTGCGCGGCTCGGAGCCGGACGGGCTGTGCCGGAACGAGCTGCGCGACCGGATGCTGACGCGGATGCCGGACATGACGCGGTTGCTCGACCGGATGGAGGATGCGGGACTCGTGACCCGCTCGCGCGAGCAGGAGGATCGGCGCATGGTGCTCACGCGCATCACGGTCGCCGGGCAGGCGCTGCTGCAGGAGCTCGAGCGACCCGTGGTGGAGCTCCACCGCAAGCAGCTCGGGCGGCTCTCCGACGAGCAGCTCCGATCGCTGATCGACCTGCTCACGCTCGCACGCGAGGGCGCGTGAACTTCTCGGACCAAGAAAGTGTTATCACACCAGATATCGTAACACCAGACTCCACACTCCACTCGAGGCAGACGACCATGTTCCTCTTCCACACCCCCACCCGCCGGCAGATCGACACGGCGCTCGCCGTGCTCCGCGTCGTGCTCGGCGTGACGTTCATCCTGCACGGCGGCCAGAAGCTCTTCGTCTACGGGTTCGACGGCGTGGCCGGCGCCTTCGGCCAGATGGGGATTCCGGCGGCCGCGATCGTCGGACCGTTCGTCGCCCTCGTGGAGTTCTTCGGCGGCATCGCGATCGTGCTCGGCCTCCTCACCCGCCTCGCCGCACTCGGCATCGGCGCCACCATGGTCGTCGCGATCCTGGCCGTGCACCTGAAGCAGGGCTTCTTCAACCCGGGCGGCATCGAGTTCCCGCTCGCCCTGCTCGCCTCGTCCGTCGCACTCGTCCTGACGGGCGCGGGTGCCTACTCCGCCGACGCGGCGATCGCGAAGCGGATCGCGACGGAGCCGGTCGTGGACGCGGAGCAGGGGACGCTGGTGCGGAAGGCGGCGTGAGGGTGCGCTAGTGCGAAACGGCCTCGGGAGGCGATTGCTTCCCGAGGCCGTTGCCTTTCTCACCCGCGGACACGCGCACCCGCGCTAGTCGCGCAGAAAGTGACAGCTGTATCCGCCCGGATTCTTCCGCAGATAATCCTGATGGTACGACTCCGCGCTGTACCAGGTCGCGGGAGGCTCGACGGAGGTCGTGACGGGCCGGCGCCACCTCCCCGAGGCGTTCACGCGCTCGATCACCCGTCTCGCGGCGGCTTCCTGCTCGGGGCTCTGCGGAAAGATCGCCGAGCGATACTGAGTGCCGATGTCGTTCCCCTGCCGGTTGAGCGTGGTCGGGTCGTGGAGGCGGAAGAACCACTGCTCGAGCAGGTCTTCGTAGCTGAGCACCGACGGGTCGAAGGTGATGCGAACCGCTTCCGCATGTCCCGACTTGCTGTCGTGCGTGTCGTGGTAGGTGGGGTTCTCCAGCCATCCACCGGTGTAGCCGACGTCGGTATCGAGGACGCCGGGGACCTCACGCAGGATCTCCTCGACACCCCAGAAGCATCCGCCGGCCAACACGGCGATCTCGGTCTGTCGAGCGCCGGCGACGGCCGGTCCACTCTGCTGCTGTTGCTCGCTCATCTCGGACTTCTCCCTTCCGTGGTCGATCCAAAAGATCGCCACTGGGCAAGCGCGTGTGAACTCAGGCGGTCTGGCGGGTGGCCTGCGGCGCGCCGGGCACCTCGAGCGCCGGGGTGGGGCGGTCGGCGTGCGGGAGGGCGAACGTGAAGGTGGAGCCGGCGCCGGGTGCGCTGCGGACGGTCACGGTCCCGCTCATTGCCGCGGCCAGCTGCCGCGCGATGGACAGCCCCAGTCCCGCGCCTCCAGCGCGCCGCGTCAGCGAGGCATCGACCTGCACGAACGGCTCGAAGATGGCCTCGAGCCGTGCCGGGTCGATGCCGGGGCCGGTGTCGCTCACGGCGATGTGGACCGTCTCGTCGGAGACGGACGTACGAACTCTGACCTCGCCTCCGGACTCGGTGAACTTCAAGGCGTTCGAGAACAGGTTGAGCAGCACCTGGTGCATCTTCTCCCGGTCGCCGCGCGCGACGGCCTCGGACGGCACGTCGTCGACGACGATCCGGACCGCCTTCGCCGCGAACTGATGGCCGATGACGTCCACGACGTCCGTGACCAGAGGCGCGATCGACACCGGCTCGAGCCGGACGGCGAGAATGCCGGCGTCGGTGCGAGCGAAGTCGAGGATGTCCGTGATGATCGACAACAGTAAATCCTTGCTCCGCCTGATGCGGCCCAGGTCCACGACCTGCTCGGGGGTGACGGGTCCGCGCAAGCCGAGCTCGATCAGCTCCGTGAACCCACCGATCGCGTTGAGCGGCGTGCGCAGCTCGTGGCTCATCATGGCGAGGAACTGCGCCTTCGCGGCGTTCGCGCGCTGGAGCTCGAGGTTGCGATCGGCGAGCGCCGCGTGCGCATCGCCGATCGCGACGGCCATCGCGTTGAAGGTGGCCGACAGCTGCGCCACCTCGCGGCCGCCGTCCGTGACGCGCACGCGCCGGCCGTAGTCGCCGTCCGCGAGCGCCGCCGCCGCCTCCGTGACGCGGCGGAGCGGACGCGTCACGTGCCGGCTGAGGAGCCAGGCCCCGAGCGTGGCGATGGCGAGGATGACGGCGCCCGCGCCGAGCAGCTTGCGGAGGAACTCCTGCGGCCGCTGCACGATAGCGGCCTCCGGCTGCATCGTGACGATCACCCACGGGGTCTCCGGCACGGCGTGCCGCACGGCGAACGCGACGGTGTCCGC
>DASTSX010000142.1:0-6156 GCA_035760455.1 Gemmatimonadaceae bacterium | reverse complement strand
CCCGGAGATACCGGAGCGCCGCGCGGGCGGACCACGGCGGCGCCATCCGCGGCGCCCTCGACGCCCGCGGCGCAGCCACGCGAGCTCGCGATGGCCGGCGGCACCATCGGCGAGCTGAGCGACGGCGAGCTGTCGGCGCTGGTCGAGGGGATCGAGTCGCTCGACGCGCTGCCCTCGGCCGACGTCGACGACGCCGAGCCGGCATCGGTCGGCAGCCCGGAGGAATCGTGATGCGGCGAACCGTTGTGATGCTCGCGCTCACGCTGCCGCTGCTGGCCTCCGACGTGGCGGCCCAGGGTATCGCACGTCGGCAGCCACCGGCAGGGGCGGAGAACGCGCCGCGCCGACAGCAGCTCGAGGCGCGCCTCCGCCAGCAGCTGTGGCGCGTCACGAAGAACCGCGTCGGCCTCACCGACGCACAGATGGCGAGGCTCGCGCAGGCGAGCCGTCCGTTCGAGGCGCAGCGGCGGCAGCTCGCGCAGCAGGAGCGCAACGAGCGACTCGCGCTCCGTCGCGAGATCCTCGCCGGCGCGAACGCCGATCAGGACCGTATCGCCGCGTCGCTCGATCGCGTGCTCGACATGCAGCGCCGTCGTGCGCAGCTGCAGATCGACGAACAGCGCGCGCTCGCCGCGTTCATGACGCCGATGCAGCGCGCGAAGTACGCGGCGCTGCAGGAGCAGCTGCGTCGGCGCGCCGAGAACCTGCGCGGGCAGCGCGTACGTCCGCCCAGGGCGGAGCCGCTCGACAGCGTGCGCTGACGCGTCCGGCGTGGCGCTCCGCGCGCGTACGTGCGCGGCCCGCCGGTGCGCGATAGATTACCCGGGAGCATGCCCGGGTGGCGGAATCGGTAGACGCAGGGGACTCAAAATCCCCCATCCTTCGGGATATACGAGTTCGAGTCTCGTCCCGGGTATCTCGACGTCGCGCGCGCGAGCTGCGGGCTCCGCGCTCCCGCTCAGCGAATGGCTGGCGCGGCGCTCCCGCTGTCCGGCCGGCCGAGCACCTCGTACCGCACGTTGCCCGCCTCGGACGCGAACACCGGCTTGAGAGTCGTCGTGAGCGAGTCCACGTAGCGCTGGAAGCCGCTGTCGGCCGCCACGTAGGCGTCGAGCTTCGAGCGGCCGTCCGTGCTCAACACGACGTAATCCGGCGCGCGGCGATTATGGTAGCCGATCCACGGGTCGTCGAGCACGTGCTTCTCGAAGTCGAGTCCGAGCCCGAACTCGCCTCCGGCGATCACCAGGTCGTCGTCCTGCACGTGCGACTTGAGGTAGGCGAGCGCAGGCAAGAACGCGCGATGGTGGACGTCCAGCCTCGCCCGATACGCCACGCTCGCCACGCCGAACAGACCGTACGCCACGAGTCCCGCGTTCGCCACCCACCGGCGCCAGCCTCCGGGCTTGCCGATCTCGTTGGTGACGAGCGCCAGACAGAGCGCGAGCGGCGGCAGGACGTAGATGAGGTACACGTACCAGCGATGCGCATCCGCGACCATCAGCAACGCCAGCGACAGCACCGTGAACGTGACGAGCGCGCGCACGCGCGGGTTGCCCCGCAGCGATCGCATCGAGAGGCAGCCGACGATGCCCGCCAGATAGGCGACCAGCAGCAGCACCTTCACGCGCATCATCAGCGGCGCCCCGGGACGCCACCCCGCGAAGCGGCCGAGATACCGCTCCTTGATCTCGGCGCCGATCATGCCGAGTGGGCCGAGCCGACCCTGGAGCCGTCCGCTCGCATTCTCGGCGAACTGCTCGCGAAACATGTCCGGATCGCGCGCGATGTAGGCGCCCCAGGCGAGGAGCGCGACGACGTACGGCGCGGCGCTCAGAGCGACGTGTCGGAACCGCAGCGCGCGAAGGTCCAGCATCAGGACGAACGTGGCCAGGCCAAGCATCCCGAAGAGCGCGTACGGATGCGTCAGGCACGCCGCCGCCAGGAACGTGTTGGCCACGAGCAGCGCGCGCTCCAGCGAGCGCTCGCGCATCAGCAGATACGACGCGATGCCGGCCGCGCTCAGCGCGGCGGTCATGACGTCGTATCGGGCGCTCGAGAGGTTGATGAGGTCGTAGTTCAGCCCGAGCAGAACCAGCCCGGCGACGAACGCGCCGCGCTCGCGCGACACCGAGCGCAGGATCGATAGCAACGACACGACCATCACGACGCCGAACAGCGCGCTCAACGTCCGGAACGTCATCCAGCTCACGCCGAACGCCTTGAACCACGCGCCGAGCGAGAGGAAGTACAGCGGCATGTTGGAGTACACGCGCTGGTCGAGCGTGGAGATCCACGGCGTCCACATCGGCATCACGAAGCGGCCGCGCGATGCGATCGCCGCGCCCGCGTTCGCGAAGTGCCCCTCGTCGGACTGCGGCGGCCGCGTCGCGGCGAGGATCAGCGTGAGGATGAGGAACGCGACGAGGGTCGCGCACGTGGCGTAGAAGAGCTCTCGGCTGAGTCCGAACGGGCCGGTCGCACTGGTCGAACCCGCGGGCGGCGGCGGACGCCGCGTGGAACCGTCCGCAGTGGATGTTGCCGTCACAGGCATCGTTGGCGTACCGCTCTGGAGTGGCGAGAAGGCGCGCGAAGCTCGCGCGCCCTCGAATCACGTCAATTCGCGGGCTGAACGCCACCGAGGAACGACGGATCGATCATCGTGTGCAGCACGGGGAGATCGACGTACATCAGCACGAGCATCACCACGGCGCAACAGACCACGGCCAGCATCAGCTTCGGCTCGCGGTAGAGCTTCTCGGGGTTCTGGGCGGCACTCTCGTGCCGGAACCCGAGCTCCAGATACGTCGCCATGACCAGCGCGACGAACGGAAAGGAGAGGACGAGCTCGAGACGGTAGCGGATGATGAAGGCCCCGAAGAACAGCATCGCCGCCGCGCAGTAGAACATGATCGCGATCATCATCCGCTCGGGCGTGAAATACGCCAAAGAGCGTCGATACGCGGTAAGGCGTCCCGCATCCGCCAACTCGCGGCCTTCGGCGTAGCGCTTGATCGCCATGAAGTAGCAGCCCACCATCCAGTAGCCGAGCAGCATGGTCGCCGGCGGAACGACCGCCGTGGCGACGATGTACCACCCCGCCACCATGCGAATGGGATTGTTGATCGCCTCCGTGAGCACGTCGACGTACGGCACGTCCTTGCTGCGCACCGGGCGGATGTTGTACACGCAGCCCATCACCCACAGCGCGATCAGCGCCGCGGTGAACCGCCCGCCGATCGTCCACCCCAGCGCCACGCCGGCAACGCCGAGCGCGATCCACTGGAGGTACGCGAGCGGAATGTTGACGCGGCCGCTCGGCACGGGCCGCGACCGCTTGCTCGGATGGGTCGCGTCGAATGGCGCATCGAGCACCTCGTTGATCGTGTAGTTGCTCGACGCCACCAGCCCGATGGCGAGCAGTCCGATCACCAGGCGCACCAGTTCGCCAAGGCCGAACTGCGCCCCGGTGAGACTGACCGCCGCGACGACGCCGGGCAGCACGAAGACGTTTTTCGTCCAGTGATCGATGCGCATGATCTGGACGTGGCCGCGCAGGCTGGGGCGACCCATGGGCACCGAGTGCACCGGATCCGCCGACTCGTACGATCCTGCTCCTTGCGTGGAGGCGGACTCTGGAAGGCCAAGCGTCATCGTTGATCGTATCTCGAGCAAAGGCAGCAGTCGGGAGCCGGTGCGGCTCAATGACCAGGCGGATACAGCATCGTCGTCAACTCGGCGAATCCGCGGACCGGCACCCAGTCAGAATGACTGACCACCTTGGTGCCGGTCACGATGAATGACCGCATACCGGCCCGCCTGGCTGCGATGGCGTCCACTTCTGGACGGTCTCCGACGTAGACGGCGCTGGCCGCCGCCACGCCCAGCTCGGCGGCAACCAGCAGCAGTCCGGCGGGATCCGGCTTGAACCGGCCGCATGCGTCGTCCTGCGCGCTCCGGACCACGTCCACCAGATCCCGGATTCCCAGCGCCCGGAGCTTCTCGTCCGCGCGGTAGTCCGAGAACACCCCTATGCACGCGCCATGCTCGCGCGACGCGAGAAGGAAATCCCGCAGGCCCGGCCTCGCCGCGCGCGCGACCAGACCGAGCGGTGCACGCTCCATCCAGTGCTCCACATGCCGTCGCACGGCGTGCTCACCGAGGCCAGCCATGCGAGCCGCGAGGGCGATCTGGTCGCGACCGGCGTGACCTCCGGTGACCGGATCGTTGCGAAGCTGTTCCTGCGCGCGGCGATAGGCGCGGAGCGCGAGCAGGCACGCGCGCCCCTCTCGCGGGTGCTGCAGGGCGTATCCGATCAATCGGAACAGCATGCCCATGCGGACGGGCCGCTGCACGTACATCGTGCCGTCGACGTCGAGGATCACGGCGTCAGGCGTCGATGGATTCACGAATCACGGCAGCAGGAGATCGGGCTCGGCGCGTGGAGCGCGCCCGAGGGTGCGGCACCGACACGCGCCCAGCGCCAGCCACGGTGCGAACGAAAGACCGAGCATCGAGAACCTAAACGGAATGCGGGCAACGCCGCAACAACGTGATGCGGGAGTGCGACTCTTCACCCTCTTGCATGCGAGAAGCCTGCATACTTGGGTTAGCACACTGGCCGGCCAGGTGTGCACAGGATCTCACCGACTCACTACAACTCGCTCCCATGAACACCGAAGCGCGCGACGGACTGGCTGATACGGGCGCGAGCCGCATCCAATGGTGGGGCATCAAGGTGGTGCGTCGGGTGTTGGCGCGGTCTGACCGACGGCTCTTCCTGGGGTTGTTCGTGATCGCGCTCGTGCCGCGGCTTCTGCTGGTCGCCATGATACCGCACGACGACGTGAATCTCGGCGAGTTGAACCTCGTCGCGGTGTCGGTTGCGGAGCGGGGCACCCTGAGTGACCCGTACGGGTTCGAGACGGGCCCGTCCGCGCACATCGCTCCCGGCTACGCGACGGTCGTCGGGTTGCTCATCCGGGCTGCGGGAAGCCGGCATGTGGGCTTCCTCCTCGACCGGATCCTCACGGCCATCGTTGCGGCGATGCTGGTGGCGTCGCTGCCGGTGATCGCTCGCCGCCTCGGTCTCTCGCGACTGGCCGGCTTGCTCGCTTCAGTCGCGCTCGTCGTTCCGTTCTTCACCTGGCTCGAGACGAGCGGAGACTGGGAAGCTCCGTACACGGCCATCGCGCTCGCCGCATGCCTCGTCGCGACGTGGCCGAGCGTGGGCGGGGGTCGGCTCGACGTACGCTCCGGCGTCGTCGTGGGGCTGGTCTGGGGCATCGCGCTTCTCTTCGCGCCATCGCTGCTCCCGGTCGTCGTCGCGCTTCACGCGATCGGGATCCTTCGCTGGCGCTCGCGTCTTCGTCCGTACTTCGCGTACGCGACGACGGCAGCCGTCGTCACGCTGCTCGTCGTCGCACCCTACCTTCTGCGCATCCAGCGAGAGCTCGGGGGGTTCGCGTTCATTCGGTCGAACCTGGGACTGGAGCTCGCGGTGTCGAACAACGACCGGGCCAAGCCCACGCTCAACGCGAACCTCAAGGCCGGGGCGGGGATGGACACGCATCCGTACCTCAACGAGCCCGAGGCGACGAAAGTCCGGACGATGGGAGAGCTGGCCTACAACAAGGCGAGGATGGCGGAGGCCAAGGCATGGATCACCGCGAACCCTGGCGCGTTCGCGACGCTCACCCTCCAGCGCGTCGGGCTGTTCTGGTTTCCGCGTTCCGTGCGACCGTACCAGACGGCGCTGTTCGTCATCGCGCTCGTCGGCGCCATCACCTACCTGATCCGGCTGCTGCCACGCTCCCCCTACGACGCGCTGATGCTCGCGGGGGTCTCGGTCAGCTACTCTGCGATCTACGCGCTGGTGCAAACGGATCCGCGGTATTCCTATCCGCTGCTCTGGCTGCACATGCTCCTCTGCGCGCAAGTGATCGCGCGCTCGCGGCTGTTCGCGGGCGCCGAGGAGATGCCGGCCGGAGCGCGCCGGTGATGGCCTGACGCCCGGGCGTCGATCGTCGACGCGCGCGTGCGCATCGCGTCGGCGCGCCGCGCGCCGTCGCCACACCGCGGCCGACGTCGCTTCGCTTGCTGTGATTTGTCGTGCCGGGTAGCTTTCGCCGGTTACACGCACCCTTCACAGAGAGACTC
>DASTSX010000141.1:0-4809 GCA_035760455.1 Gemmatimonadaceae bacterium | reverse complement strand
GGAGCGCGCCGGTCACGCGCTGCAGGCGCCGCAGCTCGGCGCGCAGCTCGGCCAGCTTGCCGCGCGCGGCGGGATCCGCGACGAGGTTGCGCTGCTCCTTCGGGTCGTCGGCGAGGTGGTACAGCTCCGCCATCTCCGTGTCGGGTCGTCCGGGGCCGTTCGGATAGTGGATGTACTTCCAGTCGGCGGTCCGCACGGCGCGCACGTTCGGCGTGTACGGGAACGCCTTCTCGAAGTCGTACTGATAGTACCAAGATCTCCGCCATCCAGCGGAGCTCCCTTCCATCAGCGGGCGGGTCGAGCGGCCCTGCATCGCCGGGACGATCCGCGCGATGCCCGCGAGATCGAGGACGGTGGGCGCGAGGTCGGTGTTCAGCACCATCTCGTCCACCACCTTGGGTGCGCGGATCGCCTCGGGGAAGCGAACGAGCAGGGGGATGCGGATGCTCTCCTCCCACGCGGTGCGCTTGTCGATCGACGCGTGCTCGCCGAGCAGGAAGCCGTTGTCGCCGGCGAAGACGACGATCGTGTTGTCGAGCTCTCCGCGCGCGCGGAGCGTCTCGAGGATCTCGCCGAGCGAGTCGTCCACCGAGGGGATCGTCGCGTGGTACGTGCGGACGAAGACGCCGTAGTCGCTGGTCTCGTAGAGCGGGCCGTCGATGCCGTGCCAGGTCTTCACGCGGCGGCGGACCCAGTCGGGCGTGCCAGCCGTGAGGAGCGACGCCGTGTCGGGCTTCACGACGGGTACGGCGTCGAACAGGTGCTCGTACTTCGGCTCGACGAACCAGCGGCCGTGCGGCGCCTTGTGCCCGATCTGCAGCGAGAACGGCGGCCGCACCGTCTTGAGCCAGTCCACCGCGAGGTCGGTGACGACGTGGGTGTAGTAGCCCTTGATGACCTCCCGCTTCCCCTGCACGTCGAACGTGGTCGCGTCGATCGTGCGAGACACGTTGAACTCGGTGTCCTGGTAGTGGCCCTGGCCGGCGTGGCTGGCCCAGAAGTCGAAGGGCGGGCGGTGCGCATCCTTGCCCTCGCCCATGTGCCACTTGCCGACGTACGCCGTACGGTAGCCCGCGCGCTTGAGGTGCGAGTGATAGCTCGGGAGCCGGCCGACCGGGTAGTCGGTGAAGTTGTCGCGCACGCCGTGGACGTGCGGGTACGTCCCGCTGAGGAAGCTCGCGCGGCTGGGCGAGCAGAGCGACCAGGTGCAGAACGCGTTGGCGAAGCGGACGCCCTCGCTCGCCAGCCGGTCCATGTTGGGTGTGCGCAGCGCCGGGAAGAACCGACCGGCGACGCAGCTCATCGCGTCCCACCGCTGATCGTCGGTGAGCATGAACAGCACGTTCGGCGGGCGGCGCTGCGCGCGCGGGCGCGCGCCGAGCGACACGGCGGCGCCGGCCGCTGTGGCGAGGAACTCCCGTCTCGTGAGGCTCGACATGACCCCACAAGATCGGGAAGGGCGCGCGCGCCGGCCAGAGCGCGCGCGCCGGGCCGCGCGTCCTAGCGGAAGAGCAGCGGAGCGAACTCGTTCAGGTACGCCCGCCAGTTGGGCCAGGTGTGTCCGCCTTCGGTCTCCTTGTACGAGTATCTCACCTTGTGCTGGTCCAGCATCGCCAGGGAAGCCTTGGTGCTCGGCATGACGAAGTCGTCCTTGCCCGTCGCGAGCCAGAACAGCCGGATGCGGTCGTTGAGCTTCGGGTCGGCGAGCAGCGTCGGGTTGTTGCGGGCGAAGGTGGCCGCGCCGTCCTGGCCGAACCAGCCGGAGCTGAACACGCCGAGCTGGCTGAACTTGTCGAGGTTGGTGAGGCCGACGTTGAGCGTCTGCTGCCCGCCCATCGAGAGCCCGGCGATGGCGCGGTGCTCGCGCCCCGGCAACGTCCGGTAGTTCCGCTCGACGTAGGGGACGACGTCGGTCATGAGGTCGCGCGCGAACGCGTCGGGAGCCGGCGTACCGCCGCGTGACGGAGGCGTGTGGCCGGCGGGCATGACGACGATCATCGGCTTCGCCTTTCCGGCCGCGATCAGGTTGTCGAGGATGAAGTTCGCGCGGCCGGCCATGAGCCACGACAGATCGTTGTCGCCCCCGCCGTGGAGCAGGTAGAACACGGGATAGCGCTGCCCGCTCGTAGCGTAGCCGGGAGGCGTGTACACGTGCATGCGGCGCGGCACGCCGAGCGCCTGCGACTGGTAGTGGACGGCCGCGACCTGTCCATGCGGCACCGCGCGCTCGGCGAAGAACTCCGACGCCGCGCCAGGCACCTCGAGCAGGCTGCGCACGGTGCTCATGTTGACGCGCGGGCGGTTGTTCCGCGGATCGGCAACGGCCACGCCGTCCACGTCGTACCAATAGATGTAGAGGTCCGCGGGGACCTTGGCGGTGAGGGACCAGACGCCGGAGTCGCCCTTCACGAGCGGCTGGTCGGCGAACGGTGCGGGTCCTTCGGAGCGCACGAGGACTGCGGTCGCCTTCGGCGCGAAGAGCCGGAAGGTGACGGCGCCGTCGGCGCCGACGACCGGGGAGGTGAGCGTGTCCTGCACGCGGCGCGGGCGCGCGGCGGGCGCCTGCGCCGCGGCGGTGGTGAGCATCGCCACGGTCAACAGGCCGGCCAGCGCCGCTTCGCGGGTCCACGTCGTCATTCTCATCGCAGCGTTCTCCGTTGGTGAAGGGTCATCGCGGTACCGGCCATGGGCGTGCACGACGCGTGAGGCACCCGGTCGTGGCTCAACCAAGGTAGCCGAGCGCGGCCCACATCTCCCGCTCGGCGCGGTCCCGGTCGTTTGAGCTTGGACGCGATGACCGCCGCCAAGGATCCACCGGCGCCGCGGGGCCCGTGATGGCCTGCCGGGGAGCGCCTACTGGATCTGGATGTACAGCGGCACCGGCCAGAGCTTCAGGATGTCGGCGCGCGGGGTCGGCGGGTTGTCGTTCTTCGCCTTCGTGAACTGCTTCCAGCCGGTGAACTGCACGGGTTCGCGCTTGATGTCCCGCCAGTAGGTATCGCGCTTCGACCACGGTGGGCCGAAGCCGTCCATGTGCATCACGAGCTGCACGCGCGGATCGAGCGCGATCTTCCTGTAGTTCGTCACGCCGTGGCGCGTGAAGCGGTGCACGACGAGGATCTTCGGCGGCAGCTTGTGCCTGTCCACGAGCCCGGCGAGGAAACGCGTCGCGTAGTTGATGTCCGCTGCGTCGTAGGTCCCGATGCGCTGGCCCGGCACGCCACCGCCCTTCATCGAGAACTCGGGATCGATGCCGAGATGAACGTCGGGGCGAACGAGGAACTTCTCGATCCACGGCAGCTCGTGCTGCAGCGTGCTCCGTCCCACCTGGAGATCGAGGAAGAGGAGCGCGTTCCGGCTCCGCGCCCAGCCGTAGACCTTCTCGATCATCGCGCTGTCGTGGCGCGTGCGGTACAGCCCCGACTTCCCCGGATGAGGATCGGCGACGAGCACGATGACGTGCAGCGCCGGCTGCGCAGGGGTCGAGGGATCGAGCCGGTTCCACGCGGCGACCTCCGCGTCGAGCTTGCGGAGCATCGTCTCGGAATCGAACTCGCCGAGGATGCCCATGCGCTTCGAAAGCGGGTTGCCGTAGAAGGCGATGATCCGCTTCGCCGGCAGGATGCTCCCCGGCAGCGGCGCGGGCCCCTTCACCGGCCACAGCGAGTCCAGGTCGCTGCCGGTGTTGCGATACGACATGTGACGCGCGCCCGCGTGGGGGCCGAGCAGGCCGCGCACGGGGCGCGGACGCGCCGTGTCGCCCGCCGTGCCGGTATCGGTCGCCGTACGCGCGGGTGCGCTCGTCGGCGTGGGTGCCGGCGCCGCCGCGGCGGCCGACGTATCGGTCACGGTGGCTCGCCCGGCCGCCGTGAGCGAGTCCACGGTGTCTGCCGCCGCCCGGCCCGCCGAGTCGCGGCGTGCGCCGGGCACCGGCTCGGACGACGCATCCGCACCCCCGGTCCGCTGAGCGCCCTCGGCGCAGGATGCCAGGGAGAAGCAGAGTCCGACGACGAGCGTGCACAGCCGGATGGTGGAGACCGCAAGCGGGCAGAGCGACATGAGTGGGCGATGGAGGGGACGACGGGCGCGACTACCGTACACGATGGCCTGGAGCGCGGATGCCGTGAAGTCCCTCGCGAATCGTGCCACGGGCGCGGAAGCGGATAGCCGCCCCTCGGTGACCTCAGCCGTGACGGGCGAGAGCTCTCCGATCCAACCAGCCGAGCACGAGGTCCAGCATCTCCTCGGCCCCGAGGTCGTTGAGCAGCTCGTGGTACCCTCCGTCCACGAGATGGAGCGTCTTGTCGGACGACGCGATCGCTTGCGCGAACCGACGACTGCCCTCGGGCTCGGTGAAGGTGTCGGCCGTGCCGTGGAAGACCAGCGTGGGCACGCGCCAGCGAGCATAGTGCGCCCAGTTGTCGCGGGACGTGAACAGGATGCTCGCCGCGAGCCGCGCCGGCATGCCGCCGTGGTAGATCAGCGGGTCGGCGAGGAACGCTTGCACCTCCTCACGAATGTGCGAGAGGCCGGTCGGCGACAGGAACTTCACGGGCAACGCCGGCGCCGCGGCGGACACGATGCGCGCGAAGACACGCGTGAGGGCGTTGGCGTTGACGAGCAGCGCCGGGCTGCTGAGGATCACTCCCGCGACGTGGCTCGCGTCGCGCACGACGCTCGTCGCCGTGACGATCCCGCCGAGCGAGTGGCCGAACAGGAACACGGGCAGCTGCTGCGCGGCGAGCCGTCGTCGCGCGGCGAGGTGATCCTCCACCGAAGCCTTCAGGTCCGTCAGGGCGCGGCGGCCGG
>DASTSX010000140.1:0-2990 GCA_035760455.1 Gemmatimonadaceae bacterium | reverse complement strand
GCTGGACGCTCCCGGCAATCCGGGTCGGCCACCCAAGCAGTGAACGTGCAGATCCCTCGACTGCGCTCGGGATGACGGCAGTGCCGATCCCTCGACTGCGCTCGGGATGACGGACGTGCCGATCCCTCGACTGCGCTCGGGATGACCGAAGCCGTCATCCCGAGCGAGCGCAGCGAGTCGAGGGATCCGCACGCCAGCGCCGCCTTCCGGGAGCCTCCCACCGGTACCGGGTACCGCGTACTTCAGTACCGGGTACTTCGGTAGCAGTACTTCTACAGCCTCTTCACTTCCGCCACCGCATCCACCGCATGCCCGATCTCGCGGCTGATCGCGCGCGCTTCCTGCGTCGCGCTGTTCAGATCGGACATTGCGCTGCCAAGCCCCGACGAGCGGAGCTTCAGGAGGTCGAGCCGCAGGTTGCGCAGCGCGAGGCTGGCACTCTCGAGCTGTGACGCGAGCACGCGACGGCGCTCGCCCAGCTCCTTGATCGTCGTGTGCTGGCGCTCGAGGAGCGCGATGCGGCGCTCCTGCTCGGCGGTCGGTGGATCGCTCGCCTCGATGCGCAGCGCGGCGAGGCGCTTCGCGAGCGAGGCGATCGACGCGTCACTCACGTCGGCGTCGAGCCCGTGGAGCGTCGTCGCCAGCGAGCCGACCCGCTCGGCCAGCGCGATCACCGTCGGCAGCACGTCGGGAATCATGTCGCGCTCCGCGGGAGCGAGGCGCGCCAGCGTGTCCTCGACCGCGATGCGGTCCTCGGCGGCACCGCGCACCGCGTCGGCGTGCGGACCAGCGAGCACGTGCGCCGGCGCGAGGCGCTGCGCGACGGCATCCACGCGCTGCCCGGACGGGAGGAGCGGCTCGCTCGTCGTCGCTCCGCCTTCCGGCGGCGGCGTGCCCCGCTTGAACAGCCGCGCGATCGGGATGCCGTCGAACCACAACCGGACGGTGTGCGAGACGATGTCGAGAAACATGAACGCACTCGGGAATGCGAACCACATGAACTCCGGCGACGTGAGCACGTTGATCGTGGCCAGTCCGCCGATCGCCGAGAGCTCGCCGAAGGTGCGGTGTCGCCAGCGTCTCACCCGCTCCTCCACCGGTCGCCCGACGCCGAGCTCCTCCGCCTTCCGCTGGTCGCGCAGCGCCTGCTTCTCGCGACGGCGGCGCTCCTCGTCCCATCCGCGCTGCAGCCGCCTCCATTCGCGCCAGTCGGCCTTGGTGCCGTACGCCGGCAGCGCGGGCATCGGCGGCATGGGCGGAAGCCCCGGCACGTGCTGGAGGCCATGCTGCTGCGCGCGCTCGTGCTCCGGCGCTCGAGCGGGACGCGGCGGTGCGTGCGCCGGTCCGGTGAACGGCGACCGATAGAACGCCGCGGGCTCCGCCGGCGCGCGCGACACCGCGGGTGGCTCGGCGGGCGGCGGCTCGGGCGCGGGCTCGGTGTACGCGCCCGAGCCGCGGAGTCCGAGGATGGCGGCGCGGAACTCTTCGGCGTCGGCCCACCGGTGCTCCGGCTTCTTCGCCAGCGCGCGCATGATGGCGTGCACCAGTGCCGCTGGCGCATCGGGCCGCAGTGTGTCGAGCGGCTTCGGCGTCTCGGAGAGGTGCTTCACGAGCATCGCCGGCGTGTTCGCCGCGCGGAACGGCGTCGCGCCGGCGAGCATCTGGTAGCCGACCACGCCGAGCGAGTAGATGTCGCTCCGGCCGTCGAGCTCCCGCTCGCCGATCGCCTGCTCGGGCGACATGTACGCCGGCGTGCCGACGGCCACGCCCGTCACCGTCAGACGCGAGTCTCCCGCGGCCGCGCGCGCGATGCCGAAGTCGGTGACGACCGCTCGCCCCGTCACCCGGTCGATCATGACGTTGTCGGGCTTTACGTCGCGGTGCACGACGCCGCGCCCGTGCGCGTAGGCGAGCGCGTCGGCGACGTCGGCGAGGATGCGCCGTGCGTCGGCGATCGGGAGGCGCGGCTCGCGCGAGAGACGCTCCGCGAGACTCTCGCCGTCGACGAGCGCCATGACGAAGTACACCATCCCCTCACGCTCGTCGACCGTGTAGATCGGCACGATGTGCGGATGCGTGAGCTGCGCCGACGTCTGTGCCTCGCGCAGAAACCGCTCGCGCACGTCGGGATTGAACGCCAGATCGGGGGGAAGGAGCTTGATCGCCACGCGCCGGTTGAGGCGCACGTCCGTCGCACGGTAGACGACGGCCATCCCCCCTCGGCCGATCTCCGCATCCACCAGGTACTGGTTCCCGACCGCGGCGACCAGCCGGTCGAGCAGGAGGTCGGTCACCCCGCGCTACGTGGCGCGGCGCGCCGCCGAGCTGCGCGCGCTGCCCACCCGTCCCATCTCGTCGGCGACGTACACCGCCTCGTCGACGCCCTCGGCGAGGCTCAGCGCCTTGTTGGCCAGCGACGTGATGTGCTGGTGCATCTGCGGGCTCGCGCTCAGCCGCATCATGTCGAAGCGCATGTTTTGCAGCGCGAGCGCGCACGTCTCGAGCTTCTCGGCCACGGCGCCGCGCTTCTTCTCCGCGTCCACGAGCGCGCGACGCTGCCGCTTGAGGTACGCGAGGCGGCGCACGCGGTCCTCGCTGCCGCGCTCGAGCGGGTTCGCCGCGCTCTCCAGCGTCGCGATCTCGCGCTCGAGCACGTCGCGCGAGCCGGCGACGTCGTGGCGCGACAGCTCCTCGAGCGAGAGCGCGAGCGAGCCCACGCGATCGGCGAGCGCCGACGCCGACCGAGCCACGTCGGCGAAGCGCTCGCGCTCCGCCTTGGGCAGCGCGTTCAGCCGACGGATCACCTCGTCGCGGTCCGCGATCGCCTGCCGCGCGCGGTCCCCGCTCTGCCCGCCGAGCGCCGCGGCGGCGTAGCTCGCGGGGGGCGAGGCATCCATCCCCGACGGCAGCGCCGGCACGCCTGTGCGCGCGAGGGCGCGGCGCTCGGCGCGCTGCTCGCGCAGGCGCGCGCGCGCGGTCGGATTGAACAT
>DASTSX010000139.1:0-14991 GCA_035760455.1 Gemmatimonadaceae bacterium | reverse complement strand
CCGACTCGTCATGCTGCTGGTGTTGCTGGTCGTCGCCCCGATGATCCGGCGTGTTGCGGACGGCCTATTGCACAGCGACGAACACTGACGGCCGCTTCGACCTGGAAACGCCTCGTGACAAGCCGCCTTCGTGAGGCGAATCTTGTACGGCCGCGTCCGGCATACGCTTTGCCTAGATTGGACCATCCCCGCCCTCGACGCTCACCCGCACGCCCCACGTTTGCCCGCATTCTCCGAGCGACTCGCCGACGCCTCCAAACAGAAGCTCCGTTCCGTCCAGGAATATTTCAGCCTGGCCGGCAAGGCGCTGCGCTTCGCATTCGTCCGCCCCTTTTACGCCCAGGATCTCATCCAGCAGATGGACGAGATCGGGGTCAAGTCGCTCGGCATCGTCCTGCTCACGGGATTCTTCACCGGTATGGTGCTCGCGCTCCAGTCGAGCGTGCAGATGGCCCAGTTCGGCGCCACCATGTACATCGGCCGCCTCGTCACGGGGTCGATGATCCGTGAGCTCGGACCGGTGCTCGCGGGCCTCATGGTCGCGGGCCGCGTAGGGTCGGGGATCGCCGCCCAGCTCGGGTCCATGCGCGTGACCGAGCAGATCGATGCGCTCAACACGCTGGGGACGGACCCGATCAAGAAGCTGGTCACGCCGCGCGTGCTGGCAGCGCTGATCATGCTCCCCGTGCTCACCGTGATCAACGACGTCGTCGGGATCATCGGGGGGAATCTCATCTCCACGCTGATGGTCGGCGTCCCGTCCGGGTATTACTGGCGCACGGTCTGGGAGCAGATCGCCTCCGGCGGGTTCACCTTCCGGATCATCCCCAACGACTTCATCCAGGGGCTGGTCAAGCCGTTCGTGTTCGGCGGCATCATCTCGATCACGGCCTGCTACTTCGGGTTGAACACCACCGGCGGGACGGAGGGCGTGGGGCAGGCCACCACGCGCACCGTCGTCCTCTCGAGCATCCTGATTCTGGTGATCGACTACTTCCTCACGCAGATCCTGCTCTCGGTGCTGGCCGTATGATCGACGATCCGCGCGACCCGGCCAATGCCCCGCCGACCCCGGCCGCTCGCCCCGTCGAGCCGGCGGGTCCGCCGAGCACCGAGAGCGACCAGCGAAGCGAGGGTGAGCGCCGGCAGGACGGGCGGCGCGCGAGCGAGCGCCGGCCGACGACCATCCGTCGCGCGATCCGGGACGAGCTGGCCGACGACGATACGTCGGAGGAGTACTTCGCCGAGACGCATCCGCAGGAGCATCGTGCCGTTCCGGTCATCGAGGTCGATCACGTCTACCTCGGGTTCGACCGGCCCATCCTCGAGGACGTGTCCCTCGAGGCCCGCAAGGGCGAGACGATCTGCCTCGTCGGCGAGTCGGGGACGGGGAAGAGCACGATGCTCAAGCTCATCCTGCGCCTGCTCGTCCCCGACCGCGGGAGCGTCTGCATCCACGGCGAGGACATCACCGATCTCACGTTCGAGGAAGCGCTCGAGGCCCGCCAGCACATGGGGATGGTCTTCCAGAGCGCCGCGCTGTTCGACTCGATGTCCGTCTTCGAGAACGTGGCCTATCCCCTCCGCGAGCACACGAAGCTCGACGACGACGAGATCGAGAAGCGCGTGCGCGAGAAGCTGGCCTTCGTGGATCTCGACCCGGACCAGGTCATGGAGCAGCTTCCCTCGCAGCTGTCCGGCGGCATGCGTAAGCGCGTCGGCATCGCCCGGGGCATGGCCAACAACCCCGAGATCATGCTATACGACGAGCCGACCTCCGGTCTCGATCCGCTCAGCACCGGCACCATCACGCGTCTCATCATGAAGCTTCAGCGCGAGCTGGACGTCACCAGCGTCGTCGTCTCGCACGACATCCGATCCGTCTTTCGAATGGCGACTCGGGTCGCCGTGCTGAACGAACGGCGCATCGTCTTCTTCGGGACGCCCGAGGAGATGGCCGGGTCGGACGACAAGTACCTTCGCGACTTCCTCGGCGGGTCATGACATGAGACGTTCTCCGCGCATCACTTGGGATCAGCTGCGCGTCGGCCTCGTCATCGCCGTCGCCGTCGCCGTGCTCGGGGTCGCGATCTACAAGCTCGGCCAGGCCGCCAACCTGTTCGCGAAGCGCTACGAGCTCATCGCCTATCTGCCCGACGCCAACGGGCTGCGCGAAGGCGGGTCGGTGATGGTTGCGGGGCAACTCGCCGGCACCGTCACCAAGATCGAGTTCCTGCCCGTCGACACCGACACCACGCGCAATCTGAAGCTGACCCTCGCGGTGGACGCGACGGTCCGCGAGCAGATCCGCCGCGACTCGCGCGGCAAGCTGCGCACGCTCGGGCTGCTCGGCGACAAGGTGTTCGACATCACGCCCGGCACCCCGCGCTTCCAGCCGCTGGCGGAGGGCGACACGGTCCGCGTGGTGCAGGCGCTCGACTACGAGGCGGTCATCGCGCAGGCGAGCGGCGCGGTGACGGACATGGTCGCCTTGGCGCGCGATCTTCGCACGATCACCGGCGGCCTGGCGAAGGGCGAGGGTACGGTCGGGCAGCTGCTCACCAACCGGGCGCTCTACGATCAGCTCAACGGCACGCTGGGCCGAGCCAACGTCATGCTCGGGCGCTTCCAGAACCCGAACGGCAGCGTGGGCCGCCTGCTCGACGATCCGACGCTCTACAACCGCTTGGTCGGCGTGATCAGCTCCACCGACTCGTTGGTCATCGCGCTCAACACGAGCAAGGGGACGGCGGGGTTGCTGCTGCGCGACACGACACTGTACGCCAACCTGACCGGGATCACGCGCGGCGCGGACTCGTTGATGCGGTCGTTGACGAATGGGCAGGGCACGGCGAGCCGGCTCCTCACCGACCAGACGCTCTACGATCAGCTCAACAAGCTCGTGAGCGATCTGAGCGCGATCCTGGCCGATGTGCGCCGCGATCCCGGCCGCTACACCAAGGGCATGGTGAAGGTGTTCTGAGGCGCCGAGTTACCCTTGCGACCCATCTGACCGAGGGCTAACATTTGTGTTCCGCCTCGAGTTCGGCTCGGGGCACCGGTCGCGTAGCTCAGCTGGTTAGAGCGCTGCTTTCACACAGCAGAGGTCCACGGTTCGAGTCCGTGCGTGACCACTCGTTCCTGTCCCACCGCCGTCCGGGCCTCCCTCCGCCGTTCGCCCCGCAGGCGACATCTATGCGCGTTTCCGTCCTGCGGTCACTCATCGTGGCCGCTTCTTTTTTGCTTCCTACCGTCGTCGGCGCTCAGATCCCGACGACGCGGCCGACGCCGGAGCAGGCGCAGATCCTCCTCCAGACGCGGCCGGATCTCGTCGCCCAGCTGCGTCAGCGCTTCGCGACGAGCGGCCTGTCGCGGGAGCAGGTGCGGGCCCGGCTGCGGGCGGAGGGGTATCCCGAGGACCTGCTGGACGCATACCTCCCGGGAACGACCGGCACCACGCCGGCGCTCACCGATGACGTCTTTCGCGCCGTGAAGGCGCTCGGGATCGCCGACAGCGCGGACGTGAGCGCGATGCAGGAGTCGTTCGTGAGCCCCACCCTCGGAACGGCGCAGGCTCCTCCGACGATCGTCTGCGTGGTCGACCCCTATGCCGGCCTGCGGCCCGCGTACGACACGGTGGGCCAGAACCTCCCTCCCGTCGTCCGCGCGCCGACTGTGCCGCAGCTCCCGGGGCAGTACACCATGCCCGGGCCGATCCTCCCGAGCACACCGACGCCGGTTCAGGATCGGCCGCGGACCGATCAGACTTCTGACTCGGCACGTGCACGGATGGGGCAACTGTGTCCGCCGGGGCAGATCCCGACGCGTCTGGACCCGCGGCAGGGCGACAGTCCCTTCGGCATCGGTCGCGACAGCGCCGAACGACTCGCCGCGAACCGCGACAGCGGGTTCGTGATCTTCGGCCTCGACGTCTTCCGCGGCTCGACCACGCAGTTCGAGCCCAACCTCGCCGGCCCCGTGGACGCCAACTATCGCCTGGGTCCGGGCGATCGTCTCGTGCTCATCCTCACCGGCGACGTGGAGGCCAGCTACGAGCTGCCGGTCACCCGCGAGGGCTTCGTCGTCATCCCGCAGGTCGGTCAGCTGTTCGTCGCCAACCTGACGTTGGGTGAGCTCGATCGGGTGCTGGCGACTCGCCTGGCGCGCGTGTACTCGGGCGTCCGCGGCAACAACTCCGGTACCACGCGCTTCTCCATCAGCGTCGCGCGGCTGCGCTCCAATCAGGTCTACGTCGTCGGCGACGTTCGGCGGCCCGGCAGCTACGTCGTCTCCAGCGCGGGCACGGCGCTCACGGCGCTGTACGCGGCCGGCGGACCGACGATGAACGGCTCCCTGCGCTCGGTCGAGATCCGGCGAGCCGGTCGGACCGTGGACGTGCTCGACGTCTACGACTACCTCGTGCGCGGCGACGCGTCGCACGACGTGCGCCTCCAGACGGGCGACGTCGTCTTCGTCCCGGTTCACGGCCCGCGCGTCCGCATCCTCGGCGAGATCGCGCGTCCGGCCACGTACGAGCTGCGCGGCACGGAGACGCTCTCGGACCTGCTGCGCAGCGCGGGCGGGTTCCAGGCGGATGCCTCGCGCCAGCGCGTGCACATCGAGCGCATCCTCCCGCCGGCGGAGCGATCCGAGCCCGGCCGCGATCGAGTGACGATCGACGTCTCGTCGGCCGCGCTGGCCTCAGGCGCCGGTCCCGCGATCCCGCTCCAGGACGGGGACGTCGTGCGCGTCTTCCCGGTCGCCGATCGCGTCCGCAACCGGATCTACGTCGATGGGAACGTGTTCCAGGCCGGTGCCCAGGGCCTGGATCGCGGCATGCAGCTCAGCGATGCGCTCCGCCGCGCGGTGCTGAAGCCCGACACGTATCTCGGCGAGGTGCTCGTGTCCCGCCTACGGCCGGATTCTTCGCGCATCCAGCTCCGCGCGACGCTCGCCGACTCGACCGGCGCCGTGGTCAACGACCTTCCGCTGCAGGAGGACGACCGCATCAGCGTCTTCTCGATCACGACCTTCCGTCCCGCGCGCTACGTCTCGATCGGCGGCGCCGTCCGTCGGAGCGGGCGGGTGCTCTATCGCGAGGGAATGACGCTGCGAGACCTCGTGCTGCTCGCCCACGGACTCACCGAAGGCGCCTATCTGCGCGAGGCCGAGATCGCGCGGCTGCCCGAGGATCGAAGCAACGGCCGCACGGCGACGACGCTCCGCGTGCCGCTCGATTCCACCTACCTCTTCGAGCGCGCCGCCGATGGGCGGTACATCGGGCCCCCCGGGCTGCAGGTTCCATCCGGGAGCACACCGGACGTGCCCCTGAAGCCGTACGACAACGTGCTCATCATGCGCCAGCCGGACTGGAACCTGCAGCGCACGGTGATCATCCAGGGCGAGGTGCGGTTCCCGGGCATCTATTCCCTCACGAGCAAGTCGGAGCGTCTCTCGGATCTCATCAAGCGGGCGGGCGGGCTCACCGACGAGGCGTACCGCGACGGCATCGTCTTCAACCGACGTGACAACAACATCGGTCGCGTCGGCGTCGAGCTGTCCAACGCACTCCGGCGCTACGAGAGCGCCGACAACCTGATCCTCCGCGACGGCGACAACATCTCGATCCCGGCGTACAATGCCGTCGTGACGATCCGCGGCGAGGTCAACTCGCCCAGCACCGTGGCGTACATTCGCGGCAAGGGGATCGACTACTACATTGGCGCCGCGGGCGGCCCGACCCCCAAGGCGGACGAGGATCACGCGTACGTCACCCAGCCGAGCGGGAAGCTCGAGACCGTGCGGGCACACCTCTTCCTCCCGGATCAGATGCCGAAGCCGCGGCCCGGCAGCGTCGTCACGGTGCCCGTGTCGGACGGTGCTCCCAAGCGAGACTGGATCCCGCTCGTGACCGGGCTGGCCCAGATCATCGGCAGCACGGTGGCGATCCTCGTCGCGGTCACGCGATAGGCGCGGCCGGCGCGTCGCGGAGCTTCGTGCCGCCGAGTCGCGCCTCGCACGCTCCCCGTCGATGAACGGACCGCCGGCCTCCCGCGCGACCGACCCGCGCGCCGTGGTCGTGCTCGGACTGGCGCTGCTCGGCGTCTCGCTCTCTGGTCCCCTCGTCCGGCTGTCGCAGGCGCATCCACTCGCCATCGCGGCGTGGCGCCTCGCGTTCTCCCTGATCGTGATCGCCGTTGCCCTCCTCGTGAGCGGCGAGTGGCGCCAGTGGCGCCTGCTCTCGTGGCGCGAGGGCGCGATCGCCGGGGGCGCGGGCGCCATGCTCGCGCTCCATTTCTGGAGCTGGAACACGTCGGTCGGCTTGACGAGCGTCGCCGCGTCCGTCGTGCTCGTGAACACCCAGCCCGTCGTCGTGGCGCTGCTCTCGGTGCTCTGGCTCCGCGAGTCGCCCACCAGGCGGCAGTGGATCGGCATCGCCGTCGCCATGCTCGGCGCGCTGATCGTCGCGCTCCCCGACCTGATGGCGACGGCGGCGACGGCGGCACGCCCACGCGCGCTCCTCGGCGATCTCCTCGCGCTCGTCGGCGCGGTGACGGCGGCGACCTACTTCGTCGCCGGCCGGCGGCTGCGCGGGACACTCGAGCTCTGGGCCTATGTGGGGCTCGTCTACGGCAGCTGCCTCGTCGCGCTCCTGCTGCTCGTATGGCTCACCGGCGCGCCGCTGCTGCCGCAGCCCCCGCGCGAGCTCGCCATCTTCGCCGGGCTCGCGCTCGGTCCGATGCTGCTCGGCCACACGGGCCTCAACTGGGCGCTCAAGCGATCGCCGGCGTACGTGGTGAACCTCACGCTGCTCGGGGAGCCCGTGGGCGCCACGCTCATCGCGGCCCTCTTGCCCGGCATCCGCGAGATCCCCGCGCCGCTCACCTTCGTCGGCGGCGCGATCGTGTTCGTCGGAATCCTCCTCACCGCACGCCGCTAGCCCTATTCCGCGCGCCGCCCGGTTATCTTTCGTGCTCCCTCACCGGGCACACCGGGGCATGGATCAGCTCTCACTCGACGTCATCGTCACACGCGGCGCGATGGTCGAATCGCGCCACCGCGTGCACGCCGCCGTCGTCAACGCCTCGGGCACCCTGATCGGCGCGGCGCGCGATCCCGGGCTCGTCACGCATTGGCGGTCGTGCGCCAAGCCCTTCCAGATCATGCCGCTGATCGAGAGCGGCGGATTCGACGCGCTGGCGTGGGGCGACGACCAGCTGGCGCTCGCGTGCGCATCCCATGGGGGAGAGCCCGAGCACGTCGCCATCGCCGAAGCCATGCTCGCCTCGATCGGCATGGAGGAGGGGGACCTCGTCTGCGGCCCGCACGATCCGCTGTCGCAGCGTGGCCAGAAGGCGCTGCGCGACGCCGGCAGCCGCCCGACACGGCTCCACAACAACTGCTCGGGCAAGCACGCGGCGATGCTCGCGCGCGCCCACACGACCGGCTGGCCCGCGTACGGCTACGAGCGCCACGACCATCCGGTCCAGCAGTCGTGCCTCGACGAAGTCTCGCGGTGGGCCAGGGTGCCCTCCTCGGAGATCGGGCTCGCCGTGGACGGCTGCGGCGTCACCGTCTTCGTGCTCGGGCTCGAGCCGATGGCTCTCGCGTACGCGCGGCTCGCCGATGCGGCACGCCGCTCGTCCGAGATCCCGTCGCGCATCGTCCACGCGATGCAGACGCGCCCGTTCCTCGTCGGAGGCACGGACCGCTTCGACTCGGCGCTGATCGAGGCGACGGAGGGACGCTGCATCGCCAAGATCGGCGCCGAGGGCGTTCACTGCGTGGCGCTCGTGGACGAGGGGATCGGCATCGCGGTGAAGGTGGAGGACGGTGCCCAGCGCGCACAGTTCCCGGCCGTGATCTCCGCCCTTCAGCACTACGGTGCGCTCGGCAAGGATCTGCCTCCGCGGCTTGGCGAGTTCCTCCACCGCTCCCTACGCAATACGCGCGGCGAGATCGTCGGCGAGGTACGCCCGCTCGGTGTCGTCTAGCACTGCCGAGCTGGACGACGCGACGCGCGTCCTCGTCCAGCTCAGCGCCGCCATCGCGGCGAGCGACGAGGCGACGGTTCGCTACTGGCTCGGGGAAGCGGACCGCGCAGTGCCGCCGGTGCACGTCGAGGAGCTGCTCCTGCAGAGCTACCTCTTCTGCGGCTTCCCGCGGGCGCTCAACGCGACACGCGAGTGGCGCCGGGTGTCGCAGCGTCTCGCGCCCGACTCCGACGAAGCGGAGGACGTCGCCCTCGCCGACGAATGGCGGCTCCGCGGCGAGCAGACCTGCGCCCTCGTGTACGGCTCCATGTACGAGCGGCTCCGCCTGAACGTGCGCGACCTGCATCCCGCCCTGGACACGTGGATGGTCGTCGACGGCTACGGCAAGGTGCTCGGACGCCCCGGCCTCGATCTCCAGCGCCGCGAGCTCTGCATCGTCGCGGCCTGCGCCGCGATGGGGCAGGACCGCCAGCTGCACTCGCATCTGCGCGGCGCCCTCAACGTGGGCGTGGAGCCGGCGGCGCTGCGCGATGCCCTCGAGGCGGTCGGCGGCCTGATCGGTGCCCAGCGCCTCCGCTCGGCGCACCTGCTGCTCGCGCGCGTGCTGGGCAAGTAGCTTTCGGTGCACGCGGCCGATGCGCCGCGCGTGCGATCGCTGTCGCATCCGCGGCTGGCTCGCCTACTCTTCGCCGATCAACCGAATGTTCATCGACCGGGTCATCGTACGCGTCACGGCCGGTAACGGCGGGTCGGGGATCGTCTCCTTCCGACGGGAGAAGTTCGCCCCGCTCGGCGGCCCGGACGGTGGCGACGGAGGGAAGGGAGGAGACGTGATCATCCGCGCCGACAGCAACCTCGCCACGCTGCTCGACTACGCCTACCGCGACGCCTGGCAGGCCGAGAGCGGCGCTCACGGCAGCGGCTCCAACAAGACCGGACGCTCCGGCGACGACGTCGTGCTCCCCGTCCCGCCAGGGACCATCGTGCGCAACCACGACACCGGCGACGTGCTCGGCGAGGTGCTCGAGCACGGCGACAGCTTCGTGGTCGCCCGTGGAGGCCGCGGCGGGAAGGGCAATACCTGGTTCGCGACGTCGGTGCACCGCAGTCCGCGCGAGTGGCAACCCGGCGAGGACGGCGAGGCGCACACCCTCGAGCTCGAGCTCAAGCTCATCGCCGACGTCGGACTCGTCGGGCAGCCCAATGCGGGCAAGTCGACGCTGCTGTCGGTCATCAGCGCCGCTACGCCGAAGATCGGCGACTATCCCTTCACGACGCTCGCGCCCAACCTGGGCGTCGTGCAGCTCAGCGACAGCCGCACCTTCGTCGTGGCGGACATTCCCGGCATCATCGAGGGCGCGCACGAGGGGAAGGGACTCGGACTGCAGTTCCTCCGGCACATCGAGCGGACGCGCCTGCTCGCGTTCCTCATCCCCATCGATGCCGTCGACTGGCAGGCGGAGTACGATCAGCTCCGCCGAGAGATCGCCCTGCACTCGGCAGAGCTCGGCGAGAAGCCGCACTGCGTGGTGTTCACCAAGATGGATCTCCTCGGCGACGATGAGGCGCCGCCAATCGAGGCGCCCGACGCCTTCGGCGTGTTCACGATCAGCGCCGCCGCCCGAACGGGACTCGACGAGCTCAAGGCGGCGTGGTGGCGCGCGCTGCTCGAGATGCGCAAGGCGACCCTCGAGCCCGTGCGCGAGGTCGAGCTCCCCTGACGGTCGAGCTGCAGCTCGGCGATCCGGCCTACCCGTCCGCGCTCGACGACTGCCCGAGCCCCCCGCGCACCCTCTGGGCGCGCGGTGATCTCTCGCTCCTCGATCGGCCGACCGTCGCCATCGTCGGCACGCGGCGAGCGACGGGCTACGCGGAACGAGTCACCCGACAGCTCGCGAACACCTTCGCGCGCGCCGGCGCGACCGTCATCAGTGGCCTCGCGCGCGGCGTGGACGCCGCCGCGCATCGCGGCGTTCTGGAGGTCGACGGATCGACGGTCGCCGTGCTGGGCACCGGGCTCGACGTGTGCTACCCCAAGGCACACGCAGCGCTGCAGCGCGACATCGGCGAGCGCGGGCTGCTCCTCAGCGAGCTGCCGCCGGAGGACGCGGCCCATCGAGGTTCCTTCCCGAAGCGCAATCGCATCATCGCCGCACTCGCCCGGCTCACCATCGTCGTGGAGGCGGGGGTCAGGAGCGGAGCGCTGATCACGGCGGGCCACGCGCTCGAGATGGGACGTACCGTCGCGGCCGTCCCCGGACCCATCGACGTGCCGCAGGCGCAGGGCAGCAACGAGCTGCTGCGCGACGGCGCCACGATGATCGCGACGATGGGAGACGCCCTGGCGCTGCTCGGACTCACCGCGCCCGTCCGTCTGCGCGAGCTGCCGGAGGGCTCGGCGGAGCGCACGGTCTGGGACGCGTTGAACGGCGGGGGCCTCCATCTGGAGTCGCTCTCGGCGCGGGCCGCGCTGCCCGCGCACGAGACGCTCGCCGCGGTGAGCGCGCTCGAGCTGCGCGGCCTCGTGGAATGCGCCCTCACCGGAGAGATCCGGCGCATGTAGTCCGGTCGAGGCCCTGTGGGGTATGTGAGGGACTCGTGCGATATTCCGCCGTGACCCGCCACGTCTACCTCCACGTCCCGTTCTGCGCTCGACGCTGCAGCTACTGCGACTTCTCGATCGCCGTGCGTCGGGAGGTGCCGGTGGACGAGTATCTCCGCGCCCTGGAGGCGGAGATCGCAACCCGGTTCGGGAACGACGCCGCCGCGGAGGTCGACACGATCTACCTGGGCGGCGGCACTCCCTCGCGACTCGGCGGCGCCGGCGTCGCCCGTGCGATCGCCCTCGTGCAGCGACGCTTCCCGCTCGTGCCCGGTGGCGAGCTCACGATCGAGGCCAATCCCGAGGACATCGAGCCGGCGGCGCTCGAGGCGTGGACGGAAGCTGGGGTCACCCGACTGTCGCTCGGATCGCAGAGCTTCGACGACCGGGTGCTCGCGTGGATGCACCGTACGCACGACGCGGACGCGATCGAGCGCGCCGTGGTGGCATCGCGCGCGGCGGGCATACGTGAGCTGTCGCTCGATCTGATCTTCGCGCTCCCCGCGGAGCTCGAGCGCGACTTCGAGGCCGACGTGCGACACCTGCTCGCGCTCGCGCCGGAGCACGTGTCGCTGTATGGGCTCACCGTAGAGCCGACCACACCGCTGGGACGCTGGGTGTCGCGCGGCGCCGCGATCGAGCGGCCGGAGGAAGGGTACGAGCGCGAGTTCCTCGACGCGCACGAGTTGCTCACGCGGGGCGGGCTCGAGCACTACGAAGTGTCGAACTACGCGGCCCCCGGCCGGAGAGCCAAGCACAATTCCGCCTACTGGGCCGGCGTGCCCTACGTCGGCCTCGGGCCCGCCGCGCACGGGTTCGACGGACGCGTCCGCCGCTGGAACGAGCCGGCGTACGCGGCCTGGCGGGACCGCGCGCTCGCGGGCGCCGACCCGGTCGCGGGCACCGAGCCGCTCACCGGCGACAACCGGTTGGCGGAGGCGGTGTATCTCGAGCTCCGGAGCGATCGCGGGCTCGAGCTATGGCCCGGCGAGCGTGACGTGGTGGCTCCGTGGGAAGTCGCAGGATGGGTGAACGTCGCCGACGACGGTCGGCTCCGGTGCACCCCACTCGGCTGGTTGCGGCTCGACTCCCTGGCCGCCGCCTTGACGCATAGCCGAAGTCGTTAGCATATTTGAACTTATGACCACTCCAGACGAGCTCACGCCACGCGAGCGCCGGGTCCTCGAGGCGGTCATTCAGACATATGTGCAGACCGCCGAGCCCGCCGGCTCGCGCGTGCTGGCGCGGCGACACGGGCTCGGCGTCTCGCCCGCGACGATTCGCAACACGATGAGCGACCTGGAGGAGAAGGGGTTCCTGACCCATCCTCACACGTCGGCCGGACGCGTACCCACCGACAAGGCATACCGCGTCTATGTGGACTCGCTGCTCAACGCCCCCGCCGGCGCCATCGTGGCCGCCGAGCGCGATCGGCTGCGCGAGCAGATCGCCGCGAGCCATTCGACGATCGAGAACATCTTGCGGCGAGCTGCGCAGAGCCTCGGCGTGTTGACGCAGGAGCTTGGCGTGGCGCTCGGCCCAAGCCTCGATGCGAGCGTGCTGCGCCGGCTCGAGCTGGTGCGCGTCGGCGCCGAGCGGCTGCTGCTCGTGCTCACGCTGGACGCCGGCGTCGTCCGCACGGTCTTCGTCGAGGTGACGGGCACGCTTGCCGATGTCGCCGTCGCGGAGGTCACGCACGTGCTCAACGAGCGTCTGGCCGGCCACACGCTGCGTGAGCTGCGGGCCTCGGTCGCCGAGCGGCTGCGCGACACGCAGACGAAGGCCGAGGCGGCCGAGCTGCTCAACATCTTCGTGCAGGAAGGCGAGCAGCTGTTCGACGCGGCGCTGCCGATCGGCGAAGGCAGCGTGATCGTCGGGCAGGCGAGCGTGCTTGCCGAGCAGCCCGAGTTCAGCGGCGCCGACAACCTGCGTCGGCTGCTCTCGCTCACGGAAGAGCCCGCACGGCTGGCCGATGCGCTCCGGCGGAAGCACAGCGCCGACGCGCGCCCGGGCGTCAGCATCACGATCGGTGGTGAGCACGGCGACCCGCGCCTGGACCAGTTCACCGTGGTCACGGCAGAGTACCACGCCGGCGCGCTCGCGGGAGTGATCGGCGTCATCGGACCGACGCGCATGCCGTACGAGAAGGTGATCGCGCTCGTGCAGCACACGTCTCGCTTGTTGAGCGATTTACTTTGAATCGAGTGGCCGCCGCTCGTCGGCGCCCGATTCTGAACATCGAACTGCATCATGGCTGATTTTTACGGCGTCCTCGGCGTCGAACGCGGCGCGTCGGACGATGACATCAAGAAGGCGTATCGCAAGCTTGCGATGACCTACCATCCCGACCGCAACAACGGGTCGAAGGATGCCGAGGAGAAGTTCAAGGAGATCACCGAGGCGTACGACGTGCTCCGGGATCCCCAGAAGCGAGCGGCCTACGACCGGTACGGCGAGGCGGGGTTGCGCGGCGGCGCCGGCGGCTTCCACCACGTCGATCTCTCCGAAGCGCTCGGGATCTTCATGCGCGACTTCGGGAACTTCTCCGGTCTCGAGGACCTGTTCGGTCGGGGGCAGGGAGGCACGCGCTCGGGCACCGACGTCAAGCTCACGGTGCCCCTCACGCTCGCCGAAGTCGCGACGGGCGTCGAGAAGCAGATCACCCTCAAGGTGCTCGATCCGTGCGATCGCTGCCGGGGCAGCGGCGCGGAGCCCGGCAGCAAGGCCCAGCAGTGTCCGACGTGTGGCGGTCAGGGCGAGGTGCGTCGCGCCCAGCGCTCGTTCTTCGGCCAGTTCGTCACGGTCGCGCCCTGCCCGACCTGCAAGGGCGACGGCAAGATCATCGAGTCGCAGTGCAAAAAGTGCCGTGGCGACGGCCGCACCCGCACGGAGAAGACGATCAAGGTCGCCATCCCCGCCGGTGTGGCCACCGGCCAGTACATGACCATGCGTGGCGTCGGGAATGCCGCGCAGCGCGGCGGCGAGCGGGGCGACGTGCACGTCGTGTTCGACGTCGCCGACGATCCGCGCTTCGAGCGCGACGGTGAGGATCTCTATACCGAGCTGCTCGTCACGTACCCGCAGCTCGTGCTGGGCGCGACCCTCGACGTGCCGACCGTGACGTCGAGCGTCGCCCTGGCGATCCCGCCCGGCACGCAGAGCGGCCAGCTCTTCCACCTGCGAGGCCGCGGGCTCGCGCGTGTGAACTCGAGCGGTACCGGCGACCTGCACGTCCGCGTGCAGCTCTGGACCCCCGAGAAGCTCTCGCCCGAGGAGGAGCAGATCATCGAGCGGCTCGCCAAGATCCAGCAGGCGGTGCCCGCGGATCGCGGCAAGGGGTTCTGGGCGAAGATGAAGGAAGCGCTCGGCGCGTGAGCTGGCTCGCCGTGCGGGTGAGCGCCGGGCCGAATCGCGAGGCCGCGCTCGCCGCGCTGTTCGAGCTGGGATCGCTCGGCGTCGAGGAAGTGGGCGAGGAGCTCGTGACCCACTTTCCCGACGACGTCGGCGCCGACGACGTGATCGGCGCGGTCCAGCGCGCCGCTCCCGGATCGACCGTCGCCACGTCGCGCATCGCGGCCGTGGACTGGACGGAGGAGTGGAAGAAGGGCGTCGGCGCTCACGACCTCGGCGCGCTCTCGATCGTGCCGCCGTGGCTCGCGGAGGGACGGGATCCGTCGAGAGTGGTGATCATCGAGCCCGAGATGGCGTTCGGCACGGGCGAGCACGAGACGACGCGCGGCGTGGTGCGGCTCCTCGCGGCGACGATTCGCGCCGGCGACCGCGTCGCGGATCTGGGGGCCGGCAGCGCCGTGCTGGCCATCGCCGCGGCCAAGCTCGGCGCCGGTCAGGTTGCCGCGATCGAGATCGATCACGATGCGATCGCCAACGCCGTCGAGAACGTCGCGCGCAACGGCGTCTCCGGGCGCGTGACGGTGCTCGAGGGCGACGCGGCGGTCCTGCTGCCGCTCGTCGCCCCGGTACGCGTCGTCCTCGCGAACATTCTCTCGTCGGTGCTGCTCGAGCTGCTGCCGGCGATCCGGGAGTCGCTGACCGCGGACGGCGAGGCGATCCTCAGCGGAATCCTCGTCGACGAACGTGAGTCGATGTTGGCGGCCCTGGCGCACGGCGACTGGCGCGTGGTGGCGGAGGACGTCGAGGGGAGCTGGTGGACGGCGCGGGTCGCACGGTCGTAGCGACGTTCTTCGCCCCGGGCGAGTGGCGTGGCCGCGTCGCGCTCGACGAGAGCGCCGCGCACCATGCGACGGTGAAGCGGCTCGCCGTCGGCGACTCAGTCCGTTTGACGAGCGGCGACGGGCGCCGGATCCACGGTACGATCGCCTTGCTCACCAGGCGGACCCTCGAGGTGGAGTGCCAACACGCCAGCCTCGAGGTCGT
>DASTSX010000138.1:0-2066 GCA_035760455.1 Gemmatimonadaceae bacterium | reverse complement strand
CTTCGGCGCGTGCGCCATCGCGGGCGCCGACGCCGTCGCCATCTCGGCGGACTTCTGCCGCGACCTGCTCGTGCATCCTCTCACCGACCGCGGCATCGACGAGTTCCTCGGCGACGTCGCTCGCCTTCGCCGCGCATGGCCCACCTCGTGATGCGAACCGGAGCGATCGCGCTCGTGCTGGCGGCAGTCGCCGCGTGCTCCGATGCCCGTCAGAGCTCGGCGGCGCAGGTCACTCGTACCGCCGACGAGGCGCGCGCCTCCGTGCCGGCCTCGCGCCGCACCGCGATCACCGAAGCCGTGGCGAAGGTCGCGCCAGCGGTCGTGACGGTGCAGACGGAAGTCGTGCAGCGCGTCGCGGCCGATCCATTCGAGTCGCTCTTCGGCGGGCGATCGGGAACGCAGACCCAGGCGGGCCTCGGCACGGGCTTCATCGTGCGCGCCGACGGCGTCATTGTCACGAACGCGCACGTCATCGCGGGCGCGACGCGTCTCTCGGTCATGCTGCGCGACGGCACGACATATCCCGCGACGACGGTCGGCACCGACGAGATGAACGATCTCGCCGTGATCAAGGTCGACAACGCGGCGAACCTCCCGGTGGCGCCGATCGGCGACAGCGACAACCTGCTCGTCGGCGAGTGGGCGATCGCGATCGGCAATCCGTACGGCTTCATGCTGGGCAATTCCGAGCCGAGCGTCACGGCGGGCGTCATCAGCGGCGTCGGTCGGAACCTCGTGGCGCGCGGCGAGGGACCGTCGGCGTACTTCGACATGATCCAGACGGACGCGTCGATCAATCCCGGCAACTCGGGCGGACCGCTGGTGAGCGCCACGGGCGAGGTCATCGGTGTGAACTCGTCGATCTACTCGACGAGCGGCGGCGGCTCGATCGGACTCGGCTTCGCGATCCCGATCAACCGCGCGCGCCGCGTGGCCGACGACCTGCTCGCGCACGGGCGCGTGCGTCGGCCGTGGATCGGCGTGCGGCTCGACGAGCCGCGGACGGCCAACCCGCGCGAGCTCATCGCGCGCGGCGCCACGGTGGCTGGCGTCACGCCGGGCTCGCCCGCCGAGCGCGCCGGCCTTCGCCGCGGCGACGTGATCGTTCGGGTGCGCGCGCGACCGGTGCGGAACCGCTTCGACTGGGACGCCGCCCTCCTCGATCTGCGGGTCGGCGAGCAGGTTCCCCTCGTGGTGCGTCGCGGCGGGTCGGAGACCAACCTGTCGGTCACGATCGCCGATCTGCCCGAGGTCAGCGCGCCGAAGGTCCAGGTCCTGCGCGAGTTGGAGCTCGTGACGCTCACGCCCGCCATCCGCGCCGAGCGCGCCATCCGCTCGGCGCGCGGAGCGCTCATCTACCGGGCGAGCGAGCGCATCACCTCGGAGCTGGGCATGTCGCCGGGCGACGTGATCGTGCAGATCAACCGCACGCCGATCACGAGCGCCGAGGACGTCTCGCGCGCGCTCGATTACTATGCGGGACGGGGCACGATTCGCGTCTTCCTCGAGCACGAGGGCAACATCTTCACGACGGATTTCTTCATCCGATGACGGCGCACGACCGCTACTCGTCTCCCCTGGCGGAGCGCTACGCCTCCAAGGCGATGCTCGAGCTGTGGTCGCCGCAGGCACGGCACGGGCTCTGGCGGCAGCTCTGGCTCGCGCTGGCGGAAGCCGAGCAGGCGCTGGGCGTGCCGATCCCCGACGAGGCCCTCGTCCAGATGCGCGCCCACCTCGACGACATCGACTTCGAGAAGGTGGCGGTGTACGAGCGCCGCTTCCGGCACGACGTCATGGCCCACGTGCACGCCTTCGGCGATGCGGCGCCGGCCGCCCACAAGTACATCCACCTCGGCGCGACCAGCGCGTTCGTCACCGACAACGCGGACCTGATCCTGATGCGGCGCGGGATGGTGCTCCTGCGCGGCCGCATCGTGCGCGTGCTGCGCGCCCTCGCCGCCTTCGCGCGCGAATGGCGCGACGAGCCCACGCTGGGCTACACCCACCTGCAGCCGGCGCAGCCCACGACCGTGGGCAAGCGCGCCACGCTGTGGATGCAGGACCTC
>DASTSX010000137.1:0-3537 GCA_035760455.1 Gemmatimonadaceae bacterium | reverse complement strand
CACGTCGATCCGCGTCCCACGCGCCGAACCAGCTCGGCCGGAGTGGACGCCCCGCGAAGCAGCTCGCGCGCCTTCGCGAGGTCCGCGTCCTCCCGCAGCGAGCGCGCGAACTCCGCGTTCGTGCCGAAGACGAAGCGCGTGATCTGGCCGGCGAGCGCGCGCGTGACGAGCGTCTGGGCGGAATCGTAGACCGCGCGATCCACGACGATGCCCCGGCTCTGCAGACGGCGATACAGTTCGGCGCGCATCTCCGGCGTCACCGTGAACTCCGGGCTCGTGATGCTCCGCGACGCCTTCAGCGCGATGGCATAGTCCACCATCGCGTCGCGGAACCTCGGGGTCTTGGCGCCCAGCGCCTCCTGCAGCGCCTTCTCGTGCTTCGTCACCACACGGCTCGGCACCACGACGTCGGGCACGATCCCGCCGCCACCGAGCACGGTGCGCCCCGCGTCGGTCCTGAACTTCGGCCGCGGCTTCGTGCTGTCCGGCACGGCCGGCTCGTCGTCGGCCTCCAACACGCCCGGCGGTGCCGTGCGGGGCCGGTTGATGCTCCGGCCGTTCGGCGTGTACCAGAGCGCCGTCGTCAGCTTGACCGCGCCGTCGCGGATACGGAACACGCGCTGCGCGCTTCCCTTCCCGTACGTCGCGGTGCCGACCACGAGCGCACGATCGTGATCCTGCAGCGCGCCGGCGACGATCTCGCTCGCCGACGCCGAGCCGCTGTCGGTGAGCACCACGAGCGGCATGTCGGCCCAGCGCTGCGGGCCGCGATCCGCGAATGCGCGATTCTCGTCCGCCGTGCGCCCCCGCGTCGAGACGATCGCCTGGCCCGCATCGAGGAACAGATCCGCCACGCCGATCCCTTGGTCGAGCAAGCCACCGGGATTGCCGCGGAGGTCGAGCACGAGCGACCGCGCGCCGGCGGCGCGGAGCGAATCGATCGCGCGGGACAGATCGATCGCGGCCTCGCTGCTGAACACCGTGAGGTCGGCGTAGCCGACGCCGTCCTGCAGCAGGATGGCGTGCTGCACCGGGTTCACCTGGATCTCGCGGCGGGTGAGCGTGAACGTGAGCGGCGCCGTGACTCCCGGGCGCTCGACCACGACCCGCACACGCGTCCCCGCCGGCCCGCGCAGCGTCTTCAGCGCTTCCTCGGCCGTCAGGCCGAGCGCGGACTTGCCGTCGATCTCGATGATGCGATCGCCCGACGCCATTCCCGCCTGCTCGGCGGGTGTATTGCGCAGGGTCGCGACGACGGTGATCCCGCTGTCGCGCACGTCCATCTGGATCCCCACGCCCGCGTAGTGGCCGCTCGTGCTCTCGTCCAGCCGGCTCAGGCGCCGCTGGTCGAGAAAGACCGTGTGCGGATCGTGCAGCTCCCCGAGCACGCCCGCGACCGCCTTCCGGTAGAGCAGCGAGTCCGACAGCGTGTCCACGTAGTCGCGGCGTACGTGGCTCACGACCTGATCGAACAGGCGCGCGCCAGCGCTCGCGTCGAGGGGCGAGCGCGCTTCCGCCTCGCGCTCGATCAGCCAGCCGCCCGATACCAGCGCGCTCGACAGTACCGCCGCCGCTACTATCCCACGTGATCGCATCCCGCTCCCGCGTCGAGTGCTCGACCGCGAGTGCGACCGCGGCCATCAGTGATCAGATGCTTCGATGTCGGGGAAAGTTCCGGGCCATCGCGCCGCGAGCGCCGCCCGGATGCGCCCCGCCACGTCCCGCTCGCTTCCCGCCGCCTCGATAGAGACGATCGGGCCGCACTCAGGATGCGCCCGCTGCCACTCGGGCGCCGCGAACGCCAGGAACGCCTCGGCCACCCGCTCGTGGAACGCCTGCCCCTCGCGCTCCATCCGGTCGTGGACCTCGGAGCGCTCCGCGGCGCGAGCCAGCCCGTGGGCCACGGGGAACGTCAGCAGGAGGGTGAGGTCGGGAACCAGACCGGCCGTCGCGAACGCGTTCGCGGCGCGCACGTCCGCTTCCGGCAGCGCCCGGCCGCCGATCTGGTAGGCGTAGGTGCTCAGAAAGAAGCGGTCGAGGAGGACGATCTCGCCCCGATCGAGCGCCGGCCGGAGCTCCGTGGCGACCATCTGTGCCCGCGACGCCATGAACAGAAGCGCCTCGGCGCGAGGATCGACGTTCCACTCCCGCTCGAGGACGAGTCGCCGGACCTCGGCGCCGAGCGGGGTCCCGCCGGGCTCGCGCAGACAGCGATGCGCGATCCCCGCGCCCGCCAGCGCATCGGCGAGGAGGCGAAGCTGGGTGGACTTGCCCGACCCCTCGCCTCCCTCGAACACGATCAGGCGGCCGCGCGCCACGACGCTATCCCAGCGTGATGATGGAGCTCGTCGCGCCCTTCTCGATGCCGTCGACGATCCACTCGTTCACTCGGCCCATCAGCTTGTCGAAGTTCTCCTGCGCCGACACGAGACGCTGGTAGGCCATCTGACTCTGCACCTGGCCGAGGAGCGAGTCGAGGTCCTTCTCCATCTGCTCGGTCGGACGCTCGCCGCGCTGAATCATCTGCTGGGCGTTCATGCGGAGCTGCTCCATCTGCTTGAGCAACGCCACCGCCGCGTCGTCCTGTCCGAGCGCGTCGTTCGCGCGCTTCACGGCCTGGTACTCGGCACTCTGCCCGATCATCCGGCCGAGCTCCTTGGCCTTGTTCTCGATCATTCCGCCTCCCGTCGTCTGGCGACCACGAATCGCTCGCGGCCGGTGAGATCCAGCACCACCTGCACCATACCGTACGCGCCATCCGTCGCCACCAGCTCGGCGGCCGTCGAGGCCCGGCGGGTGTCCACCTCGAGCGCGAGCAGTCCACCGGCGCCAAGCGCGACGCCGGCCTCCCGCACCAGCCGCGCCGTCGTCGCCATCCCCTCCGCGTCGCTGAAGAGCGCGACAGCGGGCTCCCAGTCGCGCACTCCAGCCGGAAGCGCGTCGCGTTCCCGCCACGAAATGTACGGCGGATTCGAGACGACGGCGCGCAGCGGCCGCTCGTGCACGGGGGCGAGCAGCGCACCGGCACGCAGCTCCACCGGCGTGCGCAGCACGGACGCGCACCGCTCCAGGTTGCCGCGCGCGACGCTCAACGCGTCCACCGAGATGTCCGTCCCGATCACGAGTCCCGCGTTGCCCTCGCTCGCCAGCGCCAGCGCGATCGCGCCCGAGCCCGTGCCGACGTCGACCACGATGCCGCCCGGCTCGTCGCGCATCGCCTCGAGCACCAGCTCCACCAGCTGCTCCGTCTCGGGCCGCGGGATCAGCACGCGCTCGTCGACGTCGAGCGTCAGGTGGCGGAAGCTGGCCTGGCCGGCCGCGTACTGGAGCGGGACACCCCGTGCGCGCCGCTTGGCGGCGCGGACCGCGCGCATCCACTCCTCGGTGCTCACCCTCTGACCCTGCTCCGCCGTCGGCCAGTGGCGGGGCATGTCGTGCAACGCGGCGAGCAGCTCGCACGCCTCGCGGCGCGCCTCGTCGCCCAGCCCGCGCGCGAGGATGGCGGTCATCGCGCTCACGAGCGCACCCACGGTATCG
>DASTSX010000136.1:0-11095 GCA_035760455.1 Gemmatimonadaceae bacterium | reverse complement strand
GTCCTCCGCCGGCACGACACGCGCCGCGACCGTCGCCTCGGGCGCGATGTGCCCCGCGTCCGGGAGGAGCTTCATCTGCAGGTCGTGCGCGAGCTGCATCTCCTGTTGCAGTCGCTGCTGATCGAGCGACTGCCGGACGAGACGCGCGTTCTGGATCGCCGCGCCGATCTGGGACGCGATCGCCGTCACCAGCTTCTGATCACCGGCCGTGAACGCCTGTCCCGAGCGCCGGTCGGAGAGGTTCACGACGCCGAGCGGCTCGCTGCCGTCCTGCGTCGTCCAGAGAATCGGGACGGTCAGCATCGCCCCCTTCCGGAACCCCTTCTCCGCCTCGCAGAGCATATCCCCTTCCTCGGCGATGATGGAGTGAAGGGTACGGAAGACGTGCGCGCTGACGCTGCACTCGTCGTCGAGGGAGATGGGGCGCGTCGGCACTTCCTGGCCGCCGAGCCGCGCGATGACGGCGAGCGTGTGGTTGTCGGGGTCGTGCACGAGGATCGATGCGCGGTGCGCGCCCACCGTCTCGCTCACCTCGCGCAGGATGGTCGCGGCCCCCTCCTCGAGCGAGACCGTGCGGCCGAGGATCTCGCTGATCGAGTAGAGGAGGTTGATCTCCTCGTAGCGCTCGGCGAGCTCGTTGGCGGCGTGCTCGACCTCCAACGTGTTCTGGAGATACTGCGCCACCACAGGTCGCAGGAATTTGAGGTAGCTGTCGATCTCGCGGCGCTCGATCGGACACGGACCGAGCACGAGCCACGCGGGTCGCGGTCCGGCGATCGGCACGACGACGAGCCGACCGCGCTCGGTGGCCTCGTCGCGGACGACGCCGAGCGGCGGGAGCAGCTCCGGGGGCGGCGGATCGGCCCGCCGCGTGCCGGCGATGAAGCGGAGCGGGCCCTTCGCGCCACCGTCACGACGCCACACGGATGCGTCGCATCCCGTGGCCTCGTGGAAGGCAGCGAGGACCTCGCCCAGCTCGCTCATGCGCGGCTGAGGATGAGGCGCACGACGTTGCCCGGCGGGGCGCCGTTCGAGTCGAAGCGCTCGACGCGGTCCATGAGGGCGCGCATGAGAAAGAGCCCGCGGCCGTCTTCGCGCTCGAGGTTGTCGGGATCCGTGGCGTCCCGGATGTTGCCGTCGAGGTCGAAGGGAGGACCTTCGTCCTGGACGTCGACGACGAGCCGCCGCGTGTCGACTTCGGCGCGGACGAGGACCCGTTTGTCGGGATGCTCGTGATTCGCGCGGAGGATCGCGTTCGAGATCGCCTCACTGAGCGCGACCGGGACGTTCAGCGCGAGCTGGCGTGCGTTGTACGCCAGCTCGGCGCAGGGATGTCGAATGAGGTCGACGACGCGCTCGATGTACGAGACGTCGCTCGGGATCTCGACCTCGAGGGAGACGCGAAGCCCGGCGTCGGACGGGGGGGACGCGGCCATGGCGGGGGCGTGGGCGGCGCGGGTGGGAGCGTCGCGCCAGTGGCGACGGGTGCGTGGCCCGCCCGCAGGCGGGCCACGCGAAGGATCAGAAGCTCGCCAGCGCGCGATCGCGCGTATCCGAGATCTGGAACAGGGTATCGAGCTTGGTGAGCTCGAACAGCGTCTTGAGGTCGTCATTCAGGTTGGCGAGGCGAAGCTCTCCACCCTGCTCGCGGATCTTCTTCGAGAGCGAGACGAGCACGCCGAGCCCGGAGCTGTCGATGTAGCCGGTCTGCGCGAAGTCGATCAGAAACTTCTTCTCGCCACGCTCCAGCTCGTCCAGCACCTTCTGCTTGAGCTCCTGTCGATTGCCGACGATGAGCTGTCCCTCAACATCCACCACGACGATCTCTCCTTCCTTCTTGATCGTGAAGCTCATGTGCCTGTCTCCTGGCGGATCCCGTTCAGTGCCGTGGGCGCCGGCTCGCCCGCCTGTAGTGCGGTGATGGCAGCCACATTGAAGATGTCCTCAGCGGAGGCGCCTCGCGAGAGATCGTTGCACGGACGACGCATCCCCTGGAGGATGGGTCCGATCGCACGCGCCAACGCCAGCCGCTGCACCAACTTATAGGCGATGTTCCCCGCATCGAGCGAAGGGAAGATCAACACGTTCGCCCTGCCGCCGACGGAGCTGTCTGGCGCCTTCCGGGCCGCCACCTCCGCCACGAGCGCTGCGTCCCCTTGCAATTCTCCGTCCACACCAAGCTCGGGCGCTTTCTTCCGGATCAACGCGAGGGCGTCGCGGACGAGGTCCACGCTCTCGCCCGCGCCACTGCCTCTGGTGCCGAAGGAGAGCAACGCCACGCGTGGCTCGTCGCCCACGATCCGCCGCCGGTCGACGGCCGCGGCGATGGCGATGTCCGCCAGCTGCGGCGCGGTGGGATACCGCACGACGGCGCAGTCGGCGAAGGTCAGCACCTCGCGCTCGGCCGACCGGAAGGGCGCGACGTCCATGTAGAACGCGCTGGAGATCGTCGCGACGCCGGGCGCCGGGCCGACGAGCCAGAGCGCGGCGCGCAGGACGTCGCCGGTGGTGTGGACGGCGCCGGCGACGCATCCGTCCACGCGTCCCCAGCGCACGAGCGCATCGGCGACGACCAGTGGATCCCGCGCGTGGGCGGCGGCCTCCGCCTCGGTCATCCCCTTCACGCCGCGAACGGCGAACAGCGCCGCGGCGACCTCGTCGCGCAATCCGCCGGCGTCGGGATCGATGACCTCACAGCGTATCGGGGCGCGCGGCCGGCCGATCAGGACCGGGTCCACGACGCCCGCCGCGGCGAGTGCGCTGGCCGCGTCGATCGTGCGCTGGTCGTCCGTCTCGGGGAGGGCGATGCGACGCCGATGGGCCGCGGCGCGAGCCCGGATCGACTCGACGAAGCTCACCGCAAGGGGATCTTCGAGCGAAGCGCCTCGGCGACCCGGGGGTGTACGAGATCGCCCACCTCCCCGCCGTATCGCGCGACCTCGCGCACGAGGCTCGCGCTGATGTACGTCGTGTCGAGCGACGGGACCATGAAGACGGTCTCGAGCCGTGGCGAGAGGTGGCGGTTCATGAGGGCCATCTGATACTCGTACTCGAAGTCGCTCACCGCGCGCAGCCCGCGAATCAGCAGGCTGGCGCCGACCTCACGCGCGAAGTCCACGAGCAGCCCGCCGAACGACCGCACGTCGATGCGCGGCTCGTCCGCGAGCGCCTCCCGAATCAGCTCGAGCCGCTCATCGATCGTGAAGAGCGGCTGCTTCGACGAGTTCGTCGCCACGGCCACGATCAGACGATCGACGTACTCCAGGCTGCGATGCATGAGATCCTCGTGCCCGCGCGTGATCGGGTCGAAGCTCCCGGCGTAGATGGCGATTCTCGAGTTCGGCACGGGGGAAGGATCGACTCGGTCCGAGCAAAAGGCAATCGCGCGCGCTCGGCGACGCTAGTCACGCCGATAGAACGTGATCGCCGTCTGCCCGTAGTGGCGGCGCTCGCCGTCGCCGGGGAGACGCTCGGTCCGCCGGTGCTCGATGCCGAGGACGGTGGCGAAAGGGACCGCGAGCCAGCGCTCGGCGATCGCGGGGGCCATCTCGAGGTCGTAGGGCGGATCGGCGAAGGCGATGTCGTACGCGCCCGGCTCGAGAGTCGCGATGAAGCGCAGCGCGTCCTGGCGGTGGACACGAATGGCGTCGCCGGCGCCGAGCAGCTCGAGGTTGTTCCGGATGGCCCGGAGGCTGTGCGGGGCGATCTCGACGAGGTCCGCGCAGGCCGCGCCGCGCGACACCGCCTCGATGCCGAGCGCACCGGAGCCGGCGCACAGATCGAGCACGCGGGCGTCGGGGAGCAGTGGCCCCACGATGCTCATCCACGCTTCGCGCACGCGGTCCGCCGTGGGACGCACCTGACGGCCGTCGGGCGCCACGATGCTCCTGCCACGCCAACGGCCGGCGACGATGCGCATCGCTCAGGTGCGAAAATCCGCCAGCTTGGCCTGCAGTCTGGAGACGCCCTGGTACTCGTCGCGCTCGAGTCGGAAGGCGATGTCGACCGGGCGATCGACGTCGAGCTCCCCGATGCGGTGCCCGAGCGACCAGCCGAGCGCTTCGAGCGGCGCGTCCTCCGTCTGGAACCGGAGCTTGAGCCCGCCCTGGCCGACGACGCGCGGCGGCGCGGCGAGCCGGACGCCGCGCGTGACGAGCATCGGCGACGGATTGCCGACGCCGCACGGCTCGAGATGCCGCAGCAGGGCCTCGAAGCCCGGCGTCACATCGGCCAGCGCGACCTCGAGATCGATGCGCAGCTCGGGAACCAGGTCGTCCGGCGAGAGCACGGCGCGCGCCGCCTCGTTGAAGCAGCGGGTGAACTCGTCGATCCGGTCGCGGGCGATGGTGACCCCCGCAGCGCTTCGATGGCCTCCGAACCGCTTCAGCAATTGGCGGCAGCTGCCGATCCCGGCGTGGAGGTCGAAGCGCGAGATGGAGCGACCGGACCCCTTCCCTTCCTCGCCCTCGAGTGCGATCAGCACGGTCGGCCGCCCGTACTCCTCGACGATCCGCGAGGCCACGATGCCGATCACGCCCGGGTGCCAGCCCTCCTGCGCCAGCACGATGCCGTAGGTGTCGTCGAGATCGAGCGTCGCCACGAGCCGGCGCGCCTGCTCGAGCGTCTCACGATCGATCTCTTGCCGGCGCGCGTTGAGCTCCTCGAGCTCGCGCGCGATCGTGTTCGCCTCGTGCTCGCTCTGCGCCGTCAGGAGCTCGACACCGCGCAGCGCGTGGCCGAGCCGACCGACGGCGTTGAGTCGCGGGGCCAGGATGTAGCCGACGCGCCCGGCAGTGAGCGGCTTGCCGTCGAGTCCCGCCGATCGGATCAGCGCGCGCAGTCCGAGGTTCTTCGTGTCGGCGAGCATCTTCAAGCCGTAGCGCGCGAACACGCGGTTCTCACCACGCAGCGGCGCGATGTCGGCGATCGTCGCCAGGGCGACGAGATCGAGCATGCCGAAGACCACGTTCTCGTTGCCGCCGAGGTGCCGCGTCACCGCGAGGGCCAGCTTGAACGCGACGCCGACGGCGGCGAGGTCCTTGTCCTCCGATCGGCAGCCCGGGCGCTTCGGATTGAGCACCGCGTACGCGTTCGGCAGATCGCCACCCGGCAGGTGATGATCGCTGATGATGACGTCGATGCCCGCTGCCTGGAGATCGCGCACCGGTGAGACGGCGCTGGTGCCGCAGTCGCAGGTCACGACGACGGTGGCGCCGGCATCCCGCGCGGCTTGTACTCCCGCCTCGGTCAGGTCGTATCCGTCGACGAGGCGGCGTGGGATGAACGGCACCACCCGTCCGCCAAGCGCTCGAAACGCCTTGGTGAGCAACGTGGTGGACGAGATGCCGTCGACGTCGTAGTCGCCGTGGACGAGGATCGTCTCGCCGCCCTGGATGGCGCGTGCGATCCGCTCGACCGCGCGTCCGAGGTCGAGGAGCTGCTCCGGCGGAAGCAGCTGATCGAGCCGCGGGCGCAGGTAGCGCTTGGCGAGCTCCGCGGGGACGTGGCCGCGCGTCGCGAGCAGGCGGCAGATCGGCTCCGGGAGGAGCAGCTCGTCGCAGAGGCCCCGCACCATGTCGGGATCGGGCTGCTGCGGCAGGATCCAACGCGTGCGCGGGCGGGCGGCAGGGGCGGGAGCGGACGCGGTCATGCCCGGAAGCTAGGCTCGGCGCGAGGCACGAACAACGGTCAGCGCGTCGTCATTCCCCCGCGTACAGGAGCGCGCCGCAGCCCTCACACATCTCGACCGTCCCCGACGCGGCCATGACGGCGCGGCGCTGGGTGGGAATCGCGGTGTCGCACGCGCTGCACGACGGTCCACGCAGGGGAAAGAGCGTTTCGGCGCGCCGGCGTGAGCGGACCTTGTCGTACTTCGCGAGCATGGGGCGCGGTACGCCCTGCGCGGTGAGCTCTCGCTTGGCGCGCGCCTCGGCGAGATGAGACTCGATGTCGCTCCGCTCGGCATCGATCGCCGACCGCGCCTCGGTCTGGCGACTCTCCACGTCGGACAACGCCGTTTCGAGGTCGGCGACGTGATGGCGCATCTCGTTGATGCGTCCCTGCACCTGTGCCGCGTCGCGCTCGCTGTCGTCCGCCATGCGCTTCGTCTGCTCGAGCTGCGTGAGTGCAGCGGTGGCTTCCCGCGGCGAGGTGACGCTCTCGTATTGGCGCTGGCTGCGCTCCACGAGCTGCCGGTGGGTCTCGACGCGGCGGTGCGTCTCGCGCAGTCGTGCCTCCTCGACCTCGATCGCCTTCCGGGCGCGCTCGAGCTCCTGGGCGGACCGGGCGCGCTCGTTCTCGAGCGCCGCGAGCCGGGGCGCGAGCGCCGACAAGCGCGTCTCGAGACCGTAGATCTCGAGGTCGTCACGCTGGACGGCGAGGAGCGATTGGACGTCAGGATGCATGAGGGGCGGTTCGTCGGTGAGCGGTTTGCCGGTCGTCGGCAAGCCTATCGATACTGCATCGATGCGAAGCGCGTCGTCAGTGGCGTCCTCGACTTTCCTTACTCTGCACGGCTGCCCAATGCTGCGCTCCTCGAAGCGATCGCTCTTCCTTGGCGAGTGCATTCTTCTCCCGGAGGAGCTGATCCTGCTCCACCGGGTTCGCGATCGCGAGCAGACGCTGGAGCTCCTGCAGCCGTTCCCGGATCTCCTGCGCGCGCATGCGAGCGAGCGCGCCGGTCACCGTCGCGTCAGCGTGGTCGAGCCCCCCCTGCTCCTCCAGCAGCTCCTGGAGCGTCGTCACTGCGTCCTCGTCCAGATCGGCCGCCAACGCGTCGGCACCTGCGTCCGACCCGTGCTTCGCCATGGCAAGGAAGATCGCTCGCAGGTCGCGATCGCGAAAGTTTTCCGCGCCCACGGATTCGACGACCCGCTCGAACTCGGACGGCACGTGCAGGAGCACGCGGAGCAGCTCCCGCTCGGAGATCGCCCCGGGTTCGAGCGCTGCCCGCCGACGTTCACCCGCCCGGCGATCACCGAGACGAGGACTCGGCGCATCCTCTGCGGGCGGCCCCGGCGGCTCGCGCCTGGGTGATGCGGGTGCCTCGGCGCGGGCCGTCCGCCGGCTGCCGCCGGGAGCCGCCAGCTCCCGCTCGAGCATCTCACGCGACACGCCGGCCGCCGCGCTCGCGTGGCCGAGATACATGTCGCGCGTCAGCGAGTCGCTCGTCGCGCGTAGCGTGGGGAGCAGCCGGTCGAGCGCTTGCCGCTTGCGGCGCAGATCGGCGAACCACCCGCCGCGCTCGAGGATCTGGATCTTGCGCTCGAAGACGTCGATCGACGTCGCGATCTGCGCCTCGAGGCCGCGCGCGCCGTGCGTGCGGACGAAGCTGTCCGGATCCTCGCCCTCGGGGAGGGTGACGACCTGCACGGAGGCACCCTGCCGCAACAGCTCGTCGCCGGAGCGGAAGGTGGCCTTGAGCCCCGCCTTGTCCGAGTCGTAGAGCAGATACACATGGCTGGTGTAGCGACGGACGAGCTTCGCCTGATCCTCGGTCAACGCCGTGCCCATCGGTGCGACGACGGACTCGATTCCCGCGCCGATGAGACGCACGACGTCGAAGAAGCCCTCCACGACGAGCATGCGCTCGTCGCGGCGCGCGGCCTGCTTGGCCCAGTTCAATCCGTACAGCAGGCGGCCCTTGCTGAAGATCGGGGACTCCGCCGAGTTGAGGTACTTCGGCTCGCCGGGTCCGAGCAGCCGGCCGCCGAAACCCACGGCTCGATTCGACAGATCGTAGATCGGGAAGATCAGCCGGCCGCGGAACCGAGGACGGGGCTCGGTCCCCTCCTCGGGCACGACGAGCAGGCCGGCCTGCGTCATCCGCTCGTCGTCGAAGCCGAGTGTGGCGAGATGCGTGCGCATCAAGCCGATCTCGCGAGGCGCGAAGCCGAGGCCGACCCGGTCCGCGAGCTCGCGCGGGATGCCGCGCTGCTCCAGATAGGTGCGCGCGTCGCGGCCGAGATCGTCGTCCCAGAGCATGCGCCGGAAGTAGTCGGCGGCCGCCCCGTTGACCTCCCAGAGCGGATCGCGGTCGTCCTTCTGATCGGGGCGTCGGCTCTGCGTCTCCACCACCTCGATGCCCGACTTCTCGGCGACCATCCTCACGGCGGTCGGCCAATCGACGCCGAGCCGCTTCGTGAGGAAGTTGAAGACGTCGCCCCCTTCGTGGCACACGAAGCAGTAGTACATCGCCTTCTTCGGCGACACGGAGAAGTTGCGGTGGGTGCCCTGGTGGAAGGGGCACGGGCCGCGATAGTCGGTGCCCTGGCGTTTGAGCTCGACGTACTCGCCGATGACGGCGACGATGTCGGCGCTCTCGCGGACCCGCTCGACCGTCTCGTCCGGGATCATGCGAACACCGCGATCGTGACGCCCGCGCCACCCTCGTTCCACGCGCCCATGCGGAACTCGCGCACGCGCGTGTCCTTCCGGAGCATCTCGTTCACGACCTCGCGCAGCGCCCCAGTGCCCTTCCCGTGGATGATGCGCAAGCTCTTGAGGTCGGCGCGCACGGCGCTGTCGAGCGCCTGCATGACGGCGCTCTCCGCCTCGTCGGCGCGGAGCCCGAGCAGGTTGATCTCCGTGCTGGCGTGCACCTCGGGGGCGTCGCCGACGTAGCTCACCGCCGTCTCCTGCGGCGCGTCGGTCTTCCGCAACGACTCGAGAGGGACGGTGAGCTTGAGCGAGCCCACCACGACCACGGCCTCCTTGCCGCGGATGTCGAGTACGCGCCCGATCTTGCCGCCGAGCGTCCCGACCTCGACGGCGTCCTGGATGGCGACCGCTCCACGCTCCGTGGGGGGAACGCGACCACGCCGGCGCTCCGCGGCGCGCTCCTCGGTCGAGAGGCGGTCGAGCACGTCCGCCTGCTTCGCCGCCATCTCTTCGGCGCGGCGGCGGGCGTCGCGGCCCATTTCCTCGATCGCGTCGTCGGCCGCCGCCGCGCCCTTTCGCTTGAGCTCCTTGATCGTCCGCTCGATCTCGGCGCGCGCCTCGAGCACGTACCTGCGCGCCTCCTTGCGGCTCTCCTTCTCGACGGTGCGCTCGCGCTCGCGCACGTTGTGCTCGCGCTTGCCGACGTTGGCGAGGCGATCGCGCGCATCGTTCTGCATCGCTCTCGCTTCACGCTCCCGCTCCTCGAGCTCCTTCTCCTTCCGCTCGAGACGCTCGATGAGCGCCGCCATGTCGCGCTCGCCCTGTGGAACCCGCTCCTCGGCGCGCGCGACCACTTCGGCGGGGAGCGCGAGGCGACGCGCGATGCTGATGCCGTACGAGCGGCCCGGCACGCCCTTGACCAGTCGATAGGTCGGCGCGAGCAGCACGGCGTCGAACTGCAGCGACGCGTTGACGACGCCGGGCACCTGGGTCGCGAGCTCCTTGAGCTGGCCGAGGTGGGTCGACGCGAGCGTCGTGCTACCGCGCGTAGTGAGCGACTCGAGAATCGCCCAGCCCAGCGCGGCGCCCTCCTGCGGGTCCGTCCCCGAGCCCAGCTCGTCGATCAGCACCAGCGAGTCGCGCGTCGCGAGGCGCAGGATCTCGGAGAGATTCTTGAGGTGCGCGCTGAACGTGGACAGGCTCGCCTCGATCGACTGCTCGTCGCCGATGTCGGCGAAGACGTCGTCGAACACGGGCACGCGGCTCTCGGCGCCCACGGGCGCGGGGATGCCCGCCTGGCTCATGGCCGAGATGAGGCCGAGCGCCTTGAGGAACACGGTCTTGCCGCCCGTGTTGGGTCCGGACACGAGCAGCGTGCGCTCGTCCGGTGCGAGACCGAGGCTGAACGGCACGACCTCCGTTCCCTTCGAGAGCAGGAGCGGATGTCGGCCGTCCCGGATGTCGAATCCGTCCCGCGCGATCGCCAGCGTGGCGGGGGTGCACTCGTAGCGCACCGCGTAGCGCGCGCGCGCGTACAGCGAGTCCAGCTCGGTGAGCGCGTCGAGCCCGTCGATCATCGCGTCGCGGAGCGGGCGGAGCACGTCGGTGAGCTCGCGCAGCACGCGCTCGACCTCCTCCTGCTCCTCGCCCTCCAGCTCGCGGATGCGGTTGCCGAACTCGATCGCCGCGGGCGGCTCGATGAACAGCGTACCGCCGGTGCCCGACGCGCCGTGAACGATGCCGCCCACCTGCCGCACGCCTTCGCGACGCACGGGGATGACGTAGCGGCCCTCGCGGACGGTCACCGACATGTCGGGGGCCCGATGATGTGCCTCGAGGCTCCCCATCACGCGCTCGAGGATGCGGACGAGCTCTCCGTGCGACGCGCGCAGCTCGCGACGGATGCGCCGCAGCGCCGGCGACGCCTCGTCGCGCACGAGGCCGTCCTCGCCGATGGCGCGCTCGATCCGTTCCTCTTCCGACCGCGCCGCCACGAGCCGGTCGACGAGCGGCGCGAGGACGGCACGGAGCACGGCGGGTCGCCGCTCGTCGCGCAACGCCTCGCGCGTCCGCCGCGACGACCGCAGCAGCACCGCGCCCGCGAGCAGCTCGTGCGACGTCCACATGATCCCGGCGACGCGGAGTCGCTGGAGCGCCGCGCCGAGCTCCGGCACCGGCTCCGGATGCCACGGGAGGTCGCCACCAAGCAGGCCGCGCACGGCGGCGACGCGCCGGTGCTCCGTCTCCAGCCACGGGAGATCGGCGCGCGGCGCGAGCCTGCGCACACGTGCGGCGCCGGGCGCGGACGCGGCGAAGCCCGCCACCACGTCGAGCAGCCTCGGATACTCGAGAATGCCGAGCGCGTGCGCGTTCATCGCCCCTCGCGTCCCGGGACGAAAAACCCGAACGACGCGCGGCGTCCGTTCGGGTTGATCCGACCGACCGAAGCCCCCACCGTCACCCCTGCTTGCTCAGCTCCTCGCGCGCGATCGCATTGATCGTGCTCCCCTCGGCGCGGCCCTTGAACTGCGGCAGCACCCTGCCCATCACCGCGCCGATCTGCGTGGCGCCGCCGGCGATGGCGGTGCGCACCGCGGCGCGCAGCTCGTCGTCGCTCACCGACGCGGGAAGGTACGCCTCGAGGATCGTGACCTCGGCGCGCTCCTTCTCCGCCAGGTCGTCCCGCTTGCCGGCGTACATCTCGATCGACTCGCGC